>JAHAWU010000134.1 GCA_018383815.1 Candidatus Jordarchaeia archaeon | reverse complement strand
GGTAACCGCCTAGTATTTGTTCTACAAGTTGGACTTCGTCGTCGGTATATTTGTTTTTTATTTTGTTCCAATATTCGGTAGCTTTACCGAGATTGCCGGAGCATAGCTCCTTGAGTGAGGAGGCGAAAAGGTAATGGTGATCTTGTATTTTGCCTTTTTTGCATGATTCCAGGGACTTGGCTGAAAAATTTTTGGCTGAGTCAATATCTCTTATGGATAAACTGTAGAAACCAGCTAAAGTGAAGAAGTCTGATGCAATGTCATAAGCTTCTTCTTCTAAAAGTAGGTTTGCGGTTTCCGAGTAGTAATCGATTTTCCTGTTCACATCGTTTTCTTTATTCGCCAAGGTTTACCACCATATTTACTTTCCTCAATAAATTCTTTACCTACGATATTTATTAATCTTCGCAGATAGGGTGTTCACCTTAAATTTTCGAGGCATTGGTTCACAATTTTAATTTCAGATTCGCTGAGGTTGTCCTTAATTCTGTCGAATAACTGCCTGGACTTTGAAGGGTCTCTACTGCAAATGGCTTTACTTAAAGCGGCCACGTCATAGTTTTCGTCTTTAATATTATTCTTACTGCATAGTTCAAGTGCTCTATCTGCTTTTTTAACTGCGTCGTCAAAATTTGATATTGCAAAGCTGCACATGGCGGCCCAGCTCAAATTTGCTGCAGCGTAACCGTAATCCCTTTCTTCTAGCAGTATTTCGGCGTACTCTGAGTAGTTTTGGGCTGCCAACTCAAAACAATTTTTGAAAGATTCATAATTTGAAAGTGCTTTGTAGGCTATAGCTGAATCACTGTAGAGAAGGGCTGCAGATACAAGATTTCCAGCCATGCTCATTTTCTCGCCCTGGTCGGCGTAGGTGGCAGCAGCTTCTTGCATGAGTTTTTCAAATTCAACCTTTTTTCCAAGGTTCTGGTAGCATCGAGCCATTTTTTCAGAATCCATCGCTGCGGAAACAGTGTAGTTTATCTTTTTATGGTGCTTATAAGCTTCGGTGTAACAATTGAGGGCTTTTTCATAATTTTTAAGTTTAAAATAGCAGTCTCCTGCCTCTCTCAGTTTATCTGCAGCCTTTTCAATATATTCTTGACCTGCAACTGTGCCTGTAGCTTGAGATTCATAACTTCTTGCTTTGCTAAGCAAAGCTTCGCAATCCTTTTCACTCAAAGCTTTCCCACCAAAAAGCTCTAAATTTATTAGGTTTACCAGACTTATATTTTTTGAGGGGGTAAATAATTCTTTGCGAATCTTAGTTTTCTGTTTGTTTTGACAGTTTTAATTTGTTTTTCCACTTCCCCGATTTTTCCTTTTTCACTTCGGTTTTCTATCTTGATTTTAGTAATGCGGGGGAAGGAAAAACAGTCTAATTATGACATTTTTGACTTATTTTTTCTACTATAGGTAATATAAAAGGTTACTGTTAAAGTTTTATGTGGTTTTCATTTTTTCTGGCTTTTGGCGATGTTGAAGCAGTTTTCAACAATGCGTAGGTATTCAAAATATTCAGTTTCGCCTAGGTAATCATTGGACAGCTTTTCTTGGAACTTTACCCAGTGAGCCTGAGCCTTCCCTAATTTTCCATTAATTAGGGCTCCACAGGTTTTTGCTAATTCTCGCCTCCAAATTCTAATTCTTTTTGTTTGGGCTAAATCCAAACTTTTTAGGGCGAGGTTTTTAGCTAGTTCTTTGTCGCCGAGGAGGAAACTGCAAAAAGAGGCCCAACTATATTCAGAGATGGCAGTTTCGATTAAAGAAGTAGATTTTCCTCCTATATCTTGCCATTTGGCTATGTTTTCTTCAGCTGCGTCTATATGCATTTTTGCGGATTGTGACAAATTTTCCACAAATTTGTTATTATTGCCGACTCCACGATAATAGGAAGCGAAGCCACTGTAAACTAGGGCCATATACTCTTTTTTGTTCAAATGCTCATTTGCGACTTCCATAGCTTTATTATAACAATCAAGAGAATTTACCAAGTCGCTGGACTCCCTAAAAAAACACCCTGCTCTAATATATCTCAGGAAGGCTCCAACAAAATCACCGCACTTTGCGTGCTCTCTAGCATCATTCAAATATTCCAACGCGGTCTTTTCAGCAATCATTGAAAGCACCTACTTTAGAATATACTAACGAGTCCAAAATTAAAATTTACCATTCCACCAAGAACAAGACGCGCTAAACAAGAATTAGAGGTGTTGAAAAAGGCTATACCAAAGTTGACAGGAGAAGATTCCAGCGATCCGAAATTTAGAGGTAACGTCAAGACTAATTAGCTTACTGTCGCAAATTATATTAGTGTACCAAGTTTAGGCTGACTCAGCTGAACATGCCTAGAATGCTTGGGGGATACTCAAAAAAGAAACAGTTTATAGAGCGTAAAACCCGTGGGAATATTACCCTATCGGACCTCAAATGGGTAAATGCTTGCGTAAACTATCCGGGCGAAGCGTTCTAAATGAAACAAGTTGTGACAGCCAGAGAGCAAGTTGCAGCACTTTCAGCCTGAATTTGTAAGATAGTGAGTTCTGCCAATCAGGTTACGGGTGTATTTTAGAATTATGATTTGTGTCTTTTAGAACTTTTTCCAAGGTAATTTGTTTCTAGTATTACGTTAAATTGAAATTAATACTGGGATTACTTTTTTCCGTTCACTTTCTTTTCTCTATGGAGGTTAGAGGTTGTTAAAAGAAAAAGTTGCTAGTTTCACAGCCCGTCCCGACGAGATTGATTTGTGTGTATTACTATACTCTGGAGGGCTAGATACTTCCTGTATGCTTGTGTGGCTACAAGAAAAGTATAATACAGACGTTATTACAGTAACTCTTAACGTGGGACAGGCAAAAGATTTCAGGGAAATAGAGGAAAAGGCCAAAAAGCTCGGCGTCAAAAGGCATTACACCATAGACGCCAGAGAGGAATTTGTAAATGAGTACATAATGAAAGCCATTAAGGCTAACGCACTTTATCAGGACGCCTACCCCATAAGTTCATCGCTATCACGACCATTAATTGCAAAATGGGGTGTGGAAATCGCCAAGAAAGAAGGCGCTGATGCAATTAGTCACGGTTGTACAGGCAAGGGAAACGATCAAGTGCGTTTTTCTGTTACGATTAACACTCTTGCACCAGAGATGAAAATTATTGCGCCAGTGGTTGAGTGGGGAATGAGTCGTGACGACGAAATTATATACGCCCAAGAGCATGGAATCCCCATCCCCGTTACAGTAAATTCGCCATATAGTATAGATGAGAACTTGTGGGGTAGAAGTATAGAATGTGGAGTTTTGGAACACCCAGAAGTTGAGCCTCCACCTGATGTCTTCCTTTGGACAACCCCACCTGAGAAGGCCCCCAATGAACCCTGCTATGTTGAAATAGGATTTGAAGAGGGCGTCCCAGTTTCTGTTGACGGTGTGCGAATGAATGGTGTTGATTTAATTATGAAGCTCCACGAGCTGGGATGCACACACGGCGTTGGAAGAATTGACCACATGGAAGATAGAATTGTTGGGTTAAAGTCTAGAGAAGTATACGAGTGCCCAGCGGCAACGATTCTCTTGAAGGCGCACAAGGATCTTGAGAAATTCGTCTGTACTAGGCATGAAAACGCCTTCAAGAAGCTTGTGGATGAACAGTGGACAAGCCTAGTCTACAGCGGCCTCTGGGTTGAGCCTCTAATGGAGGACTTGGAAGCATTCATAAATAATGTGAATAGAAAGGTTACGGGAACAGTACGGCTTAAGCTCTTTAAGGGGAATGTTAGTGTTGTAGGTCGCAGTTCCAGTTACGCCCTCTATGATGAGAATCTCGCAACCTATGATAGAAAGTCTACTTTCAACCAGTTGGCTTCACTGGGCTTCATAGAGTTGTGGGGGCTACAGTCCAGAATGGCCCAAGCAGTTAAGCCGAAAAGCGGAGAAATACAAAGCAAAACCGTGAAATACACGTGAATGTGAGAGAAGGAAATGCGATGAGCGACAAGCTTTGGGGAGGGCGTTTTAGCAAAAAATCTAGAGAAGATGTGGAAAATTTTACCGCGGGAGAGGATATACTCCTCGACCAAAGGTTAGCAATTTATGACGTGTTGGGAACCATCGCCCATGACTACATGCTATACAAGGTAGGCGTTCTGAACAAGGAGACACTTCAAAAAATCCTCGTTTCCCTAATGAATATTAAAAGGAGAATTGAGGAGAATAAATTCCAGCTCCTACCAGAGCTAGAGGACGTACATATGAACATTGAAAAAAAGGTAATCGAAGAAATCGGTGAGGAATATGGGGGGATGATGCACTTAGCGCGTTCAAGAAACGACCAGGTACTACTGGATACTAGAATGTACCTCAGAGACCAAATAAATGAAGTTTCGGAGATGGTTCTTAACTTAATTTCCACTTTTATTGAGGTAGGCGAGAAAAATTTAGAAACACTCATGGTAGGCTGCACGCATACACGCCTGGCACAACCGACCACAGTTGGGCACTGGTGCGTCGCCTACATTGACTCACTTCTAAGAATAGTGGGCAGATTGGAGGAAGTTTATGCTAGAGTTAATCAGTGTCCGCTTGGGTCCGGGGCAGTCAGTGGGGTTAGTTGGCCTATTGATAGAAGCCTGACCGCAAGTTTACTGGGCTTTGACCGCGTTCAGGAAAACACATTGGATGCGGTGTCCTCTAGGGGTGAAGCTGAATCTGAGGTAGTATTCATTCTTTGTTTGTTAATGGCGCTTCTCAGTAGGCTCTCCGAGGAGTTAATTTGGTGGTCAACCGGCGAGATGGGGCTAATCGAACTGGATGAGGTTTACACTACGGGAAGCAGTTTGATGCCTCAAAAGAAGAATCCCGATGTGCTTGAGCTCACCCGGGCGAAGACGGGTAGACTCTACGGCTGTCTAATACAGATCCTTACCATTCTCAAGGGGCTTCCTTCAGGATACAATAGAGACCAGCAAGAAATCAAAGAACCACTTTTTAGAAGCTTGGATACCGCTAAATCTGTGCTCAAAGTTATGTCCGGCTTAGTCAGCACACTCAAATTCAACCAGGAGCGGATACTAAAGGTAATCTTGGACAGTTATTCTACGGCCACTGAACTTGTGGATTTATTAATTAGGGAAGCAAAAATTTCATTTCGCTCCGCGCATAGAATAGTGGGAATGTATGTTAAGCGAACACTTGAAAGCGGTAAAAAAATAGATCCAGAATTGTTGACTACTCTGGTTAAGGAGGAAACTGGTAAAAAAATTGAGTTAGGCGGAGAGGTGATAGAGGAGGCCATTAACCCTCTTGCCATGGTGGGGAGGAGGAATCATATTGGAGGAACTTCACCAGTTGAAGTCAAAAGAATGCTAACGGATAGAAGGGAAGCCCTGAAGTCTAAAAGAATTAGCCTCACGAATAGGATTCAGAAGTGTAAATCCGCCCTCGTAGAGCTGGAAAAACTTGTTGTAGATTTTATTTCCAGCTAAGAAGTGTTCTGTTCGGAACTAGTTATTTTGGGTTGAGTTATTTTTAACACACTATGTTTTTATATCATTTCTTTTTTCTCTTGCCTCATCCAAAAAATACTTGTAAATTATCGGAGGTTTAGCAGGAATGAAAGGCAAATGTCCAGAATGCTTCTTTGAGTTTGATGTAGAGGACAATGTTATGATAGGTGAAATAGTGGAGTGCCCCGACTGTGCAGTTCAATTGGAAGTGCTTGAGAAGAACAATGGCGGTGTAGTTTTCGAGCCTGCACAGTTAGAAGAAGAAGATTGGGGCGAGTGACCACATCGATGAACATAGGACTGATTTACAACCAGATATCATGGGAAGAAAAAACAATCATTGAAGAGGCAAAAAAACAGGGTTTGGAAATAAAACCTTTAGACTGCAGAAAGATGAGCCTAAAAATACAGGATGGTAACGCCTTTTCAGACATAGACCTTTTCCTCGAAAGATCTTTAAGCTATACCAAGGGACTTTACTCCACCATGGTTCTTGAATCTCAGGGATTTAAAGTCGTAAATTCGGCTGAGTGCCAGGAAATATGCGGAAATAAACTAAAAACCTCTGCTATCCTGAATAGATGGGGAATACCACAACCCAAAACCTACGTCGCCTTCTCTTACGAATCCGCCCTCAAAGCCCTTGAAGAACTGGGATACCCCGCTATTATTAAACCTTTAATTGGAAGCTGGGGGAGACTGGTAGCAATTTTAAAGGATGAACAGTCAGCTAAAGCCATAATAGAGTCACGAGAAGTTCTGGGTTCTGTTTTCCACAAGGTTTACTACTTGCAGGAATTCATCAAAAGCGGAAGAGACATCAGAGCCTTCGTGGTAGGCGAATCAGTGGTTGCAGCCATGTACCGCTATTTGATTCCCGGAGACTGGAGAAGCAACGCAACCATAGGCGCCAAAGCAGAGGAATGTAAGGTTACACCAGAAATTGAAGACCTAGCCCTTAAAACAACCTCCGCAACCAAGGGCGAAATAGTAGGAGTCGATATGTTCGAAAGTGAAAATCAGCTCCTAGTAAACGAAGTAAACCATGCCCCCGGATTTAGACACATAACGCTAGCTACAGGAGTAAACGTGGCCGAGAAAATTATAAACTATTTAAACAGATGCAAATAAGAAACAGCACTGAAAAACACAATGGAATATTTTGTTCCTAGAAGAAAAGTTTTTTCAATAGTGATAAAATTTTGAGGCAAGCTATGGAGAGTAAGTGTATTGATTATTACGATTAAGATTGGAGGATCATTGGCAGATAAGGAAACTGGAGGTCTAGTAGAGGACGTGAAAAAGCTAATAAAGGAACACAAATTGGTAATTGTACATGGGGGAGGACCCCAGATTAATAAAATTTCCAGGAAACTGGGAAAGGAGCCCACAATTGTGAAGTCGCCTAGCGGCTTTAAAAGTAGATTCACAGACAAAGAAACCATGGATATAACAATCATGGCCATGGCTGGCAAAGTCAACAAAAACATAGTTGCCCTCCTGCGTAAAAACCAAATTCCCGCAATAGGACTAACGGGGCTAGATGGAAGGACCATAATCGCCGAAAGAAAAGACAAGATAGTTGCTGTTGAAAACGGGAAAAAAAGAATACTGAGAGGAGATTACAGCGGTAAGATCAAGGAAGTAAACGGAGCACTCCTCAAATTAATCATTGATAATGGATATCTTCCAGTAGTTGCACCTATCGGAATCAGTTTAGAAAATGAGCCGGTAAACCTTGATGGGGATAGAGCCGCTGCCCATATTGCAAAGGCGGTAAACGCAGATGTTTTCGTCTCGCTCACAGATGTCCCGGGACTAATTATTGATGGTAAGTTGGTTCGAAATATTAGTAGGCATGAAGCTGAGGAAGTTCTGGAAAAAGTGGAGGGAGGAATGAGGAAGAAGATTTTTGCCGCCCTTGAAGCGCTTAGTTTAGGTATAAAAACGGTAATTATTTGTTCAGGTCTCGAAAAAAATCCTATATCTTCGGCGCTTGAACTTAAAGTGGGGACTATAATAAAATGATAGATCCTATAGAATACCTTTTGGAGATGCTGGAAATTCCCAGCGTCTCTGGAAAGGAGCATAGATTTTCAGTTTTTCTGATGGAGAGCCTTAAAAACATGGGCTACGAAGTTAAACAAGATAACGTGGGAAACGTGCTTGGTAAAATAGGAGACGGAGAACCCACCCTTCTCTTTTCTTCTCACATTGACACTGTTCCGGGAGAGATTCCAGTCAGGGAGGAGAACGGGAGAATTTATGGTAGGGGAGCGGTAGACGCTAAAGCTTCTGTGGCCTCTATGATACTTGCAGGCTCTATAGTCCCAGAACTGAATGTCGATGGCACATTGTTATTTGCGGGTGTTGTGGAGGAGGAATCTAGCTTGAGGGGGATTCAGAGTTTATTGGAGGGAGGCCTCAAAGCCGACTATGCAATATTTGGTGAGCCAACTAAAAACGATAGAATATGTTTAGCATCCAAGGGTAGACTGCTATTCAAAATAAATTTGAAAACTAGAGGCGGACATGTAGCCTGCTCCTGGGTTTACAAAAACTCCATAGAGCTTGCATATGACCTTTGGAGAAAAATCAAGGAAAGTGTGGAAACTAAAGAAAAGTCACCCTTCTTCTCCACGATTCCTAATCTTACACAAATAGTGGGTGGCGTGGCCCCTAACGTTATTCCCAGCGAGTGCCAATTATTCATAGATGTCCGTTTCCCTTACCTTGTTAAATCCACGAAGCTTTTGGGAACAGTCGAAAAAATCTTCAAAGAGTTTAAAGAAATAAATGGGGTTCAAATAAGTTATGATGTTTTGAGCCAAATAGAAGGATTTAGAGCAAACAAGGACGCCACACCAGCAAAAGAATTAGCTAAAGCAATCATGGACGTTAAACACACAGAGCCACGCTACATAAGAAAGACAGGAACCTGCTTCATGAATCTGATAGGACGATGGTACAACATACCAACAGTAAGCTACGGGCCAGGAGACCCAGCATTAGAACACACAGACGAGGAGAACATAGAAAAGAGAGAATTCTTGGAATCCATAGAAATCCTTGAAAAAACAATTAGAAACATTTTTTGCCAAAAAAGAGAACCCTAGATGCAAACATCAACCACTCTACCCTTAGTAACTTTAATTAAAACTTTTGGGTCTATCACCATAAGTGAGTTATCCGACCCGCCACTAGCATAGACCTTTTCATGTTTTAGAAGCCCCTGATCAATAAAAGTCGTTAATTCATTTATATGACCAAAGGGAGGGACGCCCCCCATTGGAAATCCCGTAAATTCCTCAATAAGTTTGGCGTCAGCAAAGTTAACCTTTTTTGAAGAGGTTATCTCAGCTAACCTTTTTTTGTCAACCTTCTTATCACCAGGCGCTATAACTAGAAATGGCTTCATGCTCTCGTTTACCAGCAGCAGAGACTTGGCAATCTGAGATGTACTTATACCTAGGGCTACTGCTGCTTGTTCTGAGGTAGCGGTTTTTACATTCAGTTCAATTATTTCGGCAGGTATGTTCTGATTTTCCAAAATTTTTTTGATTCTCTTAACCCCTGACACAGGAATCAGCTCTACATCACAAGTGATAGGATAGCCTTTTGAACGTGCAGCCTGTTTTCAGCTTCATCGTAAATCACGGAGTGCGGCCCATCAACCACACCGTCTGTGGCCTCAACATTTCTTCTTATGGGCAGACAGTGCATAAAAATCGAATTTTTATTGGTAAGTTCCATCAAGTCTTCGTTGCAAATCCAATTTCGAAAATTCACTCTGAGTCCTTTTTCCTCCTCGGGCTTCCCATAGTACTTGAGGGACCCCCATGCTTTCACGTACACAATATCAGCGTCGCGATACGCTTCCTCCATATCATGTGAAATCTCCAAGTTGCAGCCGTTCGCCTCACAATTGCTCCTAGCCCAACTCATTATCTGTTCATCCAACTCAAAGCCCTCTGGATGCAGCAGGGTAACATCCAAACCGAACCTCGTCGCTATAAGAAGCGCAGAGTTGGGAACACTTACTGGCAGGGGTCTAGGGTGATACGCCCAACTTAAAACAAACTTTTTACCCTTCAGATTCCCCATTTTCTCCTTAATGGTTAGTATGTCGGCTAGAGCTTGGCAGGGATGAAAGAGGTCGCACTCCATATTAATTACAGGTATTTCTGCCCACCTTGCAAATTCACGTACCACCTCATTACTCTTTCCGTACTGCCAGTCTGTAATGTTTGGAAATATACGAATAGAAATAGCATCGCCATACCTTGCCATAACCGAGGCGGTGTCCTTTATAGATTCAGAACCCTTTCCAATCCAAGCCTTCTCAGCATCCATGTAGACCGCGTGGCCGCCTAACTGAGTCATACCAATCTCGAAAGATAGACGGGTACGCGTGCTGGGATTAAAAAAAAGCATAATAAGTGATTTCCCCTGTAGTGCCGAAGAGAATTTCTTAGGGTTTTTTTTCATATCCCCTGCAAGCTTTAATACAGACTCCAAATCCTCGAAACCCCATTCCTGAGTGGTTATCAGATCCTTACCCTTTAAATCGCCCTGAGACATAAGACATCCTCTAGATTTGGTATTTCCTAACATTTGCTCTCATGGTTTAAAAAAATTTTCAAACTAGTAAGGTTAAAGGACATTTTCGGGCTTGGAGTGATTAGAGGGGTTCTGCGTAGAGGATTCTTGAACGGACAAAATGTTTTATTTCTTGCTT
>JAHAWU010000133.1 GCA_018383815.1 Candidatus Jordarchaeia archaeon | reverse complement strand
CTGTGTGGTGGAGGATATGCTCCAGGGAGGGTTTTTGAGGGCACGCATATCAATGTTAGTTGACACTCCAATCCCCAAAGTGCACTAAAAACTTTTTACGCCCTTTTAAGAATTAGGATAATACTTTGGTAACATCTGGCTATAGTTTCTTACTCTACAGGGATAATAGTCAATATAATAAATGACTTTCACTAGGTTTTTAAAGGCGGTGGGTTCGATTTGATGTCTCTGGATAGATTCAAGTGTGCTTCTTGTAATGAGGCTGAGGCGGCTTACTACTGTGAGGAGTGCAAATCAGCTTTCTGTCTGGGATGCGCCCAGGAGAGAAGGGAGGAGTTTTTTATCTGCGGTTCGTGTGGCTTCAAGGAAACAGACTTAAGTGAGGGGAATAAGAAAAGTCCTCCAAGATGTCCAAATTGTGGTTCAACTGATTTGAGATCTGGGATTAGAAGATGGAAGCTTTGTCCCAACTGTCGCTCTGGTATGGTTATAAGCGTTCAGGATAAGAGGGTGGAGCTTAAAAAAACCTTTATTGATAATGTGAACAGCATTCTCTATGGTTATGAATTGTTGAAAGATTTTTCGAGGAGACTTAGAGAAACTAGGAAGAAGTTAATTTTTCTCAGACATAGAAGGTATTTCCACTATCCAAAAATGGAGGAAACTCTAATTTCCCTGTTCCAAGAAATTATTTCCCTAAAAAAGAAGGTGGAGGCGCGGGCTCAACAGGTCTTAAATGTGATTCAAGTGCAACTCGTAGATTTTTCTTATCCCGATAATTGGAGTCCACATGATTTTGCACAGATTCAAACAGCAGTGGACAGGATAAAAGCCGATGTTAAAGACTACAAAGATTATGTCAAGGGTCTTATGGAATTGCCCGAAAAAAATCTTGAGACGGTAACTTCCCTAGTAAAATTGCTGAGTTTTCATTGGAAGCTCTTTGAGGAACATAGGGAAAAAATTGATTTAGAAATTGGGGAAAAACCTGTAGCAGCCGTTGAGAGGGTAAAATATGTGGGGAGCTCTTTTCTAAGTTTAGAAAAATGTAGTGGAATACTTTTGTTAACAGATAAAAGGATAATTTTTATCAGAGAAAAAGGAATTCTAAACAAGTCGTACCAGAAACATTTTGAACTTCCTCTAAAAGCTCTCCAACTCGTAGTTGAAGGATCAATATGGAAGAAACTCTCTTTCGAAGGTTCCCAAGGAGATGTGCGATTCTCCGCATCCAAAAATACCCTAAAGGCAATTGAGAGATACGTAGAATTGGCAAAAAACTTTGATAAAAGCTCCATAAAGGATAAAACTCAAACTAATAAACTGGAAAAACTGGAAATAACCCTAGACGACCTGAAAAACGAGATACATAAAAAAATTATGAGCGTTTTCACACCCAAAATTAAGGAGCCCAGCCGCGGATTCGAACCACAGCCGCCTGTTCCCACCGTTGCCCCCAGAGCTGCTCAAAAGCCCACATCCCCACTATCCACTTATAACCGGGTACAAGTTCAAACTGTGGAAGGATCAAAAAGAGAGTATGTACTAGATTGGGAACGAAAGAAATTCTCCATCGAGCAGCTTCTCAAAAAAATTGAGGAACTTTGGCGGCGTGGAGACATTTCTGTGGAGGAGTACCTGAAAAGAATGAAAAATCTTTATGAGGAACTCTACGTCCTGAACCAAAAATTAAAGGAAATTGAAGTTCAAGCCTAAACCATTACAAAATAGATATCTATCAATTAATTATCCAAGAACCATTGAAATTTTTGAAAATTGTGTGAAAAGAAATTCTCAACTACTCCTTTTCTTTGGGCTTCTTTGAGCTCTCTAATTCCCTCTTCAGGTCTTCTAGTTCAGACGCCAAGGAAGATTTTTCTGTTATTATGTCCCCTTGCGGTACTTTAGGTTCCTCTATGCCCTCCAATGCGATTTCCGCCTCTAGACGGTTTAACTCACTTTCAATATCTCCAGCCTCTTCAACGCCCATTTCGGAAGGAGTTGCCAAAATTTCTGAGCTTCTGGAAATCTCGTGCATAGCTTCCTCTTGCTTTATCATCATTTCAAGTATCTGTTCTGAGTTGACGAGTTTTCGGGCGTTTTCAAGCTCTGCTCCTGCAAGTTCAAATGCTTCTTTGAGTTCTGAAACGTCATGGGCTTCTTCTATGGCAATGAGTCTAGTTTCAAGGTTCTCAATAAATGCGGTGTACTTACCTAGAAAATTCTGGTATCTTCTGAATTTTCTGAGGGCGAATGTTGCCATACCCTTGTTACCCATTTTTAAGTATTGTTTAGCCTTGTTTCTCTCCTCAATTGCCTTTCTCTCATAGTTCCGTGAACGCAGAGTTAACCTATTTATACTAGTTCTCAGCTGTGCGACTATTTCATCCTTGTTTTTCGGCCTTTTTCCAAAGAGTATATCTTTAATACTCATACTTTTCTCCTCTAAGAGTATTCATAGGTTACCTAATAAATATAATAACCTCCATTCTTTATTAAACTCTACTCTTTAGGCATTATTATACATATTCTAACCATATATCCTGTTTATTTCTTTTTGTCTGGTTTCAATAAAATCGATGAAGCTTTCCAGTGAAGGATCCTCTTCAGCCTCCTCATGAACTAGTTCTGCTATGCTAAGCAGGGATGCTGCTACATGGGTGCGTGCGGGCTCGGATTTTATCTCAGGCTTAATGAGGGCTGCTATCCTCTTTTCAAAATCATTGAAAGTTAGGACTCTATCCACGAGGAGAATAAAGGATTCGGTTATTCTCCTTTCCAACTCCTGTTTTTCATCCAGTATCAAGTTAGCTGCCAGATTTTTTAGGGCAGGTTTCACTATGTCCTCTCTAAACCAATTGAAAAGTTTGCTCTTCTTATCTGATGGCGGAAGAAAGCTTGAAACAGGGGCACTAATAGTTTTAGGCTCTTTTTTAATATGTTCCGCCATTTTGTGAATGTTTGACATTTTAATAGTTTCCATCGCTGCTAGTACCAGCGACTTCACCCCCAAAACCACTTCTTTCCTTCTGAACCCCTCTAACATTTTTTCCAGAGCATGCTTGGCTTCCTCAAAGGAAACCTCTTTTGCAATAAAAGACTTGAAAAGTTCCAAGATTTTTGCTCTTGTTTCCAGAGCTTCACTGTAACCAACGCTGTCTAGCGTCAAGATTCTATAACCTGGATCCAGAACTTGCTTGTCAAACCACCTTACAGCTATGTATTCATCGGTAATTCTCTCCAAGTCTTCAGGAGTGAGTTTGGGCTCCACTTCTTGCAACTCATTGTAAAGCTGTGAAGCGAATGTTTCAAATACTGAGGATACATATGTTTGGAGTGCTTCGTCCAATTTGAGATTTGCTAAAATCTTCTCAACTCTCTTTTTAAACAAGGGCTCAGAAATTTTTCCCTCCACACGCTTTTTAAAATATGGAAACGACTTCTCCCTAACCATTTGAGCTTCCTCAATAAAATTAGTCACAATACTGTCTAGGACGCCGAAAACCACATACTCAAAAAATTCTCTTAGAATTTTTAGATTCTCTTCTGAATCAAAAATGTAGGGCATTTAAATTCACCAATAATCATTCGATGAGTGACCTGCGCAGTTGCTCGATTTTTTCGAAAGTTTTTCTCTTTAAGAAAACATACTCATCCTCAGTCATCCTACCTAACTCAAAGTACTCATGTAGGCTCCTCAAATATTTCTGGAATTTCTCTATCTGCCTGAGAATCTCTTCCTGCCTTTTCTCCTTATCAGACACCTGTTCTTTCCCCTCTTCCTCTATTGGTTGTACACCTACTGGTTTACTAATTTCCGGTTCACTCGCTGGTTTACTAATTTCCGGTTTAACGCTCTCTTCGGCGCTGATTCTGGGTATTGGTGGTGGGCTGGGTAATTCTGGAAGTTCTTCCTCTGCTATGGTCTCCCTTGTTAAGGGTTTTGGTCTTGGTGTGCGGGGAGCCGCCTTTAAGCCTTTAACTATCTCTTTAACTGTTGTCACTATGCTTGCTGCTTCATTTTTAAGCGCCGAAGTGGATGAAATGCCAATTACCGTGTTTTCCTCGGTTTCAACTATCCCTACGGCTAATCTTGACTTCTCCTTGGAGGCTAAAACTACAGGTACACTTTTTGTCGCTTCTATCTCTATTTGCCAACCTTCCTCCTTCAATTTTGTGTAGATTTCACGGATGGCTTCTCTACTGTGCGCCTGTGTCACTATTGGTTCTGCTACTCCCTCCATTTTGGGAGCAGGATACAGATAATCATAAAATCTGTATTCCAAGACTCGTTTAAGGTAGTCGGAGGCCAAATCCGTCGGTAAGCTGAGTACAGGTGGGGCTGGTGTTGATATGTCTGGGGACACTTCTACCATTTCTTCTTCTGTACTTTCTTCCAAAGCTTCTAAAGCCTCGGCCTCTGCTTCGAGTGTGCCTCCTGTTTCCTCAACAGTTTTCTCAATTTCTGGAGTGGCAACCTGTTTTGGAGCAATGGCTGTGAGTTCCTCAATTATCTTGGGAAGGGCTTCGCGGCCAGAATGCTGACTCAGCCTGGGTCTTATCTTAACTACAAGGGCACGGTTACTTGTGATAGATTCATCTGAAACAATGGTCATTCCAACGGGAATGTTTCGTATAAATCCAGAATCCTTTATTTCTACGGGGACTTCCGCTGGTGATCTTTTTGTGAAGGCAATAATGTCTGGTTCATAGGATAAATAGTGTGTTATTAGCACGTCTAGTTGAGATAAAATTCTGCTATCTGTGGCTGAGGGCTGCTGGGTCACAAGCACTAATCCACAGCCAGGTTTTCTTCCCAGTTTAGCATATTCTACGAGGGGTTCAGAAGCTGCAGTAGCACCCTTAGAGGGAGCGAGTAGATGGGCTTCGTCAATCATCAGCCAAGTCACAGGAATCTCTGCCTCAACCTTTTCATCGATTGTTTCGCCTAACTGTGCAGCCTCCTCCATTCTTGATATCTGTGCTCTCACCTTGAGTATCCTACGTGCCAGTATACCAATGATTAGGGCACGCAGACTGTCATCTAGATGACTTACGTCAATGACAGATACCTGATTGGGAACCGCTAAATGAGTTAAGCTAGTTCCTTTGGCTGAGAAGATTCCCCACTGATTCGCAGATGAAAGTCTAGCAACCAAAGCTCTTCTAGTGTCACGCCTAAATCCTTTGTCCTCAGAAATGATGTCGGAACAAGTCTCGATACATTTAATTAAATCCTCCAGGCTGTAATCGTTTCCTTTACCGGGGACATCTAATTCTTGGTCATCGATTGTAGCTCTGTAGCCTTTTTTAACCCTATCAATGACCTGTTCTGTTAAGAGGCCGAGCGTGCTGAACCTGTCTATACCAAAGGTGTGGCACCAATCGTCAGCTGTTAAATCTGAAGGCCTTAACGAGAAGGGCATATCCCTCGTTTGCTCCGGAACCTTATCATAGAAACCGATTGGAATAAAAACCTTCACGTTATCGAAGCCCTTGGGAGTGAGGTTCCATTTTTCAAGAGCTTCCAACTCCTTTTCTTCCCAATTGGGGTACTTCATACTCCAAAAAATTCCCATAGGATCAACAATAATTGTAGCGATTCCCAGTCTTGATTCCGCCAATTCCTCCGCAATAACTCCCATGGTGTAAGATTTGCCAGAGCCCCTATGACCACTTATGAATATAACGTGAGGTTTTACCCCATCAAGAAGAACCTTACAACCAAGCAGGTTCACATCTTTGCTGGTTCTCTCTCCCACACAACCAATGTAAAATGTTCCCTTGCAGCCGAGTTTGGCTTGTGTAGATTTTGTTCTCCCCAAAATTACTGATTCGCCTAAACTGTCTCTGAGAACAGTGAGGGGGCTGTCAACTATTTTAGGCGTGTCAGCCATGTTTACTCTCTCAGAGTTGATTACGCTTGCCTCACCAAGAATGTAGGCTAGCGCCTGCCAATAGTCACTCAAACTTTTAAGTTCAATTTGCTCCGCGATATATCTTCTGAGCTTTGGTTGTTTTGGGTATCTATCCTTATCAAAACTCGATAAGTTCCAAAGAAGGAAATCCGCGGTTTCCTGAGCTGATAGTCCCCCCAATGGTTTAACAGCCTTTAAGGCCTTTTCCAAAAATTCCATGCTATCTGTAGCTATGAACAGAAGTAGAGAAACCTCCACCCGTTTATCTATACCAATTGAACTTATTAGCTCAACCATCTTGTCCAGAAATTTGTCATCTTCATTGTACATAAAACCTTCAAAAAGAATCTTTGCAATTTGCAGGTCGAGTGATTTCTGGAACAAAGCGAATCCAAATGCGGTCTGAAGAGACTTTTGAATCTTGTCGTTTCCCGCTTCTGCCAGTAGTGAACGAAAGCCATGGACAATTGTTGCTGTGGCTTCGCCATCTATTTCGCCCTTGCTTGAAAGCCAAGCTCCAGAATTTGATTGTAGAGAAACCAGTTCTTCGGCGATTTCGTTAGATTTCTCCAAGAAGGACTTATCACCAGTAGCCCTATACATGAGGATATAGCAGTTCAGGAGGTAGGCCCTGTCTCTAATGGTCGCGGGTTCCACCGTCGAAACGTTCTGCATAATATGTGAAAGTGATTCACATAGGGGTCTTCCCCTAACTAGCATAGTCGCTTCCCCTCAAATTTCCCTTACAAGTAGAAAAAGGGAAGAATTTTCAGAGTTCTTCTTTCAATTTCTTAATGTCTTTTTCCAGTTCCTCAATCTTTCCGCTCGGTGCAGAGGGAAGCTTTACTCCGGTTTCCACGCCGATTTCTTGGTCAATTTCGGAAATGGTTGCTGCAACCTCTTGGGATGTCACTTCGGTGGAAACTGTCATTCTCTCCATTCCCGCCTCAGCCACATCCTGGGCCACGTCAAAATCCTGCATAGTTCCATCTATTTCCTCAACCATCTGGGCTATGTCTGGCAAGTTAACGGCTCCCTTAAGCCCATTAAGGGCTGATCTTATGCCTGATAGAGTGCTGGCCACATCATAGATGGACTCGCTCTGGCGAAGCCTAACCACCATGCCTTGAATCCTAAGACGGTAGGCGTCTGTTGCTAGAGCCCACTTTGAATACCTTACATAGTGTTCGGCGTACATTTTAGCGGCTTCCGTGTTTCCCCTGAGCCGGTACTTTTTGGCTTCCTCTCTGTTTTTTCTAGATTCCCTCTCTAGCTGTTTCTTCTGATATTCAAGCTTGCGGGTGAACACTTCCAGTTTATAAATAACATCTTTAATTTTCGGTCCACCCTTAAGCCAACTCACAAATTTCTTTAGTGGCATAAACTACACCAATAAAATTTTGATATTTATCCTGTATAAGAAAATTGAGAAGGAAGCATATAACACTTTCTTAATGTGCATTTCTCCCTCAAAACCATTCCACAGCCCCATTTATGCACCAAATTAAATTTTAAATCACTCGTGAAAACTTTGAAGCGTTTAAAGAAACCTGAAATGCACTTCGTCTTAAACACAAATTATGGGGGGAACCTTCAAAATTTTTTCAGAGCCACCTAGAATCATTTTTTCCTTTCGATAACTTGGTCCAGTTTCTCTTGGATAAGAGATATGCAGTGGCTTCCCAAGTATTCTTTGGGACCCAAACTGATTGGTTTAATTCCCATCCCCTCCAGATATTCAATTTCGTTTTGATTTAGCCCTATATGATCCCCCAGTATAAATGTTAGTTGAGGTGTTTTAAAATTTTGAAACACGCTTAGAATTTCTTTAATGTTTTTACCTGTACGGTGGAGAAAGTAAGTTTTAGACTCGCGAAGCTTTTCCTCCACTAGGTCTTGGAAGTCTCTATTCATTAATCTAAAACCTGAAACAATAGTTGGTGTTTTTATGGGGTTTAGTAGCTCCTTTAGTATTAAGGCGACTTTTAGTTCGTCCCTTGGCAACTCCTCAATTTTTTCACCGTTGACCTCAACTGTGATTGGAGGTCTTGGCGGCCCCTCTAGAACGGCGTAAAATATTGTGTCTAGTCTGTGGCCCTTCGACAGAAGCAGAGAGGATAGAATACATCTACACACCACATCCAATCTTCCTGATGTGCCCGGAAGGTCTTTTATGGTGAATTTATTATCGGTGCGGGCAGTGCTGGCTTTAAGAATAAATATCCTTTTCAAAAGGTCTTCACCTAAAGACTAATTAGCGCTTCGTAAATCATTTTAATCGCTATAAGAATCATAGCTGAGCCAAAGATTTTTCGAAGAAGTTGGGGGTTCAGTTTCAAAGTTATTCTACAACCTATCTGGGCTCCGATTATCGCTCCTATTATCATAACAATTCCCACCGGCCAATCTACTTGTCCTAGCATGGCGTGTTCAAAGGTTGCGAAGGCTGATGTAAAAATTATCATAAACATCGAGGTGGCCACTGTGATAATCATGGGAACTCCTAGGATAATATTCATTACAGGCACTTGAACTATACCCCCACCTATTCCAAGCAGACCCGAAGAAAGTCCTGCTAAAAAGGAGAACGCCAGACCTAAAGGTAAGTTTATGGGGTACTCGTAGGTTTCGCCATTGCCCGTTTTAATTTTTCTTTTCCAAATCAAAACGCTTTTTATTGACTTTCTTTCCCCTTTGAGGGTTTCCTGGTAAACAAAAGGATTTTGATTTTGCTTCTTTAAAATCATATTAATTCCTATGATTGTTAACACGATACCAAAGATTAATTGGAGTATCCCCTCCCGAACCAATCCAGTCAAAAAAGCTCCTAGAAAAGCCCCAGGAATCGAAGTTGTAACCAAAGCCAAACCCAGTTTGAAATCTATAACCCTTTTAACACCATATCCTAAGGTGGCGGAAAACGAGGTAAACATTATAACAAATAAGCTAGTTCCTATAGCTACATTTATCGTCTCATTTGCCAAATAATTTATTATAGGAACATTCAAGAATCCACCTCCCACACCTAACATAGCCGCTATAATCCCCGTAAAAACTGTTACTCCACCGAGCAACAGATACAGCCACAATTCACCACTATTCCCATTCAGTAAAAGAAACCATAGCCACCAGTCCAAAATATCATCTCCAATCAGATACCCAATAACAGCGACGTAATATAAAATAGTTTCTAGCCTCCATTTGGCTTTTTCATCATTTTTACCCAAAAGTTTTTGAGGATAAAAATAAATACTCCCTTATGCGTAGTTTGGACTAGTTAAAAAAATAAAAAGAAGTGATGCTGTGCCAAAAAAACGTAAGAGCCGTGGAAGAGCCAAAGGAGATGCCGGGAAAAAAGCAAGAGTTCAATGCAGCATGTGTGGTAAACTGGTTCCTCGCGATAAGGCCAAGAAGGTAACCCGATACACAACTGTAGTTGACCCCATGATAGGTCGAGAATTGAGACAGCAGGGAGCCTACATTCCAAGAACTAAAGAAATCAAAATGTACTGCATCAATTGCGCTGTTCACAGAAACGTGGTTCGAGTCAGATCAAAGGAAGAGAGGAAATCCCGCTAAAAAGATGAAATGATGCATCTAGTAAAATCCGGTTAACCCCATTACGGGAGGAAGATATTGTTTGATTTAGTTGTTATTGGGCATATTGCAAAGGACACCATAATTAGGGAGGGCGTCAAGACCTACTCTGTTGGGGGAGCCCCCTATTATGCGGGTATAGCGGCCAGAAAAATGGGGGGAAAGGTGGGTATAGTGTCAAAAATAGGTGCAGACCTTGATGATTCATCCCTATCTTTTTTCAGAGAAATGGGGATCCAAACTTGTATTAGGAGGACGGAGGGTTTAACTACAAGCTTTGAGCTTGAGTATCTAAAAGACTTCAGAAAATTAAAACTGAAACAGGTATGTGAGCCAATTTTATTTGAAGATGTTCCAAAGCATTTTTTAAATTCTCGTTCTATTCTCATTAGCCCTATTGCAGGGGAAATTTCACCAATATTCGTAGAGAAACTCCACAGTGAATCAGAATCCCTCATCGCAGCTGATGCGCAAGGTTTCGTTCGAAGGTTCGATAGTAAAGGAATCGCACAGTTTACATTCTGGAAGGATGCGGAAAGGATTCTCCCCCTACTGGACATTGTCAAGTTTTCCAAACGTGAAGCACTAACAGCCATGAATTGTGATGATATTGAAGAAGCCGCCCAGAAAATTTTGAATTTCGGTCCAGAAATGGTTATAATAACACTTGGTGATGAGGGGGTCGTAATTAGGGGTAAAGAAAATCTTTTAATTAAACCTAAAACTCCGCCCAAGAGGGTGTTGGAAACTACTGGCGCGGGCGACATATTTCTTGGAGTATTCCTTCTGGAGTATGCGCTGACAAAAAATGTGGCAAATTCTGGAAACATTGCGACAATTGTAGCTACAAAATCTGTCGAGGCAACAGGATTGTCCCGATTTGTGACAAGAGAAACAATTGAGAAGGACATTCAAAAATTTTAAGAAATTTGAATTTCTATAATCAAAAAACTGCAGTTTATATTTTTATGAAATGTAGGAAGGT
>JAHAWU010000017.1 GCA_018383815.1 Candidatus Jordarchaeia archaeon | reverse complement strand
GGAGGGCTGGAAGGCTCTTGAAGAAAGCCTCTCTTTGAGTTAAAAAGGAGTCCAGGGCTGCGGCATTGCGGTTCTGGTGGCTGCCCACCAGCCAAAACCAGTTTTAAACACACATTTCATTTTCAAATACTGAAATTTGATTTTTGGAGTTCCGAATCTCTAATAATTGGCACCGAATTGATACTTACATACAAAACGGGATATATTCTATATGTTTAGGTAACATTCATAGTTTTGGGAAATTTTGCCGGAGTCCTCATTTCCCCTTTTAACATCTTTCCGTAGAAAGGAGACGAGTATTTGCGGAGGCAAGAAACATCCCAAAAGTATAACAACACAGCCGAATAGCATTTTGATTAAACATATGGAATTCTTTGGCTGCCTTGGCAAAAAGGGGCGGTGAGGCTCTAAAAGCCAAAAGAAAGCCAACATCAAATATTTTTGAAGATCCTTCGCTACAAGGAAGGGAAACCTCTTAGAGCCTTTTCGAAAAAGTAGGAATATTCTGCCAGATTGGTTTTCATGAGCGGAATACATAATGTTAAACGAAGCTTCTATAATAGTACATTATTTATTTCCTAATGCATAATATTAATAATTACAGCAAATATGGTTAAAAATAACACCGCTTCGCTTTTGAGGATGTGAATATAATGGTCTTAGAGAAATTGGGCGAAGGTCTTAGGAACGCGATAAATAAGATTATACGTTCAAATGTGGCAGATAGAGAAGCTGTCGAGGAATTAGTTAAAGAGCTTCAGAGAGCGTTGCTAATGTCTGATGTAAATGTGGAACTAGTTTTTGAGCTAAGTGAAAGGATTAAGGAAAGAGCTCTTGACGAGACATTACCTCCAGGCATAAGTAGAAGAGAGCATATTGTGAAAATAGTTTATGACGAGTTAACAAATATTCTCGGTAAAAAAGCGTATCCTCTTGAGATAACACCAGGAAAAGCAAATATTATCATGCTCGTAGGGATTCAAGGTTCTGGTAAAACAACCACAGTTGCTAAACTCGCAAGGTACCTCACTAAAAGAGGCTTAAAAACAGGGGTAGTTTGCGCTGACACATTCCGTGCCGGTGCATATGAACAACTCTATCAGTTAGTTAGTGAATTGGGTGTAAAATTTTACGGAGACCCAAATAGTAAGAGTAGTGTCTCTGTAGCTAAGAAAGGAATAGAGGTGCTACAGAAAGAGGGATGTGAAGCGATTATCGTTGATACTTCGGGAAGACATAAGGAGGAAAAGGGGCTAATGAAGGAAATGCGCGACATAGCAAAGGCCATTAACCCTCAGGAGATAATATTGGTAGTCGATGGAACCCTCGGGCAACAAGCATCTGTTCAAGCCCGAGCTTTTAAGGAAGCTACAAACATTGGGTCTATAATTGTCACCAAGTTGGATGGCTCGGCTCGTGGGGGCGGCGCTCTTTCGGCAGTAGCAGCTACGGGAGCTCCAATCAAATTCATAGGCAATGGTGAAAAGATCGAAGACATTGAGAGTTTTAACCCAACCGGCTTTGTGGGACGCCTATTAGGAATGGGCGATTTGCAAAGTCTTCTAGACAAAGTTAGAGAGGCGGAATTAACGCCAGATAAGGAGACAGCAATGGCGTTTTTGAGCGGAAGGTTTACTTTAAAAGATTTCTACAATGCTATGGAACAACTTAAGAAAATGGGGCCCGTAAGTAAAGTTTTGGAACTGTTAGGAGTTGGCGCCAAATTTCCAAATGATTTAAAGGATGTTGCTGATGATAAAATGAAGTACTGGAAGGTGATGATGCAATCAATGACTAGGGAGGAACTGGTTAATCCTAAGCTAATCGACCGTTCTAGGATAATTCGAATTGCTAGGGGATCTGGAACGCAACCGAAAGAGGTCAAGGAATTAATCGACCAGTATTTTGCAGCTAAAAAAGTAGCAAAGATGATGGGAAAGCAGAGGTTAAGAGGGAAACATGGAATGCAGATACCTCAAGGTATATCGCCAGAACAGATAAAGAAGTGGAAAGGAAAATTAGCATGAGAATTTTTAGCGTCGTATTAAATAGTATTTCTACAATTAACAAAAGAAAACTTGATTTGGGATTTGTGGATAACACTATTTCAAGGCTTGGAGCATGTATAAGAACTGCCTTTTTTCTTTCTAATGGAATCAGAAAAGATACAGTTCTATATATTATAATTAAAGATAAAAATTACACTATCAAGTTAGTAGGCAGTGAGTTAAGATATTTAGGACCAGACATAAGATCTACTTCTATTCTGTTAATGAAGGTACTGGGTGAAGTAAAGGAACTAAATAATAAAAAGGTTTTATCGAAGCGAGGAGCTTATATCTTCGAAGATGATGCTGATTTAGTTGACAGGCTTAGAAATATCGATGCGGAACAGGTAATCTTCCCAAATTTAAAGGGAAGAAATATCGAAGAGATAGTTACTAAAGCTAGTATAAATTGTATTGTGCCACTTGAATATCCGTTTCCTGATTTTATGAGGAATAAACTAGTTGAGCAAGGATATATGGAAGTATTTTTTAGTGGTAATAGTCCAGTTGATAATTTCATCATTATGGTACAAAACTGGTTAGACAATTTGTGGGGTAATGGTAACAATGGAACTGATTGACCAGGCTATGGAAATTTTGAAAGCGTATAAGCTATGCGATAACTGCTTGGGAAGACAATTTGCTTTATTGGGAACAGGACTTAGTAATGAAGAGAGGGGGCGTTCGATAAAGACGGTTCTAGCGCTAATGGGTCATGAATTTTTCACGAGGGATAAAGTTAGGGGGGAGAATTTATTAAGAACTATAGCCGTTAACGGGTTTTTTGCTCCCGCATTAGGCATTCTTCAATCAATGGGCTTGGAACTTAGAATAGAGGGAAAATGTGAAATTTGTGAAAATATTTTTTCCAAAAAGGAGGAAATCGCAAGGAAAATTGCTACAGAGTTAGGTAAGTATGAGTTTAACAACTTCCTTATAGGATCAAAGGTTCCGCCTCGAATTTCTGAAAAGGAGGATGCTTTGAGGGCGACTTTTGGAATTAGCACTGGTGAGGCCTTAAAGGCGGAAATAAATCGCGAGATTGGTAAGATGTTGACAATAATTACTGGTAAAAAGGCTGAGTTTAATAGGCCAGATATACTAGTAGTTTTGGATTTAGAAGACTTTTCAATATCAATTGAGGTTAATCCTCTTTATATTTCGGGGAGATACTTGAAACTTAAGAGAGGTATCCCTCAAACCAAATGGCCATGCCGGCAATGTCGTGGAAAAGGATGTGAAAGATGCGGGGGCACGGGTAAAATGTATCAAGAATCGGTGGAAGAAATAATTGCTAAACCAGTACTTGAAATCACTGGAGGGGAGGAATCAAAATTTCATGGAGCAGGTAGAGAGGATATTGACGCCAGAATGTTGGGAAGTGGGCGTCGGTTTGTCTTAGAAATTAAAAACCCCAAAAAGCGAAATATAGATCTAAAAGAATTGGAAAATATAATCAATACCTACTCTGAAGGAAAAGTAAAGGTAATGGATCTCAGTTTCTCAAATAAGGATGAAGTTAGAAATATTAAGGCGATGTCTCAAATCTCTACCAAAACCTACTGTGCATTGGTAGAACTAAAGGATCAGGTACCATTAGAAAAGCTAGAACTATTAAAGACTAAACTTACAGGAGAAATCATACATCAACAAACACCAAAGAGAGTTACACATCGTAGGGCAAACCTGGTTAGAGCAAAAAAAGTTTACAGAGTAGACTACAAAATACTGGATTCAAATAGGTTGGAGCTGATTATTGAAGGCCAAGGAGGATTATACATTAAAGAGCTAATTTCGGGTGACGAGGGACGCACGAAACCAAGCGTATCTTCTATACTGAATACAGAAGCAAAATGTTTACAGTTGGACGTAATTAAAGTGGATGAAAAACGTAGTGAGCAAAGCCTAACATCTTAACCCCTAATAAAATACAAGACATATCGAAGTTATTAGGATTAAATTTGAAGTGCATTATCGAAAAAACAAAATGGCGATGTTGGAGTCAATTTAGTTCGGGGTATATGAAGTGAAAGTTGAACGCATGAAAATAGACGAAAATATGAGTGTCTTGGATCTTGTTAAAGAGATGGACGCAGCAGGAGTTTTTTGTGCGGGGCGCTTGGCTAGAGCTTTGGACATATTCGTCGAAATGGTAAGCGACCCCGACACCACAGTATTCTTGGGGCTTGCAGGCGCTCTGGTGCCCGCAGGATTAGGACAGATATTTGCAGACCTGATTCAGGAAGATTTTGTAGATGTTATTGTTAGTACAGGAGCAAATATAACTCATGACTTAATTGAGGCTTTTGGCGGGCAACATCAAAAGGGCATCGAAGGAGATGACACCAATCTTAGAAGGCGAGGGATTAATCGAATTTATGATGTATATGTTTCTGATGCGGCATTCATGAAATTTGAAGAAAAGATACAACAGATCTTTAGAGATATAGATGTTGAAAAAAGGAGAGAGGGTATTGCGGTATATGAACTTATAAAGGAAATTGGGAAGAGGCTGAAGGATAAGAAATCCTTTGTTAAAGTAGCCGCAGATAAGGGTGTTCCAATATTTTGCCCGGCTATAACTGATTCTATTCTTGGGCTTCAAGCGTGGCTTTTTTCTCAATTAAATCCCTTAAAAATAAACATACTTGAGGATCTGCATCAAATCATAAACTTAGCTTATGAAAGTAAAAAAAGCGGCGCCATAATTTTGGGTGGCGGTGTCCCTAAAAACCACATTCTGCAGACTATGCTTATTACGGGTAAAGGATTTGATTACGCTATCCAAATTACTCTTGACAGACCAGAGTCGGGGGGGTTAAGCGGAGCAACTTTAGATGAAGCACGTTCGTGGGGCAAGTTGAAAAGTAACGCGAAAAGCGTGGATTTAATAGCAGATGTCACTGTGGCCTTTCCGATTTTAGTCGCTGCTGCTAAACAAAAACTAAGGGAACTATGAATAAAAAAGTTTTCATGGATAGTGCCAAGGTATAAACATAGTTTCTGGTTTTTTTGATGCTTTGCCAATGCGTTCTTTAGGGCGGGTCAAGTGACGGTGAGCTCGGGGTGGAGGTAGATAAAGTTTTTCGGAAAGAGGTCTGGGGACCTCTAAAGTGGATTTTTCGAAAATACTTGATTTTAATCCGCATTTCTTGCATTTGAAGCCTTTATTTTTGCCCATGGAGGTCATACTCTTTCCGCACTTGGTACATTTTGGATTAGATTTAATGAGTAATGGCGCCAGTTTGAGAATTTCAATTTTTTCCAAATTAATTGTGAGTGGATGAAAAGAGGAAGCGGGGCGCACCCCACCATATACACGCACCTGATCTCCGGGGATTAGGTGTTTTATTACTTCTCGGAATGGCCCCGTAGGTTCATAGGCAGCGCAGTCGATTTTTCCAGATGAGTCCTTTATCTGGACAATTACGTGTCCTCCGGGGATTGTTTTTGGTTTTCCAGAAACTTCACCATTTAG
Source organism: Candidatus Jordarchaeia archaeon (assembly GCA_018383815.1). GTDB lineage: Archaea > Asgardarchaeota > Jordiarchaeia > Jordiarchaeales > Jordiarchaeaceae > Jordiarchaeum. The sequence continues at coordinate 34,345 of JAHAWU010000017.1, read as the reverse complement.
TATTACAGATAAGTAGGGTCTGATTTGGGAAATATTCTGTATGAGCCGTAAATGCATATCTGTGCCCTGATTCGACCTGAAAATTACCCATCGCTCGATGGGTTCGAGAGGAATAACCATATTGTACGCTGCATAAACGATTTCTGCAGTTTCTCCTCTGATGCCATAAAGTATGGGATCAGGACCGTGGGGTGTGATAAGTACGCGTCCATCGTCAATATTACAAAAGGTGTTTGGGGATGTTATTGAGTTCATATTTTTAATAGAGGCAAAGTCCAATTTTCGTGGTTTTCCATAATTTTGGGGGATTCTATAGGTTATTAATTCATAAGTGTGGTCGTTTTCAAGGAGTGAGCCTATTGCGGCTAATGCACCAATGATACCCCTTGTACTTTTTAAGGTGTGGATTTCAGCTCCTATGGCTTCAGCAGTTTTTAGGGCTTCTTTAACTGTTACAATATCCTGCATAGTCTTTATTGAGAGTTTCTTCAATGTAGGAGGTATTTTTTCTCCTTCATAAAAAACTATACCCGGATTAGTATTTCTGAATGATAAATTCGCTCCTCTTTTTATTTCTTCAAGAACAATCTGCTTAACTGCTTCTTCCAAATCCTCCTTGATTTTTATTCTTAAACACAATGCAGCATTTCCCCTAGTACGGAATGGTACATTAGGATTTAAGCGTATTAGCAGCGGGTAATCAATGAAGGTCACATTTAAGGATGAAAGCTTCTCTACTATTTTTGCGCATAAATAGGTGGTACAACCACCTAAAGGGGAATCAGTGTCATCAAATCCTATGTGGAGAAAAGTCACCTAGAAACGCCTCTTAGGGTTACAATTTAAACAAATAATTTCTTCATTTATTTTAACACTGCAATCCTCGCAAACCAATGAACCACAGATATTACACGCTCTATCGGATAACTGTTTTCTGCAATTGGTACATAAGGTGTCATTACAGATAACACAAATACTTTGTGATAGGCAGTTCGCACAAACCCGCCTTTTACACAAGTAGCATTCTGATACTATCACATCTTCTTCACAAATTTCACATATTTTTGAATTGTCCATTTTTTCTCTTGCTATAAAATAGCCCTACAATTTATAAATTTTCCATAGATTAAAAGCGATATTAGAAGGTTGTTTTGTTAATAAGAGTAAATAGAGTTTTTCTTATTAGAATTTTAGAAACTAGTTTAATAATAAAAAGAATAATGGTAAACGATTATTCCTACATTAGATAGGCGCGGGTAATAAATGAAAAAAGCGGTAATCAGTGTTTAGTCTCCTTCCTCAGCCACAATAAGTGTGAGGGTTGAAACAACGCCTTCGATTTTTCGAATCTGCCATATAATTGTTTGTTTCAAATTTTCCATAGATTCGGTTTTAATTTTCGCTAGAATGTCATATACCCCATATAGGATATACGCTTCCTCTATGCCCTCAATTTTAGAAACTGCTTTAAGAACCTTCTCCTCATTAGCGGGTTCCGTGTTGATTAAAACAAAAGCTATAGGCAAAATAGCATCACCACGCGTATAATTTTCAGTTAACAATTATTATTACATTAAGGTACTTATATTTAATGCAAAAGCAACTAAACCAAAATGCTAATCAATGACGGGTTATTATTGATTTCCAAGAAAAACAATTATGTTACAGTTAAAATAATTAAGTTGTCGAGTTATTTTAATAAAATAAATCTAAAAATTTCGATGAACCAGTGGGTAAAAATGAAATTGTATTTGTACAATGCTAAACAATGCGCACCACATTTATGCACTGGCTTAAAATTAGCTAGATTCAATAAAGTAAGGCTGATAAGTCGTTTGGCCGAGATACCTAGAGGTAGTTTAATACTTGACCCCTTCGCTTTAAAGGCAATATCACCACAAGATGATAAATACATAGTTAAGGGGGGACTTACCGTCATAGACTGCTCATGGAAATTGATCGAAGGGGTTTTTGATAGGATAAAGGGAGTAAAACGGGCTTTGCCCTATTTGGTAGCAGCTAACCCGATAAACTATGGCAAGCCAACAAAATTAAGTAGTGCGGAGGCCTTCGCAGCTGCGCTTTACATAACTAATCACAAAGAAGAGGCAAAAGAAATCCTTAGCCTCTTTAAATGGGGCCTGAACTTCATTAGACTTAATGAAGAACTCTTAGAAAAGTATTCTAGAGCGGTAGACAGTACAGAGATAATAAAAATTCAAAATCAGTATCTTTTCTAAACAAATACTGGGCGCAAAACGTTCTAGTGCAAGTTGGACCGACAGGATGGATTGGTATCTAAGATATTTTATAACCATCGATTATAATGAATAAAACACTATTCCGAACAGTTACCTTCAACCTATTCATAAATATTTTCTGGCGAGTTTGCGGAGAACTCATTCCATATTGGTTCTGCTTGAACATTTACAGCAAGTGAAGAGTTGAAAAGCAACCGTACAATCATTGTAGGTATTAAAGAAAACTTTTGTGAGAATCAGATTTGTAGATGTACTGGGCTTATTTATTAAAAAGTTGAAACGCTAAAACGCTTGGACAAACCATAAAGATCCTCTTTACAGCAGGATGAGGAAACAATGGAGTTTGGGGGTGATGTGCAGAGAGTAATCCATCTTCTGTTAAAAGATAAATGTTACCATTTAATCTCTTGACGGCATTCAGCTTAGCGTCCTACCCGCTACCTCTTGTGGGAATCATGGGTAGCCTATTTGGACTTGCATCCTCGAGGGTGGCCGTTTCAACAATTCCATCTGAATCCTCAGCGGTTTGCTTTTAAACATATTCCAATGTTTTAATTTTTATGTTCAAAGGCCGTATCATTGTCATCCTTCAGATGGGTGTATCGTTTGCAGTCCTTAATTCGCAGGATTTCTGCTCCATTGCCAGGCTTCTCAGCCTGCACTTTACAGTGCTCGAGTCCCACATGATGGATGGATTTCCTCAGCGCCATGAGGCACCGGCAGCCGTCCTTCTGCTCATCACCCAGTATAAAAGGTATCAATGGGGAATATAAAAGTATTCAATTTAATGGCCGTGGATGGAATAAAATCATGTGTTACATGCTTCCATAAGGGTTATTTCTTTTCAGATGTTTCTGTTGGTAGAGTCTCTTCAAAATTGCAGTCATGCATCCTTTGCAAAAGCTCCAGCTTCATGTGTAATCTTACTTCTTCCGCGAGGACTTAGAATAGCTCTTCTTGAAGAGCAAAAAGGTGGTTTTGGTGGTTGAACGTGGGGGATCTTCTGAGCCGTAACTGCGTTCGTCTATGAAGTTGGAATGCAGGGTCCGCTTATGCTTTGCATCCTTTCCTCTTGAGAGTTACTCCCTGCTTGTGATATGTTCGGGGTTTGGCGCCCATATCAGCTACCAAGTTGCTTTTCTTCCGTAGGAGGTAAGTGCTATCAGCAGGTAACAGGTTAGTCACGTGAAGAATGAGCTTCTAGGGAAAGCCTCATGCTGAACTAAGCATTTTCCCACCTAAGGAGTAAATGCAGGAGAAGCCGTTAATTTAAAAGAGTGTAGCACCCACACGCGTGTAGAAAAAGTATCTGGGCTCAGCGAAGAGGTTCTAAAAGGGGGGATATTACTAATTTTGTCTAATCCAGAGTAAAATACAATGCGAGTTCTAGATCTCAGGAATGCGTTCTCTCATAAAGCCTCATAAATGTGAGAAGTACTTCGCGTTATTTGAATATATTTTTAATTTAATCTATGTATGCTGTGGATTTTTTCGGCGTGTATGAGTGAATTATTGAGTTCCTTTTATAATCTTCTGCTATTGTTTTGTTGCCTTCCCAAATATCGAATAAATTCTTGATTGCTTGCGCTTTTATGTTTTCTATTCTGAATCTAAATATCCTTATTCTTCCAAATATCTTCTCTTGAACCAGCCCTGCTTTTTCTAGAAAGTCTAGGTGCTGGTTGGTGGTAGAATAGTTGAGATTTGCACGTTTTGCTATTTCGGATATGTTTAGTTCTTCCTCGCGGGCAAGGACTTTGACTATTTTTATGCGACCTTTTGAAGAAAAAATTTGTTCTAGAGAATTTTCCTCAATTGTTTCGATTTCTCTTTTCATCTAACCCCCTCTAATAAATTCAATATCTCTTGTTCTAAAATCGAAGTGGGAATATCTGGCAAACTTATGAGTGTTGTTTTGCCCTTCATTCCATTCCCAGAGATTTCTGTAGTAATAATTCCCTGCTTTTCTAATTCCTTAAGAAATCCCCAGAACTGAGTATGTCTTCTAGGTCTAATATTATACTCTTCACATACAATTTTGTATACTTTCTCTATTTCACTTGTTGTTACATATGCCCTTTCTTTGGTAAGCGTTCTTGAAATTGCTAATAATAACGCTTTGTGTTGAAAGGGCAAATCTCGTAGAACATCTTTTCGAATAACAGGGTAAATCTCTGATTTGGCTTCTCTTATATGCTCAGGCAAAATACGTGTTATGCCTTGCGCATCAGCAATTTTTCCCGCGCGCCATAAAATCTCTAAAGCATATCTAGCGTCTCCTTGTTTTGCCGCTATATCCGCAATAAATTTTATTTCTTCATCAGTTATAGTACCTACATGAAATGCTTCTTTGACACGTTCACTCAGAATGGTTTCAAGCTGATCTGCGGTGTATTCCCTTAGGCGAATAATATTTTTTTGTAGACTGCTGATGATACTTAAATCCAGACTCCTAAATAGTTCTTCGCTTCTCATTATTCCTATAAGTGAGAGACGCTGAACCGCATTCAGTTGCTCGTCAAAAAGTCTAACTAGGGAGTATAAAAGCTCCTCTCCCTCTCTTCTCAATAAAAAGTCTAACTCATCAAGGGTGAGAATGACATTTGCATCTTTTTCTTCTAAATTTTCCTTCATAATTTGAAACAGTTCTTCTGTGGAAAATCCTCGTCTAGGTATGTTTGGATTGAATGTTTTGACTATTTTGTTGAGAATGGTGAAACTGGTTCTCTCACGTCTACAGTTTATGTGAATGTAATGAATATTAATCCCCCTTCTGTTTGCTATAGCCACAATTTGGCTTCCAAAATTTTTAGCTAAAGCAGTTTTCCCAGTACCTATATTTCCTGTAATAATAACCTTTTGACTATTTCCCGGCCTCTCTAAGACCACTTTGAAAATGAGGGCAAGTTGTTTTAACTCGTTCTCTCTATGTGGAAGGTGCTCTGGGACATAATCAATAGATAGTTTAGATTCATCCTTAAATATCGATGATGGGCGGCTTAACTCATCTTCCACTATATTAGACACCGCTTGTCCTTCCATTGCAGAACTTTTTTATTCTTCGTATTACAAAAATAATCTTAATCGTATAAAACATCCTATGTATGTGTCATTTCCAATATTTCCCCTGTCACATTGTTTGGAAGATTCTAATTAAAAGTAAAGTTATTTTGTGAAAAATCTTTATTTTTCGTTACTTGTTTACAGTTAACTATGATTAGATCCTCTGTGTTCAAAGACGAAAGTACACTGTTCCCCGAGTATGTACCTCCCCTACTTCCCCACAGGGAGAAACAGTTGGAACATTTAATGCGTATTTATCGTCCACTTTTTTCAGATAAACTGGTAAGCGTAAATAGCGCCTTGGTAGGGCAAGCGGGTCTCGGAAAGACAGCCACTTCGAAATTGTTTGGACAAAAGATAGAGGAGATGGCTAGACAGTCTGGTTCTAAAATAATTTTTGAATACATGTATTGCAGTACTGTACGCACCTTACCTGCTGTTCTAAGACAGATAATTATGAAAAATTGGAAGAAAGTGCCAGTTATGGGAATAACTGGAAACGAATTAATAATTGAATTAAATGACAGACTTAGGAGGGAAAATACTCGTCTTATAATTGCTCTAGATGATGCCAAACTCCTAGGCGGGGAAGCAATACACGGCTTAATTCGCAGTGCGGAGTATTTTGGATATGGAAACGCGTTGGTAAGCACTTTGATTATCAGTAGGCCAGAGGATTGGGTAGCACACCTATACCCCCACCTAATAGAAGATGTTCACTCTGTAATAGAATTTTTAAGATACACGGAGCAAGAATTACAGGAGATACTTGCCTACAGAGCGTCTCTAAGTTTCTATGAGGGCGTACTTTCTCGAGAAAATTGTAATATGGTTGCAAAGATAGCAAGCGAAACTGGAAATGCTCGCCATGGAATAGAAATTTTGCGGCATGCAGGATACTTAGCTGAAAAAAGTGAAGACAAAAAAATAACCCCCGAGATGATACGGATTGCGAAAAATGAAGTTTACCCCGAAACTTCTCCGGAAATACTACGAGGTTTACATAGACACGAACTAATCGCAGCACTATCAACAGCCACCGCCCTAAAATATGAAGTCGCAGTACCAATTCATAAGGCATATGAACAGTACCGTATCGTTTGTGAGGAATACCAAACTTCCCCAAGATCCACAAGAAATTTCAGAAACTACATCAGAGTTCTTGCAGATATAGGATTATTTAATGCAGTAGTGAAAAATCTCAAACGAGGTAGAAGAACAGTCATAACACTAACAGATATCCCTGCATCCATTCTAGAAGAGAGAGCCAGAAAACTACTAGAACAGGGAGGTAAAGATAACTACGATTGAATAATAAATTGCGATCATTATTCAAACATGCCAAGTTTTCCAGATTTTGCAAACTTGAATAATTATGTGTCCCTTAATACTAAAACTATGTTATTACGGCTTGTTAAAAACAGAAGACGTGATTATAAGGTGTCTTTGCAACTCTACTAAAAATACTCAAATCCATCAAGAAGGGATTTGTACGTGTTTACAACGTTCATCAAAATCGGGAATGATTCAAAAATAGTGATATTATCGTACTCGTTGTTCATGGGTTCCTCGGTATGTATAGAACTATAGATTATGAAGGGAATAGTTTTGAAGGTATATAGAGACAAGCTGCATAAGGGAGAAATGAAGCTAATACCTGAAACGCTCACCGACCTCTGGCATTTATATAATATTATAGAAAAAGGCGACACTGTTTATGCGAAAACTTTCAGGCGAATAAGAAGTTCCAACGAACCTCTAAGAGCGGATAAGGGCGAAAAGACTCCTGTATACTTGGGTATTACCGTAGAGGATGCCGCTCTTCATAAGTATTCTAATAGGTTAAGAGTGAGAGGAATTATTTCTAGTGCACCAGAAAATGTTTCCAGAGGTTCGTATCATACAATAAATGTAGAAACCGGAACACCCATTAAAATAATAAAAAGTAAATGGCCCAAATATATTCTGGACCGGATAGGTGAATCTGAAAAACTTAGAGAAGAAACAAAAATAATTGTAATTTCAATGGAGGAAGGCGAAGCAAGTATAGCAGTAATTGATAGTTACAGCGTAGACATCATTAGTAACATTAGCATAAATATACCGGGAAAAAGGTTTGTTAGTCAACATGATGAAGCAATTAGGACTTTTTTTGGCGAAGTCTATAAAGCTCTTAATCAATTTATTGCATCACAAAAGTTTAAGATTGGCCAAGACATAAATAAAATTGTAATAGTAGGACCCGGTTTTACAAAAGATAATTTTCTAAATTATTTAATTAGTAAACAACCAGTGCTAAAGGATAATTTAGTACTTGAGAGTTCGAGTTATGGAGGTATAAATGGAATTTACGAGGCTATCAACAGAGGGATAGCTGCAAAAATCTTGGAAGAGAGCAAGGTTGTAAAAGACTCACAGCTCCTAGAAGAATTTTTCATACATTTATCTAAAGATGATAAACGGGTTGTGTATGGAAATAAGGCGGTTGAAAGGGCTGTGTTACAGGGAGCCGTAGATAAATTACTTATAACCGACGAAAAGTTAAGAACCGCTAATGTTGAGGAAAGAGAGAAGTATGATGAACTTTTACGTCAATCAGAGCACATGGGTGGAAAAATCCATATAATAAGTACGTTGCACAGAGCTGGAGAGCGGCTCCGAGCATTTGGGGGAATTGCCGCAATTTTAAGATTTCCTCTTGCTGAACATCTAGCTGAATAACTATTTAGAAATAGCTTTTATGTAAATTGCTGAATGTATACTAGTTAAAGAGGTGTATATTCGGTTTCTAGTCTAGGTTGCTCTGTTGGGTACTCCTCTAAAATGCCAACTTTAAATCCTTTCCTTTTAGCTTCTTCCGCAATCTTTTTTACCACTCTAACAGATGTTTCAATTCTAAATTTTTCTTTATTTAAATATATTAACTGGTCAGAAATTTTGTACTTCTTGAAAATCGAATAAATCGGATTTAGGTCTTTGTTCGACTCATCAAAAGTGATTATTCCTTTTAATAAAAGACCTTCTCTCGTAACTTTTTCATAAGGTTTGGCAACATTTTTAGCTCGTCTTAATAATCTATTCTTAAGTTGTACTCCTCCCTTCAACCTCGATGGGCAGTAATGGATGTTTAACTCAGTATTGCTTAAAGCCCATTCGAGTAAATCCATAGCCGTATTTTCGCTTCCTTCTACAGCTACCATACTATCTTTTTCAAGTCTATAACCACGCTTTTTTAATTGATAAGCATTCGTTTCACTAAATTCCAACTCATTAATATTTAGAAAATTAACCTCGTACCTTTCAAGTGATTTAATTAATCTCTTGGTAGGTTCTATTCTCCCAGGTATAGCAGGTATTTCAACACCAACACTCAAAGAACTATCTACAGAAGCTAAAACTTTACTTTCTTTTTCTGTTGAAATATGAAAGCGTATTTCATCCAGCCCCGCATCAGCTAATTTTTCTATGTCCTCCCTGATGATTCGTCTCTTACCTGTATAAAGGTGGATATGATGCTTTTCTCCGAAATGATTTTTTAAAAGGTTAATATAATGAATAGTTCGATCTAAAACAAGGAGAGGTTCGCCACCTGTGATACCTGTTCCCTCCGCACTACAAAGGGTAGCTTCACTAATTACATCGCTATCATCTAGGACTAATCTTTCATTAGCAAAAGTAAAATCTCTCCCTTTTCGTTCATACGAAATAGGGCAGTACCACGAGCAACTTGAGGGGTGCTCACATAAACCAGTCACAAATAAAACCAATTTGGTGCCATGAATGCAGAGTTGGCAACCTTCAGATAGTTTACCAATAAAAATTGACCCAAACCCCGTCTTAGAAATTTTACGCAAAGTATCACCTTCATCTTTTTATTTGCACACGTTTACGTACAATAGGGTCTTTATCAGATATTCTTTTTATTACTTGCTCAAAGCTCTCATTTTTCTCCAAAACCCTCTTAAGATAAACACCAGTTCGCCCAACATCGTCGCGTTTAGTAAGCACTCTTACTCTCTGATTAACTATATCTAAACTCACCCCCAAACTTTTAGCTACACTCGCCTCCCTCCCGATCACCGGACTTTCTAAATGACCATACTTGGTCGGCTCTATAAACATCAGCCTTTTATCAACACCAGGTACTCTTCTATCATCTTTTAACTCATGCAAGTCTAAAGCGCCACCAAAATAATAAAATTCTTTTTCCAAGCGTCTAAGATCTACTAAAGGAAAAGACACACTTACTTTATCCTCAAGGTAAATGTAAGCTTTAGGAGCATATTGGGGAGTAGCTTGAACAATCTCTCTTGAGAAAAAAGCCTCCTTAATATTCTCGAGAGCGTGCTCAACTAGAAAAGATGAAACTACGTAAGGGATAAAAACATCCACATCACTTGTCTCTTTTACATCCCCCCTAGCAATACTGCCATGAATAATTGTTTGAATCCCATACCTAAATAGTATTTCCATAATACGAGTAGCTTTCTCTCTCAATGCTCTCAAAAGCATCCATCTACCAGCATCATACCTTACCTCAATTTTATCTCCAATTCTCACTGGTTTCTCAGCCATCATAAGCCACCAGAACTTAATAGAAGCTCAAAATAACCCCTCTTATCGCATTCAAAAAAACATTACCCTTTTTATTCCAAAAATTTTAATCACACAACGCAAAAAAGGTAACCATAACATTTCAAGGATAGTTTTTTAAGCATCACCTTATCTGATTTATCAGAAAACTACTAGCACATAATAAGCCTCCCGAAAAAATTATTGAGAACGCTAAGCTAACACTCTAAAACTTTAATCTATCCAGAAAGGAAGGGGTATCCTTTGCCAGACGCATACTTAATTTTAGGAGCAATTTTTCTATTTTGGATGATACTATTCATTATTGCAAAGTACTTGAAATTAGAAAAATACGGTTTCGAAATCGCACCCTTCTTTCTGATGTATAAAACTAAGCGATTTAACAAGTTCATCTCAGAAATTGCACAAAAATCTCCAAAATTCTGGAAAACTACTGCTGCCCTCGGAGTAGCACTAAGTTATGCAGCGTTCGGTTATGGAATCATGGCGTTGCTAAGAAACTTAATCAATGTATTTGTCCAACCACAAAACACGTCGCCCCTAATACCAATAATTCCAGGAATTACAATAACTGGCAATTCAATAATTTATGTACTAATTGCTATAATTATCACATTAGTTACACACGAATTGGCGCACGGAATAGCTGCCATCGCGGAAGGTTTACCTATAAAATCTGCAGGTTTACTATTTTTTATACTAATACCCGGCGGCTTCGTAGAAATAGATGAAAATTTTTTGAAAAAAGCCCCCTCTCGCTGCAGATTCAGAATATTCAGCGCTGGCTCCGCAGTAAATCTTGTGTCAGCTCTACTTGCATTACTACTTTTTAGTAACTTTGCACTAGCTTTGTCTCCTTGGTATGGTCCCCCAATTGGTGTCTTTGTTACTGACGTAGATCCTAACTCTCCCGCGTACTTTAAACTCCCACCTTCTACAGTAATATTTGCAATTAATGGTACTCCTGTTTTCTCCGACGTAAGTCTCACCCTTTACCTCATAAATGTTAAACCTTTTGAAACTTTAGTGCTAGAAACTAGTATAGGAACAATTAGCCTAACTACAAGTATAAATCCTCGAAATCCTACTCGAGGGTATATAGGAATAACTTATCCTCGCCCATTCTATTTGCCATATCCTTCGGTATGGTGGCTTGGAATAAGTTTCCCAGCGCACCTATACTTGACACTTTTCTGGATTTTTATTGTCACCTTCAGTGTAGCTATGTTCAACATGCTTCCAATATACTCCCTTGATGGGGATAAGATATTTGAAGAAATTATAAGAAACTCTATATCAAGGGAGAAAATGCTAAAAATTGGAAAAAAATCCTACTCACAAAGAAAAATTCTACTTAATAGTGCACGCATCGCTGCGATTACCCTGCTCGTCGCAAATATAGTTTTGCCTATATTAACCGTAGGTTTCACTCCCCTTTAGCAATCGGAGGAAATACGCCCTTTGACGCAGTGTAAAAAATGCACAAAAAACGCAGTGGTTTTCCTACCCTACTCAGGAGAAAAACTTTGTCGTAAATGCTTTCTTACCTCCGTTGAGAAGAGAGTTCAAAAAGCAATTTCCCATTATAAAATGTTGGATAGATCAGACCGCATAGGGGTTGCTGTATCTGGCGGAAAGGATAGCGTGGTGCTTCTGCACATTTTGAATAAGATTGAAAAGAACTTCCCTGAAAGTAAAATATCAATAATTTATGTTGACGAGGGCATATCTCAGTACAGCAACAACAACCTAAAAGTGGTAAAGAAACACTCCTTGGACTTGGACATACCTCTCATTCAATCTTCATATAAGAAAATTTATGGCAAAACACTAGACGATATTATTAAACGTGCAGAAAAAGATGAAAATAAACGATTAGGCGCTTGTTCCTACTGCGGTGTACTCAGAAGAAAAGCTTTGAACAGAGCCGCCCTAGAAGCTAATGTAGACTGCATAGCGACCGCCCACAACCTTGACGATGAAACTCAAACAATATTACTAAACTTTCTTAGAGGAGACCTAAATAGACTCGCGAGGAACAGCCCAACAAATAAAAGAGTACACCCCAAACTTGTTCCACGCATAAAACCTTTAAGAACAATACCTGAAAAAGAAACCACCCTATACGCCTTCTATAGAAACCTAAAACACAATTCAAAACCCTGCCCATACGCACCTGAAGCATACAGAGACGATATCCGCTCCTTCCTCAACCAAATAGAAAGAAAAAGACCAGGCACCAAATATAACATACTACGCCTTTACGACAAAATTAGCCCTCAAATTACCATTAGCCAAAACTCAATACAAGAATGCTCGATATGCGGCGAACCCTCCGTAGAAAAAATATGTAAAGCATGCCAACTACTATCATAAATAACATTAACTCTCGACTTTTCTCATCACATAACTAGGATACGACAAAATAGGGAAATGAGTTCAAGGTTCCCCTAGCACACGCTCAAATGCCCGAGGCAAGGTGACCAAGATAAAGAATACTAATTACACCTACTCAAAAGGGCAAAAAACTAATTAATTAGGAAGCCGAAGTAGTGCGAGTAAAAAATCAAATGACACTCGACATGAAAAAAGGTTTCACGCAGGCTTTTTAAAACCTAATAAGTATTTTAGGTGGCAAGTCCTGATGCTCGTCAAATCGCCCCGCTAACGTATCTAACACTTGGTCTCCAATCCGGGATACTGGAAGCACCAGGCGTCCAGAGTTAGGCTGCTCCTTCAAGGCGTAAGTATCACTATACTCGCACTCTCCCGGGCCTAACCGGTTCCTCCGACGAAGGATGGACCAACTTTCCCTACGGAAAGCCGCCATCCACCGCCGGTCCTCCAGTGCGGATCTTCACTGCCTTAGTGATAGACCGTTTTAGCGGTTAGGATAAGCCTCGCATCAGCTTTCGGCCCGCCTTAAAGAGGATTTGCGGTCAAGAGGAGAACCTCTCTCAGGCGACCCCTAGCCGCTCCGCCTAGACTTGCCACCACCTAATGAACACTCTTCCAAAAATATAAACATTTCTTTTCTACTGCTTTACAATTATAAATTAGACAGATTTTTGTTCCCCACATCACCAGAATAGCTGAAAAAAAGCCAAGCAAAATAAGAAATTGGACAAAAACAAGCGGAAAATTAAAATTTTCAGGTTGAAATGGGGGGTAATCTGTAGTCGGTAATCAAAGTGGCGCAGGAGGCGGGGTTTTCTTGACCAATAAATTTTTTGGATCAATTCGAACCCGCGCTCTCCATCGGAGAACTGGCTTAGCAGGCTTGCGCCCTGAGAATTGTTAATTCTCTGGACAGCGCCTTACCACTTGGCTACTCCTGCGCTTTTATGGATGTTTCCAATCTTTTTTAGTTAATTACTTGTTTTTAACCTTTTTTCATATCTTAATTTTTGGAGGTTTGAATTTCAATTTATAGAAAGAGTTAAGTGGGGTATTAAATTATCGTATTTTAAATTCTATTAAGAAGACGCGCCAATAAATTGATAGTTTGGAATTCGTTGGAGGTTAGACCTTGTCTAGTGAAATGATTGCCGGGATACATCCAACGCGAATGGAGCTCCTAATTTTGAAGAGGAGAAGGAGTCTTGCCGAAAAAGGACATGATTTATTAAAAGAAAAAAGAGACGCTCTGATAATGGAATTTTTTGATATTCTAGAAGACACTCGAAAACTAAGAAGCGATGTAAACAACGCTCTTAAAGAAGCTTACGAAGCATTAGCCATGGCGAAAATGGTTATGGGACCCCTGAAGGTGGAAGAAGTGGCATCAGGCGTGCCTCCTATCCTCGCATTAGATGTAAGTACTAGAAACGTTATGGGTGTTCGCGTTCCCCTCTTACGGGTAGAAGAAAAACCCGAAGCTGCTTTGATTTCTTCCTATGGCTTTACAGACACTTCTGCAAAACTAGATGAAGCGGTTGAAAAGTTCCGAAATGCTTTAAAAGCAATAATTAGGTTAGCAGAAACAGAAGCTGCGGTTAAACGGTTAGCAGAAGAGATTGAAAAGACCAAAAGACGGGTTAACGCATTAAAATACATTATCATACCGCGCATCACAAACACCATTAAATTTATTGAGTTACATTTAGAGGAAAGAGAAAGAGAAGATTTATTCAGAATGAAAAGAATAAAATCAATCTTGGCTTCAAAAGCTTCCTAAACTCTTCAATTATCAATAAAAGCTAGTTTAAAACAATATAAAAAGTAAATTCTGCACAAAATAGCAAGTCTTGAAAAATTTTAGAAAAAACTTATTTTTTAACTAAAAGTATTGCTTTAGCCAAGTTTCCATTTGCCTCAATAAGTGCCCGCTTAGCTTCTTCTTCTGTAACGCCTGCTTGCTGCGCTACTAATTGAATGTCTGCTAGTGGGATTTCCTTCTCTTCTTTTTCTTGTAATTTCCTTTCTTGAATGCTACCTATAATCTGGAAAATAGTTTGCTTCGCTATTTCCAACTGTGTAACTTGGGGGTTACTTATAATTATATCCTTATCAGCACACTTAATTATTACCTCACTAGCATTTATCTCTACAGGTTTAATTCCCATTTGTTGCATGGCTTTCTTCATTTGGCGAGGATTTAGTCGACGCATTTATTGACCTCCTTCTAAATCTAGTTCCCATTCAATTAATATAAGATTGCGCCTATTAATCCATAATATTACCCGTTCTAGTTTTTACAGCAACTCCTGATCGGAAGGCTAGCATTTCCTTTGCGCTGAGAACTGCTCTCCCGATTGCTATTAAATTGTCATCAGGATCCACAATTATTACTTCGTCTCCGGGTCTAATATTTGGGTCAACATCCACAACGTGTTTCGCGAATACATTACGCCCTCGTTGTATAAAGGGAGCGATATCTTTTAGGATTACTACTCTTAATTTCGGTTTTTCGATACCTTTTAGTAATATTTCAGCTCCTTTCATATGTAGCGCGATTTTTCCATCTTTAGGACGAATGGTTGAGAGTAAATTCCCATTGAGGTATATAAACCTAATTTTTCCAGTTTTCGGTGAACGGGATATAGTGATTTCTCTGGGAAACAATTTATTTCCTATTCCCGGGAAAAATTGATAATCTGCAATACATCGTATTTTTCTAAGCGTCTGATAATCCACCTCAATTTTTTCCATTTAGATTACATCCTCACCAATTTTACGAGCTGGGAGCAACAGTAATATCCATAACTACGTGATCAATACTTGGAGCATACTTTTTAACTCTTTTAAAATTCAAATGTTCAACTTTAAAAGACTCTTGCTGAATCTTCTCCTCTATTACCTTTATTTTATCTTTCAATAGCCTTTTGGGAATCGCCTCATGGTAATGTAAGGTGCCTCCCTCCATTTTAAGGGAATTAAGCGCCGTACCTAAATATTTTTCAGTTCCATTTATTAACCCCATAATCACCCTATCAGCAACCCCTATCGGAGCCACCTCTTTACAATCCCCCAGAATTGGTTTTACTACTTCACTAACTTTGTTCAATAAAATATTTGTAACTAAATAAGTGTATGCTACAGGATTTATTTCAATCGCATAAATTTTTAGCGGCTTAGAGTGAACTGCTATTGGAATGGAGAATTGCCCGACGCATGAAAAGAGATCAACTACTATCTCTCCCTCTTTTACTAGCCGACTTAGCCTTAACCGCTCATTGCTGTTGCCTGGCGAAAAAAGCACTTTAAATGGATCAAGTTTAAAAATGCAGTGATTTTCCCTATGGATTGTCTCCGTGCTTCCCCCACCAGCTATTATCTTTAATTGAGGAATCCGCATCTCACCCTGCGGGGGAGTAAGCTTTCTAGCTACAATTCTTGCCCGTTTCTCAATTTTACTAAGCACTGCCCCAATTTCATACTCGTAAGGTAAAAGTTCCGGTTTAATGTTACAAATCAGAATATTTCCTAAAAGTTGCCAGCCACGAGGAGCAAAATTTAGAAGATCCCTAGGGATAACTGCTTCATAGAGTTTCTTCAACCTTTTCCAAGAGACATCTCCCAAAGTAATCCATCCCGACTAGGTTCCAAATCCAGTTGGGAGAACAGTTTATACCAGTAACCATAGTTAAAATTAGCGTCTAGTAACTGACTGCCTGCAAACCAATTGGAAATTGTGCTCACGCATACATGCCCACAGGGCCCTCTGCACAAGATATGGTCTTGCCTAGAACCTTTTTTATTGCCTCTTCAAACTCTTTTTGACCCACCTTATCTTTTAGCTTTCGAATCGCAAACATACCTGCCTCAGTGCAGATTGCCTTAATGTCCGCCCCAGAACAATTTTCAGTCAATGGAACCAATTTCTTAAAATCAACATCAGCATCGATGTTCATACGGCGCGTATGAATTTTGAAAATATCTAGCCTCGCTGCCTCATTTGGCATTGGAAATTCGATTATCCTGTCAAAACGCCCTGGGCGAAGAAGTGCTGGGTCTAGTATATCTGGTCGGTTTGTAGCTGCAAGCACACGTACATCGCCCCGCACATCAAAACCGTCTAGAACACTTAAAAGCTGCATCAAGGTTCTTTGAACCTCACGATCACCACTGGTGGCAATCTCAAGTCTCTTGCCTCCAATTGCATCGATTTCATCAATGAATACTATACTCGGGGCTTTACTCTTAGCCATCTGGAAGATCTCTCTAACGAGCCTAGCGCCCTCCCCAATAAACTTTTGGACTAATTCTGATCCGATTACTCTTATGAAGGTTGCTTTTGTTTCGTGTGCTACCGCTCGCGCAAGGAGCGTTTTCCCTGTACCTGGAGGCCCGCTTAAAAGTACTCCCTTTGGAGGGTCTATACCTACTTTCTCAAATAACTCGGGGTGACTCAGGGGTAATTCAACAGTTTCTTTTATTTCCCTGATTTGTTCTTCTAAACCTCCAATATCATTGTATGAAACTGAAGGGGCTTCTTCAACTTCCATTCCTCTAACAAAGGGATCTCGTGCTGCTGGTAACACTTCTACTACAGCGAAAGTTCTCTGATTCAGAGCTACTCTGGTCCCCGGTACTAAATCTTTCTGGGGTATGCTTTTTGATACATGAACAACAAAATGTGGTCCAGTTGAGCTTTTTACCACAATACGGTTATCACTCAGAACATCTATTATGCTCGCCGCGATTAGAGGGGGTTGCCTTATTTTATCAATCTCAGCTCTAAGAGAGTGAATTTCGCGTTCAAGTCTCATACGCTCTGCATCTAGCCACTGTTTTTCGGTTTCAAGTGCCCTAAGTCTTTTCTCAATATGTCTCGTATAGGAGAGCAAATAGGACGTATCAGAATTGTAAACATGTTTTCCCGAATCAGCAGAGTCTGGCAATAGACTACCTCCAAACTGACATTGTTATTCCAAATATATTAAATATTTTGGTGGTACAATTATGTTTTGCTCCTTAAGAAAGTATGGAGACCTCCTATATAAGATAAATGTAGATGACTTTTAGCTTGATTTAATTCTCTAAAACCTACAATCAAGTTTTAACAACAGTATTTAAAAATAAAAAACTTTATTCTGTATTGTATTTTCATACTTTTAATCTCGTTCATATGGTCTTCTTCTAAAATTTAGTGCTCCTAGTTAGGAGTTGCTTCAAGATAAAAAGTAGACAAATTTATCTAACGAATTCTACCAAGCAATAAATAGTCTATAGCCCCCGTTTCGAATTGCGCCCGAGGCTCCTTTCAAGTAGAACTCCAAAAGCGAAAGACAGACTTTTGCAAATCTACATCAAATATGCCTTTTTTGAATATAAATCGAAAAGTCGCTTTTGTTTAGTTTGCTTCGTAATAACGGGTCGATGTAGATTTATTTGTTTCCATTTTCCTCAATAAGCCTCTAAATAATGATGTAAGCCTTGTGTTGGGTTATTCAAGATATGATTGGATTCTATCTCCTCTTTTGTTTTTGAGAACATATTGAATAGAGGGAGACAGTCAATTGAACAGAAAAAGTTAAACAGATGGCAGATAAAAACAATCTTTTGCTGTCGTTTCAATGGAAGAGGTTGTGTTTAAATTATTGTTTAGAGGGGTTTCACAATTGGATTTGGAGTACAAGAAGCATGCGCTTTAAAGTGAAAAACATGAATTAACAATTTAGTAAAAAAACATCACATAAGTAGTAGAGGACTGATAATAATGTGTAAGTGTATATACATACAGTGAATAAAAGAAAAAGTTCTCTAACTTAGGTAATCAAGAAATTTAGACTATAGCATGCTTTATATATGGTTTTCTGTAGTCTTATGTAGGAGGTTTAGCCCTTGTTATGCGAGGTTTGTGGTAAAAAAATAATAGGAAAACCTAAAAACGTGAACATTGAGGGAGCGGAGCTAACTGTTTGTGAAAATTGCGTAAAATTCGGAGATTCTTTAAAGGATTTAAGTACAACATCGAAAGGGTCTAAAACGGTCCTCGCCAGCCCTAAAAAAGTTATTAGAGTTAAAAGGCCCAGAGCCAAAGTCGACAGTAAAGATTTTTTCTTGGATGAGGATTTAGTAGAAGATTATGCGTACAAAATTCGAAGAGCTAGAGAGGGAAAGGGATTGTCACATGAAGAATTGGCAAAAAAAATTAATGAAAGAGTTACCATAATAAAAAAAATTGAAACGGGCAAAATGCGACCATCTCTAATGCTAGTTAAGAAACTAGAAAAAGAACTTCAAATCAACCTCACTGAAAAATCGGACTCTAAAATAATAACCACCACCTCTAAAGATCAAAGTAAAGAACTGACTTTGGGGGATATTATTAAAATTAAAAAGAAGAGGAGCAACAACGCGTAAAAGTAAGCTATTTTTTAGAATGCAACCCAAGAAAATAACAAAATTCCAAATTTTAATTCTAATGTAGCGCGGAATATTTTTAATTAGTTAGCACATTAAAATTAAGTATCAAGGTTCAAAAAGTTAATTAAACAAACATATTTTATTTTTTGGGGTACACAAAAATGCAAGAAAGATCAACCCCTTGCACTTTTGATTCGAATCCTTTAAATAAATCAAAGCAAAAATTATTTGCTTTAAGATTGGAACATCGTCCTCACAGAGATATGCGTGTATCTACCCATATTGCTCTTGTTGCAAGGGCTTTTGGTATGGACGGCATCTTTTTTAGTGGTGTTCCTGACACGAGGTTATGTGAAAGAATTAACAACGTTACCAAAAATTTTGGCGGAGATTTTTTAATAGAAACTGGCTGCGATTGGAAAAAGGTTATAAAAAATTGGTTGTGCCAAGATGGGGAAGTAATTCATTTAACAATGTATGGTTTGCCTCTCCCCGAAGTTATTGATAAAATTAGAAACTCGTCTAAAGACAAGCTAGTAGTGGTAGGGGGACCAAAAGTTCCACCAGAAGTTTACTCATTTGCGACCCATAATGTGTCTGTAACCAATCAACCGCACTCTGAAATAGCAGCTCTAGCGGTTTTTCTAGACCATTATCATGAGGGCCGAGAGTTTTATTTCGAATTTAAGAATGCAAAAATGAGAATAATTCCTAGCAAAAATGGAAAAAAGGTCGCTGTTTAAATGTCCCTTTTTGGTATATCCACCTGTTGAGACTGAGAAAAAGGGGCAATTATTCTTAAAACCCTGAAGGAGAAGGTATATTACTTCTTTGGCAAAGGTCGATTTCTTAAGAAGCACCTCATTTGAATCCTTCTTACAAAAAGGAGGGAGTTAAACACAAGGAACGTTTCAGTGCACAAAATACATACCTTTTTACACACCAGGCCGAGACACGCCGCAGAAATTTTTAGTTACACTTCATTGCCGAAAGTTGATGTAGGATCATTTGATTCCACATCGAAAATAAACAATCATGCGCTTTGCATTTCAGATAAAGTATGAAAACAAGTTTTTCATGGAAAAAATTGTTCATTATTTTGAAAAAAATTAATGTTTCGTCTCAATAAATGCTTTAATAACTTTTGGAAGGAAACCTTTCATGGGCACCTTCGGAAGAAATTCTCCAATTTCAGAAATCATACCCGGTGCTTCAGTACCGTACTTACAAACAACCGCGTGTTCCAGAAGCCCAAGGCGGTCAATAGAAAGTATATCCTGTAAATGCCCAGATTTAATAATCGCCTTTCTTACTTGTTGACGTGTAGCACCACAAATTATAATCCTATCCAACAAACTTTTGATCCATTCCTCAAAAATGTTTATTTGACTCTCGCTTAATTCTGCCTCAATATTATAAGTCGCTTTATCGATATTCCTAATTTTAATTTCGAGCGGAAAATTCTCGACGAGAGCAAAATTATCAGTAATTTTACGTAAAGGCTTCCGAATATTATTTACCAACTGTTTTCTTAACGTATAAAGGGGTATAAAGGCGTCCTTTTTCACGGAAAGTAAACCTATATCGACATAAATACCATGCCCAAACTTGGTAGGATCAACCAATTTACCCTTTAAAACCATGCCAGGATACAAACTATCCAACTCATAAATTGAACCATACTTATGGTCTAAAAAGTTTTTAGCTGCCTCAGCGTCTTCTCCCTCTAAAACTAACTTAACCCACCCCCTATTGGTAACGTCTATCTGTATTATTTCAGCATTTAAGCCCGAAATTTCTCTTCTAACGCTAGTACGGATGGAATGCAACGCCAATTCTCTTTGTGGCCCATAAACTTTTTCTGGAATTAAAAAAGCTTGTCTCATAAGTTTAAAAACATTCAACCTCTTTTGAGTTTTTTCATCGATAATATTTTCCAAAAGCTAAAATATACTGGTTTACGCTCCAAACCTAGCGTATCAGCCTTTTGCTAGAGCGCCGCAAATGTTTGTTGACTTGAGCCTCTTTGTTCTGAATTACTTTTACGATACTTTTATTTTCAGCGTAGGATTGTAAAAGTGTTAACAATTTATTCTTCGACGGAGAAGAATCCAGAAAGTAGAAGGGAAGCCATTAAAAACAGTTATGGATTTCAGTTTCCAGTTCCAATCAAAAATCAGGGGGTAATATTTTTGGGGAATTTTAGTATTTAAGAGTTTTTAACTCTTCTTCCAACTCACTAATTTTTGTCTCTAAAAGTTCAATTGATTTGTCGTTTTTAACGAAGATTAGCGGTTTTGCACAATTTGGGCATTTAAAAGAAACATCCATTGCGTCATCAAAAGTTAATTGTTCACACTCTGAATTGCCACAGTGGAAAAGCATGTTCTCTTTTTCAAAATAAAGTCTCTCCTTCAGGCGTTGGTATACCATCTGTTTTCTGGAAATTATGAGGGTTCTAAGCCTTTCAGGATTTAGCTTCCAAAAATATATGAACCAGCCTGTTCTTGTGTCTCTGGTTCTTCTGTAGGATGCAAGTCGATTCTCATATAGTCTATACAAGACTTTTCTTACTGCGTTTAAACGCATATCTGTTTTCTCAGCTATCTCTTCATCTGTAGCTTCGTCCTTGTCGGATAAAGCATTAGCAACTTTCACCGCATTCTCGCCGCCAATCTCCTCAATTATAGACACAAAAAGGTTATCTCCTCCCTGTTTTTTAACAGTAGTTATAATCATATTATTCACCATAACTGTTTTTTTAGATAGGCTACACGCATCCTCCGATGAAAATCAAAACTACAGTATATATTTGTATTTTCTCATTAAAAAAAGTTACTATTTTCAGTAGTATTTTTTGGTTGAAAAATAAAAAATATGTAGTTATTTAATTTTAAATTGAAAAATTTATAGATTGGCGCCTTAAAATAAATTCCTTAATAAAAGTATATAATAATAAAAACAAAGTCTGAAATTAACTTTGTAAAATTATAAATATTCTATTATAACTAAGTTATTCAAGAATTAGTTGCCAAAAAATCGAGTTATTTAAATACCTTTTTGTAGGTTTTTACTCTCCATTTTAAGGGAAATTTTTATTTCCAAGGGCAAAATTAAAAATAGTAGTCTGTAATATCGTTAATACATTTATAGCAAAATTTGGGCGTATGGTCTAGCGGTTATGACACCGCGCTTACACCGCGGTAATTCCTTTTTCGGGAGCCGAATCCCCGGTTCGAATCCGGGTACGCCCACCTATACCCTTCGTCTTTTAGTTCGATTGAATATAGGATAGTTTGAATTGTGTTTAATTCGTTGCAATCTTATCTCCCCAAGTTTTGTTCTCTTCTTCCGGGTTATGCTTAGAAATGTGGTCCCCATCAGTAAAGACAAATGAAAATGCATTTTGGAAGAAACAGAGGTTAAAACCTTGCCTCATAATGATTTAGACCTCCAGACGTGCTCAAAAAAATTTGGGGGGCTTGCTCTGCTAGCATCTCAAACTATGAAAAATCTTCAAAAAATACCAGAGCTCAAATTGAGAGCAATTTAGGCTAATCCAGAAATTCATTCAAGAAAATGCGGGCCGCCTGCCAAGACGTTTTGAGAAAAACCATAATGGAAATGAGAATAGGTTACCAGATAATATGGTAAAGGTCAGATTAAAGTAACCAAACGTTACTTACAGAAGCTCAACTTCAATATAAACATCTTCAGGTACTCGGATACGCATAATCTGCCTTAATGTTCTCTCGTCTGCATCAAGATCAATCAATCTTTTGTGAATCCTGATTTCCCACCTTTCCCACGTTGCGTTACCTTCTCCACTGGGGCTTTTACGAACAGGGACTCTTAACCTTTTAGTAGGGAGGGGAACTGGTCCTGACATACGAATTCCGGTCTTTTGTGTAATGTTTTTAACTTGGTTGCAGATCGTGTCTAGCTTCGATGGATTGGTTCCCGAAAGCCTGATTCTAGCCTTTTGCACCACAACTTATCCATCCAAATACCTTTTTTTATAATAACAATTGCAAAACCTTCATAAAATCCGAAACTTAAAAAACTTTTCCTCTAAATTACTTGTACCACCAACTTATTTATTTTTAGGATAATACATTCACTAGGTTATTTTCGCATTCCTTATAGAGGAGGGAAATTTTCTGGAGATTATTTCATCTAATATGAATTTATTCGTAGTTAAGCTGAATCTTGTATAGGTGGAGCTACATACTTTCCCTCGCGAATCTGGCCTTAGGAGAATACATGAGGTAGAACACTAGTGAAGGGAGAGGATCGCCAGCACTAATCAATGGGTACTTCACAAACCCTCTAAAAAGGATAGCTGAATCATTTTGTACGAATTCCAAATATGAGTCGGAAGTAGTGTTTGCTCTCGGTATCCCTGAACTAGAGTGGGACGAATGGTTCTTGAGGCCCATCTTTAAAAGACCAGAAAAGGATTGATGGTTATTATAAGGAAAAATACTTTGTGTTTTTTGTGACTGACTGAAACGCCATCCCTGAGTGAACAAGATTACAGCGGCTGGGCGAAAAGCGTAGTGTGTATGCTTACAGGTAGCACTGCCCAGCGACATAAGTAACCCATACAGGTATTTAACTATATCTTCACGAAAAGCACCTGTGAAATTAAGACCACACTTTATATTCTTCAATTTTTTGCGCGGCAGGCTATTAATAACCTTATTTGTCTCCACAAGTCACCAAATAAAAAGGCCTCACCCAAAAAACTACAAAAGGCTCTCGACATGACAAAAATCTTAAGTTAACAATTTTATATAAACACAATTAACTTTATCTACCCAAAAAGAAATTAGAGGGTAATACTAAATTTTTGATGGGAATCTGAGGTGTGTATTTTGTCCATTAGAATTGAGGACATCATGATTAGGGATGTCTTAACAGCCGACATTTCCGAAAGTGTTTTAAGCGCTACCATAAAAATGAATGAGAGAGAGGTTGGTTCTATCATTATACTGGATGGAAAAAAACCTGTGGGCATCCTCACCGAAAGAGACATCTTGAAGAGAATTGTTGTTGAAAGAAGAGATCCTGAGAAAACCAAAGTGGAAGAGGTAATGTCAACCCCTCTCATTTCGGCAAAACCTGAAATGAACCTCGACGATGCAGTAAAAATCATGATTCTTAAAAGAGTGAAAAAACTACCGATACTCAAAAATGAAAAACTTGTAGGAATAATAACACTATTCGACGTAGTCAGATTAAAACCCATAACCATGAGTACACTCGAAAGCTATGAAACAAAAGAAGTCCCTAAAGGTATTGAGAAATACGTAATAAAAATAAAGGGGAAACCCTCCGAATACGAAAAGCATCTGAAAAAAAAGATACCAGTAGATTAAAAAACTAAAAAACGATAAACCTATAAGTTAATAAAAAGCTTGTGTTCTATGACATTTTTGCAGCTTCCTCTCTCAGAACCCGTCTAAGAACTTTGCCTGCCAAGCTAATGGGTAGCATATCCTTAAAAATAACATCCCTAATTTTTTTGTAAGGAGCTACTTGTTTCTCAACAAACTCCATGATCTCTTCTTTAGTGGCGGAGGCGCCCTCTTTAAGGACCACGAAGGCTATAGGAATCTCACCGACGCTCTCATCTGGCTTTCCGACAACGGCACACTCCTTAACGGCCGGATGCATGTGAAGCACCTCCTCAATATCCCTCGGAAACACGGAGTAACCTTTATACTTGAGCAGATCCTTTTTACGGTCCACTATGTAGAAGTAGCCGTCCTCGTCCATTTTTCCTAGATCGCCGGTGTAAAGCCAACCATTTCTGAGCACATTTTTAGTCTCTTCTGGCTTGTTCCAATACCCTCTCATAATTTGAGGGCCTTTAACTATGATCTCACCCAATTCGCCTGATGGCAGCTCCCTAGTCCCTGTTTCAACATCGACAATCTTCGCATCTGTATCTATTATAGGTATACCAACTGAACCTGGCTTCCTTATGGAGTCTTTAGCAGCAGGATTGTATAGAACTCCCATAGTCACTTCAGTTAAGCCATAAGCCTCAATCACTACTCCACTTGTGGCTTCCTGCAATCTCTTTAGATTTGCAACTGGTAAGGGAGCGGCACCTGAGGCTATGAGTTTTATTGAGGAAAGGTCGTATTTTTTAAAGTCTGGGTGGTTTAGTAGGGGTACGAACATGGGCGGCGCTCCGCCAATTGCATCCGGCTTATATTTTTGTATTGCGTCCAGATATTCTTTAGGGTCAAATCTTAGAAAGATTACCATGGTTTGCATGTTACATATGGGCAGACATAGATAGGCTATCATCCCCATAGCGTGGAACCATGGAACCGCTGAGAAGGTTACACGTCTTCTGTTTACCAAATTATTTACGTCTTCTAGGCCGACTTCGAGACCTGAAGCTTGAAGTTCTTCGGCTATTTGTTCATTACTTTTTTCAGGGTACATCATCAACTTTTGCCATATTGCAATGTCGGTATTTTTTTCCATTGTGAGAGGCATCATCCAGAAGGTGTTTTGTATAATGTTTGCTGTAACGTTGAAGTGTGTTAGCATTACGCCTTTGGGTGTTCCAGTTGTACCCCCAGTGTAGCTTAAATGGGCTAGGTCTTCTTTGGGATTAACTTTTACTCCAGTTGTTTTCGTCTTCACTTTGAGCAATTCTGTGAAAATGTAATCTTCATTCCTTTTCGCTTCTTTGGCATCTATCCTTTCTATATTTGTGGATAAAATTTTTTCAGGGAATAATAGATAATCATCGAGACCAGTTGTAATTATGTTTCTTAATTTTGTTTTATGTTTGATGTTGGTAATTTTTTTGTAGGTTAAATCTATGTTAAATGTGATTATGGTTTCTGCTCCAGAATCCTTTAATATAATTTCTAGCTCTCTCTCAGAGAATAGAGGGTTGCAGGGAACAATAGTAGCCCCCGCTTTAAGGGCTCCAAAATAGCTTATTACGAACTGAGGAACATTAAGTAGATGAATAGCAACCCTATCTCCTTTTTTCACTCCCAACTCGACTAGGGCGGACGCAAATCGATTAGTTAACTCTTCGTACTCTCCATAAGTGATTTCACGGTCATTATAGATGCTCAGAATTTTCTTTGGCACCCTTTTAGCAGCGCAACTCAAAAACTTATACACAGGCATTTCAGGGTATTCTAAGGATTTAGGAACCATACTAGGCCAGTGTTTCATCCAAGGTTTCTCCAACTCTCATTCCTCCCATAAAGAGTTTATATAATATGTAAATTATGAATAATAAAAAGTTTATTGTAAAAGGCGCTTTAACATATTTAGAGGTCTTAGTTGAACTACAACAGAATAGTTACTGATGACTGAAGCAGCACAATTCACAAAAAAGCGGTAAAGACCTCTTTTGGGGAAAAAAGAAAAATTGAGGGAAGTTGAAAAAAATAGTATTTGGTACTCACTTAAATAAAAGGGGGATTCATGCACACAGCATCTTCTGTAAAGCCCATTTAACAACTAGGGATATTAAATAAAGCCTTTTGATGAAAAGCACGCTCTTTGGGAGCGGATGTAGGAAAATATTCCTGAAATACTATTGGATATTAAGAGAAAAAATATTTATTAGGACTGTTTAGTCTAATTAATTCACTTAAGCTATTCACCGATTACGAGGTTTATTCTGAGTGTGCCATCATATGAGGGAAAAATGGAAGAAAAAAAGACTGCGGAGACAGAGACGAAAAAGGAGAAAAAGAAAGTAAAATTTATCAGGTAGGTACTTATTTTAGAGATAACATTTTATATGGTAAGTAAACTCATTGAATGAGAAAAATTAAGCCATTTTTAATTAAGTGTGCCTTAAAAAGTATGAAAAATTTCAACCTTTCTCCAAGATGCGAAGCCTATGAGGGATTAACATAAAATTTTAGAAAAGGAGAATAAATTCAGGTGATTAAGCGTCGTAACGTTTAGGAGGTATTTAGCCAACTATTTCGGGTTCTATTGGCGTCTTTGGCAGAACTTCGTTGCCTTTCTCCTTTATCCAAACGGGCCTCTCCAGTCGAAATCCACCAACACCGGGTTTATTTAGAACCACTGCCGCTATCTCGACCATATTTGGTTCTAGTTCCATCTCGCTCCAAGGCTTCAAGTTAACAATAATCGGGTAAGACTCGTTGCCCACACCTCCGATACCATGCGAAAAAGCAAATAATATGTCGTTTTCATAACCATGCTTTGCGGCTATTTTTACTAGGTTTGTTGCAATCTCGCCCCGATTTGCCCCTGCTTGCATCGAATCAATGAGAGCGTAACTTATTTCTGTATATGCTTCTGCAAGTTTTTTCTGATCTTTTGTAGGTTGATCTACAAAGTAGTTGTGGGACAGGTCGCCATAATACAATTGGTACATTGCGTGTAAATCAACAAGTACATTATCCCCAGGCTGAATTATTTTTGTAGTGGCAGGTGTGCAACCACCCATAGCATAAGCAGTTCTGTAGCCGGATGCTATCTCTTGTCCACCTGTAAGTGTCCATGCCCAATCGCTTCCAGCTTTCCTCATAGCGTACTCAGCTATACCTGCTACTTCCGTTTCAGTCATACCAACGCAGAATTCTTCTTTTACTGCCTTCTGACCTACATCTGTAATTTCGGAGGCTCTTTTTAAGAGTTTAATTTCCTCTGGTTCTTTAATGCTTGTGATATAGTCTATTATTGGTGTTGCGTTTTTGAATTCGGCTTCTGGTAACATACTTTTCAGTTTGTCATACTCAGCCGCTAGTATGTGTCCAGATGCCAAAATCATTTCCTGCCCATACTCAACACCTATTCTGCCCTTCTCATAACCAAGTTTCTTAATTGACTCAACGATTTGGGGCTCAAGGTACATACCCTCAGCAGGCCCCCAAATTTTGACATTTTTAATCCAACTATCGTCCTTCACTCGTTCTACATCAAGTAGTAGAGTAAATATTTCCGGTTCCCCATCCATAGGAATAACTATCGCACTTCTCCACGGAATGAACGCCCCACTGAAATATCCAAGACTTCGAAGACGAGTTCCAATTATGACATCAATTTTTTCTTCCTCCATTTTTGCCCTAACTTTTTTCAATCTTCCCTCAAAATTTATACTAACTGGTGCACTCAATTTTTTCACCTCAGTAAGCATAATGTATGAGTGGAGGTTGATAAAAATGATGCCTAGAAATGCTGTGTTGTACAATTTTCATTTTTTCAATTTCTTTATATATTCTAATGAATTTTTTATAATTTTACATTGTTAATTTGAAAAATTTTCAACAACCTAATAAACCTACTTAAAAAAGTAAAATTATGCAACACAGCACCTAGAAATAAAATGTTTAAATGGCTATGAGTTACCTTTTATTTTAGAAATATGTTTTACGGGGTAAATGAGAAGGAGAGCATCGTCGGTTTGCTAATAGCTTCTTTTCTGGTTCGGTGAAAGATTTGTTTCCTAAAAAGGCACTGGCTATCCCCATCTCCTCCAATTTTTAATATTTAAATAATGTACGCGTGCCTAATTTTTATTATCTTCAGAGGAAAAAACCGTTACGTTTATTGGCGGCCCTCTAGTTCTCTATAATATCTGTCTGTGGATTTTCGATCCCGCAGAAGCTCATAACAGATACCTAAGTATTGCCAAGCTTTTTCATAGTAGGGATCTATTTGTATTGCCTTTTCATAGTAAGGAATTGCCTTTTCTGGATTCAAATGTTTCATGTAATAGTTGCCTAGATTAACCCATGCACACTTGTTTTCTGGATCGCTTTTTATTGAGTTTTGGTAGCATTCCAAGGCCTTTTCTCCCTTAGTTAGCTTATCATAAATCACACCTAGATTATACCAAGCAATTCCGTTTTTGGGATTTGAATTTATGGCATTTTGATAACATACTATAGAGTCATCAAGTTTATCCATGGCTTCGTATATTATTCCAAGAGTAATCCAAGCATGGCAGTCTCTCGGGTCAAGCTCTACACACCTATTTAAACATTCGAGAGCCTTTTCGTATTCGCCTGTTTTATGGTATATTTCCCCCATTTCGCGTAGTGCTAACGGGTCTTCAGGTTGAAGTTTTAATGCTTCATCAAAACATTTGAGAGCTTCACTTGTTTTACCTAGAAACTTGTACAGGTTCCCCAAGTTGCATAAGGCATTAACTAAATTTATTGCCGCTTCTTCCTCATCAGGCTTCAAAATCTTGCAACCTGACCTCAAGTCAATATAATGTTTGGAAGCTTCATTAATAAACTTCTGGTAATATTCAATTGCTTCGGTGTAGTTCCCCATTATGCTATTCTTCATTGCATACTTAAATAACTTCATTACCATAGACACACAACCCATAACATGGTAAAAATCTATTCCAACATAATATTGTGAGTATTCGGTTAAGTTCTAATTTTATATGTTACAATTTATTCACATCTCCATTGTTTCCAAAAAGGTATTTAAACCAAACAATTTTAAAACCAAATATAAATTAAACAAAACTAAATTGTCCAAAAATAGATTCAAAAAAGGTAAGTTCAATAGAAATCTGCAACTACTTATTGTTAAAGGCCCTCTCCTTGTGTATCAGCTTTAAGCCTAGTTCTACAGTTAACGGTTCGTCTACCCAATACTTGCTCTATTCTTCTTTTCTGTGCCAATTTAACATTCACAAGTTTGAATACAATTTAGTATAAAACTAAATTAATTAATAGATTTTATTAAGCACTTCTAGAGATTATTTGGTAGAATTGGAGAAGATGAGTTAAGAATGGCTCCGGAAAAAAGAAAAAATAATGATTATCAGAGAATCCCTACAAATATACCATCTCTTGACAATATGCTTGGTGGGGGGATACCTTTTGGCGTAATAACTCATATTTTTGGAGCCTCTGCGACTGGAAAAACTACTCTTGCACTTCAGTGCACATTAAATACTTTAAGAAAAGGTATGAAAACAATTTATATAGATACTGAAAAGGGTGTCCATCCTAGTAGGATATTGCAAATGGCTGATTCTAAGGATCTTTTACAAGCTCTATTAATTATAAGGCCCCAATCTTTTGCTGAACAATCCACTTTGATTGATAAGATGGAATCATTTATAGTTAGAGGGGTGAAGCTGATAGTCCTTGACACTGCAACAAGACTTTACAGAGTTGAGTTGGGGACTCTTCTAAAAAACGTTGCCCTAAATCGTGAGCTTAATAGGCAAATGGCAGTACTACTAAATTTAGCAAGCAATCACAACATAGCGGTTATTATGACAAATCAAGTTTCAGCAGTTACTCAAGAAAATGGTTATCAAAACAAACCCGCGGGTGGAACTATATTATCATATTGGTCTTCGTTAGATTTAAAAATGGAACACTTCGAGATGGGGGTAAGGCGCATAACTATACTTAAAAATTTTGAAGACCGTACAGAAAAAATGATTAATGTTTTATTGACAAAAAAAGGGCTACATTGACAGTTGGCTGGTACGGCTGCATAACAAAATTATTAAGTGTGACAGTAATAGACTTATTATTCATTGGAGGTATAACAAGAGTATGGACATTTTACCCGCTATTATCCTTGCCCTCTGGTTTATTCTACCCGCATATGCATCAAATGGACTTGCTGTGGTTTTTGGAAGAGGCAGCAGGCTGAATAAGCCTTTGGATTTTGGACATAACTTTATAGACGGAAGGCGTATTTTCGGAGATGGAAAAACATTCCGTGGACTTATAGGAGGAACTGCATTTGGAACATTAATAGGCGCTATACAATTATTATCAGGAGAAAAAATAGCTCTACCATGGTTAGGCTCAAATGCGCCAATTGGATTATGGATTTATCTTGCCTCATACTTGGGTGCTTCTCATGACCTTTTGTACTTTTTAATTTATCAATGGTTAACCTTTTCTCCATTATTCTTTATTCTATTGGGTTTACCAATAAATTCCAAGTCAATATTGGCTCCCACAGTGTTTCACGGGTTTCTTTTATCTTTTGGCGCCTTGTTAGGCGACTTGGTAGGCTCATTCATGAAAAGAAGACTTAGTCTTGAGAGAGGACAACCTGCACCATTACTGGATCAGCTAGACTTTATAGTTGGTGCATTAGCACTCTCGTTCATCGAATTCATCCCCAAAATAGAAATCATTATCGCGTTACTAGTTTTCACACCAATAATACATCTTACTGCAAATATAATAGGCTATAAATTAAAACTCAAAAAGGAACCCTGGTAACCGCCTGTATTTAAAATTATTCTTCCTAAACTATCTAGCCCAAGGATATAACCAAGTAGCCTTCGATATCATCATCCAATGCAACAATATTACCGAAATTGCTATCATTACTATCCCTAGCCATAGTAATTTTGTAGCATAGCTAGCATTGTAAACATGTTTTGTGGACTCATAGATCAACAGAAATCCAACGAAACCAACGAAGATAAGCGCCATTGATAGTACCATTTCTATACCATACTGGTCTTGTAGGCTAGAATTCACCAGTGAGGTACCTGAAGGATTAGTAAATGAAGGACTGTTAACTAAATAGAAAACGCCGCCACTCATAGCAAAAAGAACCACGGCTAGAACAATACCAAAAGCTAGTAGAGGTGAAAGACCTGTAGGTAAACTAATTTTAAGTCTTTTCATAATAAGGCACCTTTTTAATAAAAGCACTAAAAAGGGCTAAGAATTTTTGCCAGTTCTAGCTTAAATAATTTCCCATAGTATATGGAGAATTATTCTAAATTTTCATTTAGCAGATGAATAGCGAGTTCTCTAACCCACTCTCCAGTATTTTCATTTTCTATTACCTTCTTTAGATATTCTTGCCAAGTAATATCCATGGCTTTTTTCCACTCGTTGTATGCTTCTCTAAGGTTAATGTAGGCGGATAGGTGATTCTCGCAGTAATCGGATCCTTCATTTGTATTAACACCACAAATGAGGCAATTCATTGAGTCTCACCTCCTTATTGAACTTTATTTTTTCCTCGGGGGCAATTCTGCCAATTAATACACATATTCCAAGGCTTCTTTCTAGGCCGCCTAATTCTAACTATGGGAAAGCCGCAGTATTGGCAATTTTCACCAGTAGTTTCTATATCTCCCTCTTGAGGTATTGGAACGCTGAAGCTGCATTTTTTTGTCCAGTAATTGGAACATCCTATAAACCTTTTCCGTGTTTTTTTCGAATGCGTTATGGTAAGTGAGCCCTCCTTACAAATAGGACACATGCCAATGGTGCTTTTTTCTCTCCTTAAAGAGGCTAACGCTTCGGAGAGCCCTTGACCGATGATCTTCTCTTTTAGTTTGAGCTCTTTTAAAATGGGAGTGAGTTTTTCCACGGCGTCAATGATTACTTCTTGCCTCGTCCTTTTGTTTGTCTCGATTTCCTCCATTTCCTGCTCCAGTTCGCGGGTAAGCTCTACGGATAAAACTTTAGGACAATACTTTGATAGTAGGTTTATTACTGAAAAGCCAAGTGGAGTCATAAATATTCTTTCACCCGTAATGTAGCCTCTACTGTATAAAGTATCAATTATTTCTGCCCTTGTGGCCTTGGTGCCTATGTGTTGGTTTTCCATCAACATTAGAACGCTTTTCGGATTATAACGTGGAGGCGCCGTAGTGTATTTATCAACAAGTTCTATTGAATCTAATTCAATTTTTTGCCCCTCTTTTAATTGTGGCAAAATTGTTTCTTCACTTCTAATGTAGGGTGAATAGTATTTCTGCCAGCCTTGTGCCAAGATTCTACTCCCACGCAAATGAAAAAGATGTCCATTAACAGTTATCTCTATTTTTAGACTCTCTCGAATAGAAGGATCCCCAAAAACTGCTAAAAACCTTCGAACCACTAGATCAAATATTTTTCTATTATCCTCTTTTAGTTTCTTTTCTGGCGAATTCCCCGTTGGGTGAATTGGTGGATGCGCTGAGTCTTCCTTTTTGCCTTGAGTGGGAACCAGTTTTTCCTTTGACAGAAGCTCTCTAGCCATTTGAGAATATTCCTCAATGTTTGATAGCGATTTCAGAATGGCGTGTAAGTCAATTGATGGTGGAAATTTTTGGCTACCGGAGCGAGGATAAGAAATCAATGCGTCAAGATACAATTGTTCGGCGATTCTTAAAGTACGACTGGGTGTAAATCTGAAGTAAGTATACGCCTCTGACTGTAGAGTGCCTATGTCAAGGGGTACAGGAGGCTTGTGCAAAGTTTTTCTTGTCTGAATTTGGGAAACAACTCCTACTTTGTTATTACACTCGTTTATCACCTTCTCTGCTTCCTTCTTTATCCAAATCTTTTTTTGAAAATACTCGAGAGAATATTTTTTGCCATCTATTATAGCTACTGCATTAATTATCCAGAAAGGCTTTGGAACAAAACTTCGAATTTTTTTCTCCCTCTCCGCTATGAAAGCTAAGGTGGGGCCCTGTACACGCCCAGTGCTTAAAGCTTTATACATCCCTGAAACTTTCTTCAAAGATAGTATCATGGCTCTAGAAAGGTTAATGCCATAAATCCAATCTATCTCGTGACGTGTTCGTCCCGCTTCTATTAACTCCCAATCTAGTGTAGGCAATAATGAATTAAACCCCTCAATTATATCCCGATTAGTTAATGTTGAAAATTTCATTCTTTGAGCTCTAGTGAGGCTTAATTCACCGCAGGCGTATTTTAATACGCAATAAGCTATTTGACTGCCCTCTATATCAAAATCTGTAGCAGAGATAAAATTTTTGGCGTCCCTTGAAAGTTTTGATATGACCCTTATGAAGTTCTCTGTATTCCTTGATTGCTTGTTAGCAATATATGAGGGAACCCATTTTGTTTGAAATATGGGGTATGTCCAACCCTTCCCTTCTTGAGCAACTGAATAGAGATGCCCAATAGCAGGCACCACTCTGATTCTTTCACCATTCCTGACAACATCATAATAGGTAACACCGTGCTCTTCATGTTTCACAGGCGTACCCTTCTCATTTAATGCGTCTGCAATTCGTTTGGCAGCATTCGGCTTCTCAGTTATCAATAAGGTATAGCTCATCGCACTTCACGCCATATTTAATTGACTCAAGCAAATAGGATGAGGATTGAAAACAGTCATTGATGTACTGAAATTTTTATATAGCTTCCCCCTTGGGGGTTAACAAATAAAGTTATGATAGTTAAATCAATTGCCTCCTTAAGAATTTTTCAGCACCACATTATATACAAATAAGCTCAGTGATGAAAAAGGTTTAATTAATCTAAAAATAGGATGAAGCATTAAAATTCTAGGGCGGCATTAGTTAAAAAAATAGCACTGTTAACTAAGTGGCACCTATCATGAGCTGTACATTTTTTTCGGCTCAAACCTCCCTTCTAGAACGTATTTCGGCGCTTTTCACTGGCGGAATAACTGTGAGCAGGCTCCCATCATGGCGCTTAGAATATTTTCCGAACGTGCACACAATAGGTAACGCCTAGTTAATTGTGCCAAAAAAATGGCGCAATGTAATATGTATGTTATTTAGGTAAACTACAAAGTTAGGTACTGCCAATGTATTTTTATGAAAGCTGAAGAAGTCATTCAAAACTTAAACCTAGAAAACCTGGAGAACC
>JAHAWU010000132.1 GCA_018383815.1 Candidatus Jordarchaeia archaeon | reverse complement strand
TCATTAAACACAGAGTATCTGTTTCCATATCTTATAATAAGCGCTTATAAGAGACAAAAAACTTACCCAAAAAATCTTCCGAACATTATTGGCCCTAAGCCAAGTGGACATGTTCCTACTGGAGCAGTGTGTGGAGACGGTGAAGTATCTGGACCAGATGATTGGCAGGGTGGATGATATGATTAGGGGATTGGTTGGTGAGGAGGGCTTAAGGCTCCCGGCACTGTCCCGGGTGTGGATGAGAAGGCGGCGGCTGTAATCCTGGCCGAGATTGGTTATGTGAAGCGTTTCAAAAGAGTGGTAAGAGCCTGGCTTCCTGGGCGAGTCTGGCTCCCTCTGTTCATGAGTCGGCGGTAAGGAACCTGACTGGAGGTATAACCAAGAAGGACTCCAAGTGGCTCAAGGCGCATCATGATTCAGGTGGCTCACGCTGCAAAGAGGGTCAAGAAATCCTAGCTGAGGGTGTTCTACCTGCGAGTGCAGTCCAAGAGGGGGTGAGAAGACTGCTTTTGTTGCCCTAGCAAGGAAGATTCTTGTCGTAATTCACCACATTTTGGTTAACCGTGAGCCCTATGTGGAGGAGGGCTTCAAGAAAAGTTGGACTAAGGGCTCCCACACACCCGAGTGGGCTCTCCCTTAAGGATGTGGCTGAGGTGTTGAGGAACAACGGTTACTTGGTGAGTCCCCTCTCCGACTGTTAGGGAAAAGCTTTTTCATAGCAATAGAATACCATTTTGGAAGGCTTTCACATAATCTAGTCACTATCTATTGGGGCGCGGTGGCTAATCCTTACGCTTTTTATCTAAAACCACTTTAGACTCTGTTTCTTCTTCAACTTCCTTCACAACAACTCTATCTATTACTACTTTTTCAGTTATCTCCTCGGGTAATTCAGCACCCACTAAGGAAAGTGCCAAGTTCTTGATTTCTACACGGTGAGGTTTTCCTACTTCGGTTAAGGGCAATCGATTAACGAATTTTATAATACGAGGCTTCTTGTAAGAAGCGATATTGTCCTTACAGTATTCGATAACCTCTTCCGGAGTCATGTCGTTTCCGGGTTTGAGTACAATTAATGCGGTTACCAGTTCTCCCCAGACCTTATCCGGTACTCCTGTTACTGCTACATCTTGAATTTTTGGATGCGTTTTTAAATAATCTTCAACCTCCATAGGATAAATTTTTTCGCCACCTGAAGTGATTATTTCACTGATTCTGCCTACGTAATAGATATTTCCTTCTTTATCCATTCTGCAGAGATCGCCCGAATGTAGCCAGCCATTTTTTTCAATTGTCCTCTCGGTTTTCAACGGGTCTTTGTAATATCCTTTCATTACGTTTTTGCCTCTGAATATCATTTCTCCAACTTCGCCAATCGGCACATCTTTCATGTTCTCATCGACAACCCGCATTTCCATTCCTGTTACCAGTTGGCCTATATAGCCTCGTTTGATTTTTGGTATGTCTTCATAGGTCATGAATGCGATTGTTGATGTGCCTACCGTTTCTGTTGAGCCATAGCCGTCCACTAGGGTGACTTTTGGGAATTTTTCTAAAATTTCAATTTTCATTTCACGGGGCATTTTTGCTCCACCAGAACCCAATACTGTCAACGAACTAAGGTCAAATCTGTCCAAATCTGGATAATCTAGCCATATTCTATACATAGTTGGTACCATGAATATTGTGGTAATTTTCTCATCTTGAATTATTTTACAGATCTCTTCTGGATCGAAACTTGAATTAACAGGAAAAACGATAAAGTTCCCCAACCCGATCTGTGTTATAATTGTCAGTATCCCGGATATGTGAAAAATCGGAGTAGGGATTAAAAATTTCATTTTCAGTCCAGAGGGAGGTAGTAGTATAGTTTCAGGAATCTTTTTTTCAGCAATTAATTTTGCACCATGTGTAGGGGTCAAGTAGGATGCAGCATATAAATTAGAATGAGTGTATATCACTCCTTTAGGGTATCCTGTTGTACCACCGGTGTAAAGTATAAATGCGGCTTCCTCGTCATCAATATTTATGTCTGGATTGGTCTCAGATTTATCCTTAATAAATTTTTCATAGTTATACATGTCACTAAAATCTTGGTCAGGTGGCGCATCAACGACAAATGTATGCCTGATATTTGTGATTTTTCTGGTTTTGAAAAAATTACGGGTTTTATTAACGAATTTTTTTTCGATAAATAGTCCGGAAATGTCTGAATTTTTATATATATATTCAAATTCAGTAAATCCGTATCTAAAATTAATAGGAACTGGTATTGCGCCGATTTTTTGGAGCCCGAACATAATTTCTAAAAATTCAGGCGAATTGTAAAGCAATGTCCCAAACTTTTCACCCTTGCTGACACCAGCATCCAGTAAGGCCCACGCCAACTGGTTTGCTCGGTTGTTCAATTTCTTATAGGTATATACTTTATTACCTTGCTTAACAGCCTCAACATCACCGTGACTTGTAGCCCATTTTTTTAACAAGTCTGCATAGCCCATTATATCCCCTCTTATACCCCTTTAAATTTAGGCTCTCTTTTCTCCATGAAACTTAAGAGTGATTCGGCAAAATCCTCAGATTTGAATGCCTTGATTAGACTTTCAGCCTCGTTATCAAGAGCCTTTACAATTTGGTCCATTAATAAATTATGTATGGCTTCTTTAGCCAGCCCAATCGCAAGAGTTGGACCCTTTGCTAATCGCTTGGCTAATTCTTTAACTTTCGACATAAAAATATCGTCAGGAAAAACATCATTTATTAAGCCAATATTTTTAGCTTCATGGGCACTAAACCTGTCTCCGAAAAATATGAGTTCTTTAGCCTTGTGTATTCCCACAATATATGGTAGTAAGAAAGTTGAAGACATTTCTGGTGTAATAGCTCGCTTGATAAAGAATGTGCCGAACTCTGCTTTGTCAGAGGCATAAACCAAATCACAGTTTAAAGCCAGATTCATTCCGGCACCTAATGCCAGCCCATTCACAGCCGCAATGAGTGGTTTGTTCAATTTTATCAGTTTTAACACTAATTCTTTTTGTGATAAGTCAATTTCTTTACCTGCTTGACTTTGATCAAAACTGAAATCTCCACCCGAGGAAAAAGCCCTTCCAGCGCCAGTTATTATACAAGCTCTTATTTCTGCGTCATCTTTAACTCTATCTAAAGCATCTTTTATCTCTTCAAACATTTTATTATTCATTGCATTCAAACGTTCTGGCCTATTTAGAGTTAGTATACAAACATTATCCTCCTTTTCAAAAGTAATTGTTTCGTAGGACATTGTCTCCCTCCTTGAATTGACAGTTGATAAATTATTGTTTTTTAACCGTTAGTTATGAAGAGATAAAGATTATAGTTTTTGGAATTTGCTATTTCATTAACATTTGAATTTTCAGCATGTCCTTCATATCGCCCTTTGCTTTTAACTTACCCCCCATAAATGCTTTAGTTGGACTAATCTCACCATCACAAATCCCTAAAATGACCTCGCTGTCCGTTTCGATGAGCACATCCGGTTTTTCCACCGATCCCTCTTTGACGGTACATGTTTCATCCTTGAATTCCATTAAGAGTGAAAAATCAGTATCGGTAAAGTTTAATTGCAACACCTTGTTAAAACCCTTAAAACGTTCCTTATAACTGGGGTCGTTTAATTTACGAGCCCATTCTCCCAGTGCTTCCAGTAATTCCTCCTTAATGCCCATTTTCAATCACTATTTTTAAAAATTTCTAATTTACGTATATATTAATCTTTCTTCATTATATATTTTTTATTCTAACGAACTTGTTAAAAAATAAGCCCTTTTCACGGTTTGGTTGCAATCTTTTCAGAGTTATTATGGTGAGTGGTACAAGCACCTTCCGTAAGGATATAACTCTGCTGTGAAATTCATAAGAACCACCCGTTTATACTCGTGAAAAAGCAACCAGGAAAACCTGAAACAACAATTTTTTAACAAGTTATATTTTCACAGCATATTATTTTTCTCTCCTTCAATGTGAGAAGTAGCCTTAAGTATGTGGGTTGTTGGGATAGTCTGAAAAGAATACATATACCCAGAGTCTATCCCAACAGTGGTGAAACCCCTCGTGTCAGAAGCAGGTTTAGAAGTATTTAAGTTTGACGAGCAGATTTCCACTCTCCCCAAAAAGACGCTGGGAGCAGAATACCAGCTAGGAAGAAAATAGAGCCAGGACTACCCGGAGCCGACATAAAGAAAAGGTTAATCTCCAGGGAGAATATGAGGAGAGCGAAATAGTCAAGTTCGGCTACAGTAGAGACCACAGACCAGACAAGAGGCAGGTAAAACTGGTCTCGACGTAACCCACGAAGGCGTCCCCCCATACACGAAATCTAACCCGGCGATAAATTCGCAAAATCTTGTGTTTTTGAGCCCTTCTTTGATGCTTCCAAAACTGTTTCTTACCCTTTAAGGACTTAGAAATATTAAAACTAAAAAACAGATTCTGGTTCTAGTTGGTTGCGTAAATTTTAATTGTTGTTTTCCTGTTTGCTTTTGATGATTTAGTTGCAAGCTGAATGTGGTGCCCAGCGGAGAAAGTCCCACTCGTGATAAAAACGAAGAAACCACAGCAGGCAATCAATTAGAAGAATCAAATTTTCTAAAAATATATAATTTTTAACCGATATTTCGCGGATTCTGCGAAGCTATTTGGGTGATTGTGTCTCTCTCAAAATGGTTTAAAAGTGTTTTTGCATTTATACCCGCTTAATTTTTCTATTTCTCTCAAAAGCTGGGAGCTTGGTGATGAAAGGCCCCGCAAATCCACTAAATTTCCAAATCCGCGAAAAATGGGTTTAAAAATGAAAAAAATTGAAAGTAGATCGTCTTTAAATATTTTAGAAAAATATTTTATTTCTGTTGCATTTCTAGTTTTAAGATGCAAACGTTCTCGTTATTTTCTGCTTCAAATCGGTTCACTTCACCCAAACCTAGACTATGGATGCCCCCCATAATAGTGACTGCTATGCCACACAGAGGACAAGATTTGTATCCCAAGGTTTTCGCGTATTTAGCCATTTCTGTCCATATGCAATTAGTAATTTTCTCTTTGTGTACGTTTTCAGATGGATCCGCTATAATTTCAATTTGGTATAGTCCCGTATCTTTTCCCACTTTTTCTATGTCTTTTACGAACTCTTCCATGGTTTTGGGGGAATCTGAATTTACTATCTGTTTGAAGAGACCGTCTATTACCGGGGCTAATACCGTTGCTGCTTGGCGTCCGAGTAACACTGGAGTTACGCCCATCTTATCTGCTGCAATGAATACATTACAGTATACTATGGCATTAAAAAAATCCTTCATTTCGGACATTGCTACCACACCTACCTAAGTTTCAAGATCCCATAAGTGGCTTGAGGAAGTAGGTTGAACTTTTTAGCCTACTATAATTACTTGTATTTTTAATTTAAATACTCATCGCAATTAAATAAATTAAAAAATTGTGTGTATTTAGCCCATGTAGACCGATCTGGTCTTATATACTCCTTTTTCCTGAAAGGAGGGCTCTTTTGGGTTCCTTCCAAGAGTGGGAAACGTTCGCCAAAAGAGCCTAAAATAAGCCTTCTTTCGGAGTTTGGAGCCCTATTATCCGTCATTCGATCACAACAACTAAATACAAATGAAAAATTATATTTGTACTTTGGATTTATTACTCAACTCTGATCGACTAAAATCACCATATTTCTCAGTAGGCTGAATATTCTGTATTTGCCATCCCAGTTATCTATAAACAAAAATTGGTATCTAAGATACTTCTAACATCTGCATTTAGGGGTTTTTTAATTGACTCCTTTTTTCTTTGTACTATATCCTGCTAAACTCGAAAATGTTGAGAGACTTGGTCTTCCAAGGAAAAAGATTTAGGCAGGGGAGAGAAAAATAGGTTTTGCACTACCCTTATAGTTCAAGCGAGGTAGAGTTAACAAGTGTGCAATAAGCAAAATCTGCCTTATTTTCCTTTCCATCTTGGTTCCCTATTACCCTCCAGGAAAGCAGTAAACCCTTCAATGACATCTTCAGTGCGAAATAGTTCGTAGAATGGCTCCCAGAGTAAACCGATACACCTGTGGGGATTTAGGTGTCTGCTCTCAGCAAACCATTTTCTTGTCCATTTATGGCTTACCGGTGCAACTTTTTTCATTTCATTGGCTAAATTCATAACTTCATCGTGTAATTTCTCATGTGGAACAACCTTATTCACAAGTCCTATGCGATAGGCTTCCTGGGCATCGATGATTTTTCCGGTTAATAGTAATTCTTTTGCATGTCTCATTCCTAGTATGTCAGCCAACATAAGAAAAGCTGTGCCGCTAACCAAACCTCGACGATTTTCCAAGAATCCCATTTTTGCACGCTCGCTAGCAATAGCGCAATCACAAAACAATGTTAATTCCAGTCCACCAGCATAACAGGGTCCATTAATTGCAGCGATCATCGGTTTTGGATATCTAATCAGAAGTTCATGTGGATCAAGTAAGTCTGCTAGAAACTCACCCAATCCTTTAAAACCGACAGTGGCGAGTTCTTTGATGTTCAGACCCGAAGAGAATGCGGGATCCTTTCCTGTTATTGCGATTACTCGCACATCGGTGCCTTTTTCGGTTTTTAATAGTACATCCATTATTTCATGCCAGACTTTTTTATTTAATGGATTCATTTTTTCAGGGTTGTTGAATGTTATCCAACCAACTTGGTCTTCAACTTCGTACAATATAGTTTCATATTCTCCCATTTTTCGATTCCTCCTTTTTATTTTGTTGGACGATTCATAAATAATATTTTTATAGCTAGGATTTTGTTCATATTTGCTTTAGCAGAGGTAGCTTCTTTTTGTATAGTAGCGGTATTGTGAAAATTAAAAGGGGTGTAGGCAAGGCATTCACAATCTTTAGGATTCATTTAGATTTTCAATCTCCTCTTTAGTCACACCTCTCAATGCACGTGGTAATAATCTCTCATCTATATCCTTAATAAACTCATTTCGTCCAATGAATATTTTTAAAACATCATTAGATCCTCCCGCAACCTGCATTAACATTGCGTTTTCTAAGATACCGTAAATTCCGAATTCGTGCGTATACCCATCTCCTGCACAAATATACGCTGCATGCTGACCGATTTCAGCAAGAGATTGAGTACAGTAAATTTTTGCCGCAGCAGATTTGACACCGAATTCAAACATATCCACCTCACCCTTATCTAATAAATCAGCAAGGTAGTAGATGGTAGCTCGAGCAGTCTCCAGCCGCATTTTTATTTCTGCCATTCGCAATTGAATATTTTGATAATGTGAAATTGGCATTCCAAATTGAACTCTCCTCTTGGCATACGCACGTGCTATTTCTTGGAGGACTCTGCCCTGACCAATCACGCCTGCAAGGCCTAGTCGCTCTATATTCAAGGCACTCGTCATAACCATCCAGCCATCACCCGGTTCTAGTATCATGCACTT
Source organism: Candidatus Jordarchaeia archaeon (assembly GCA_018383815.1). Taxonomy (GTDB): domain Archaea; phylum Asgardarchaeota; class Jordiarchaeia; order Jordiarchaeales; family Jordiarchaeaceae; genus Jordiarchaeum. The sequence goes on along the minus strand of JAHAWU010000132.1, from coordinate 3,078 downwards.
TTCAGGTACTCTGACATCTCTGAATCGCACAACCGAATTTGCCATTTCAACTCTACCAGCTAAGCGGTTAATCTTCTCTATGGTGATACCTTTACTACGTCTGGGTACAATAAAAGCGGTCAAGTGTCTATGTATATGTTTCATTTGGGGATCTGTATTAGCGTAAAGCATGAGGTAATCTGATAGTGGAGCAAGGGTAATGAATCGTTTCCAGCCATTCAGGATCCACTCATCGCCATCTTTTTCGGCGTGTAATTGTAAACCTGCAACATCGTTTCCCGCATCTGGCTCGGTTACAGCTATTGATGCCCATTTTTCACCCTTGACCATTGGAGCAAGGAACTCTTCTTTCTGGGCATCGGTTCCAAATAATAGCACTGGTCCAGCACCAAACACGCTTGTAAGGAGAGGGTTGATATTCAATAAGCACCTTCCGGTTTCCTCATTTAGTATGGTGTAACCTGTGTAGCCTTGTTCACTCCCTCCATATTTCTCCTCGGTTAGAACCATTAGGGGATGAAATCCGTGTTCGATACATTTCTTGCTGGCTTGCCACTGTATAGCCATCGGATCCTTGTTTTCTTCTTCTAATTTCATGGCTAACGGAACTAGCTCAGAATCTACAAACGCCTCCATTTCATCAGCAAATTTTCTATTCTTCTCACTCCACCATGGCATGTAGTCCATTTCATTTACAACCCCATTTTGTAATTTTTATAGTAATCTTTACCAAGACCATATTTCAATGAAACTTCGCCGATCTCATTCAGCCCCTTCCAGGTTATCTTTGCAAGTTTTATTTTGTCCTTCTCTTTGTACAAGTTTACGAGTCCCTGATTCTCTAAAGACTCCAATGCCGTGTCCAATTCTTTCCTCAAGCCCAATAATTTTCTAAGCTTTTTAATTTCCACATGTAATCCTTGGGTATACTCAAATTCCTTAGCTAGTATTTGCAGGACTTTGAATTCCAAATCCTCTAACAAAAAGAAGCCTCCTCTTCTCCATTTTGAGTCGTTAATATATCTTGATGAATGTTTTATTTAAAAAATTCCTAATATGAAACTTATTGAATTAATGTTTATCCTAATCTTTAAGACTAATCTTAATTATTTTATTCTGAGTTAATTTTATATCCTATACCTACCAGAAAAAAATTTAGATGAAATATGAAGGTTAACGACTTATTCTTCGAATTATCACATGAAGGACGATATAAGGTCCTACAATCTATTTCTAAGAAAAGGAAAAAACACATGCATTTAGAGAAAGAATTAGGACTCACAGGACCCGAGGTATCCCGACACCTAAAAAGATTACAAGAAGCAAAGCTAATTCAAAAAACTGTCGAAGGTGATTACCAAATTACTTCTTTTGGTAAAATGATTTGTTCTGTAACTGCCTTTTTTGAGAACAGCTTGAATTTAGCGGATTTTATAAACACCCACAATTTTGAAAACATACCCTTGGAAATTCTGTTCCAGATAATATGCCTATCAGACGTCGAACTTGGAACAAAAACTATGGAAAACATCGAATTATGGGCAGAACTAATCAAGAAGTCCAACAGGTATATATATGCTATTACGGACCAATTACAAACTTCAGTTATTCCTATAACACAGAAAAAAGTTCAATCGGGAACCAGCTTTGATATAAAGGCAATTATTGATCGCAAACTACTTGAAAAATTCACAAAAAGTGAATATTTGATTCCCAAAGCAAATGAATTATTAAAACAAATTGATTTTTTTAACAGTGTGAGGTTATCCGAAGAACTAGATTTATCTCTTATAATTACGGATAATGGGGCCATAATTTTCCTTAGAGCAGGAGATTCGATTGATTACAGCAAGTGTATTTTTAGTAAATCCGAAGATTTCTTAAAGCTAACTAAAAAAATTTTCGATCTATACTGGCATAAAGCGATAATAATCAAGCCTTCTAACCTACCTCTTAAATTATAATTAAATAAATATATCCCACTTGACTTATTTTTTTCTATTTGCTATGAAAAACATTTTTCATGCTTTCCCATGAAAAACATTTTTCATACTTTATCTGAAACGCGTGAGCGTATGTTGGTTTGTCTAAGAAGCGAAGCTTATGTAGGTTTTTGCGGATTTTGTAAGCCAAAACCAAGAACCATTGTAGCTTTCGTCACACAATTTTTTGAATCCCCCATAAGAGACACGGGCAAACTGGAAAAAAACGAAAAAAATCAAAAATCACGAAGGATGCGGAATGTGGGATATATTTAATATTTTTGCATTTTCAGATAATAAAATAAATATTGTTAATTTTTTTAATTTATTCGGGCATAAAAGTTTTTAGTGTATTTTTGGTATTAGGGCATGCTTGGAGACAAATGTTTCCCAGAAAAAGGGGGGTTAGAATTCAATTGGAAAGAAGCCCTATGAAGCCTCCTTTTGGCAAAAGGGGGAATAAATGGGGAGAACTAAACCATATGCAGAAGACAACTCGAAGCCCAGTCCAAAAGACGTCCCCCAGCGGCTTGGGCACAGTTAACCTAGAGTCACCAATCATGTGCATCGCTTCTGAGTAGCTTGTCCCACACCTCGTAATAGTCAAGCTTCTCGACACCACCGGCTTCGAATGGTGTGCAACCCAGCGTTCGGTGCACCTTGAGGAGGTTGTAGCCTATGGAGAGGAGCTTGAAGGTGTTCTTGAAGCCCACTAAGGCTGCGGAAGTTCCGGTCAAACCAGCGCAGTCTCCTCTTCAGGTACTTGAAGCGGCACTCTATGTAGGCTTTGAAATAGTCCTTACCACACTTAATGTGGTAGATCTCATCACGCCTCACCAGGGGTATGAGAGACTCGACGAGCTGGTCGAAGGGTATAATGCGAAGTCGATTGTAGACGCAGACCACCGGACTAGTAGCATATCGGTATATGAGGCGGGCGAGTTCCTCAGCCGTGATGACACCCACCTCCTCCACCTGGATCGTCCCCTCCAAGCCGCGATATACATAGGCCACCTCACCCTCGTGGGATACAATTATTGTGTTCTTCACAACTTCTTGGGGGATGTTCGTTCCCTTGGGCTTCCTGTTGTAGTAT
>JAHAWU010000016.1 GCA_018383815.1 Candidatus Jordarchaeia archaeon | reverse complement strand
ACAAATAGTATAGCTTCCTTTGGGCATATCAGACACTGGGGGTTGCCATCGCATAAATCACATTTTAAAGGGTAAGGAATGTCTGGATGTGTGAAGAGGGCTCCGAAAGGACATGCTTCTAGGCATTTTCTGCATCCTGTACATTTTTGGGTGTTGAGCTTAACGATTCCCTCCCCAATGGTGATAGCCCTCTCAGGACATGCTTCCATACATGCTGGCTTCTTACACTGTCTACACACTACGGGTTTATTGATTCCCGGTTCAGGGAAAAGGGTTTTCACTCTGATTCTCGATTTCTTGGGATTATTTACCTTAAAATGATACAGACTGCAAATAAGCTCGCATATGTGGCAGCCCGCACATTTTTCGGGTATCACCTTTAAAGTCATATGGACACTCTTCTGGCTCAATCGTAGACCGTCCCTTTAATTTTTATCTGGCTAAATAGTTTAGTGGTTACGAAAAAGTTTTTCTATATTCCTAAAATAATTTTTCTGAAATTTTGTGTAGATTATTAGTATTTACGGCTCACCTTCTCCCTCCGTTGTTTCCCTTAATTTCTTTAGGATTTGATCTTTGTTCTTTTGGTCTTTGAACATTAGTTTTCCTTCGGAGGATATGTAGAGTTTGGGGGTTTCGGCCTCTACGAGTGGTCCCACTTTTCTGAAGTCGATGTCCTGTCTCGCCCTTAATCCCTTTATTGCGTCAAAAACATTGTTTCCCTCCAATGTGATTTTTCTTATTCCCTCCACTCCACTTAATTGTGAGTCGCATGCGAAAGCCGCTTTTTTGACTGTGTCTTTTTCCGCAAATTCTTGCAAAACATACGGTGGGAAGGTGGTGTGGTGGAATTTTGTTTTTAGTGCTTTTTCTAGGGCCTTTTTGAATTTTTCACCTTCTTTCTCAGATTCCGCGTCTATTAGCAGTGTCTTTTTCTCCAAGTTCAAAATGGATCTTACGCGGGCTAGTCTATTCACCACATTATACTTAAAACCCCATTCTTCTATCAGCACGGGCTTATCCTCATAAGAATATACTATGTAATATTCCTTATTTTTTGAAACTTCATAAACGTTGAGAAATGATTTATCACTGTTTTTTTTCATTTTCAGGATGCCGTTAAGAGAATTTTCCAAGTCTTTGACAGCGATGTTCCCAATGGAATTTGAATAGCTGTAAACTGACCACAAATCAAATTTTAAAGCCATACTCATATCGTAGAGAAGCAGAAGTTCTAGGAACTTTGCCACTAACAATTCTCGTCCATCTAGTACATTTATGATTTCATCGATATCTAAATTTTCAAGGATTCCAAACCCCCAACCCGAAACCAGTCTCCGCATCACCTTTTTGCTCAAAGGCTTAAAGAGAATCTGCAGAACATCTTTACTCAACTTTACCCTTCTGTGTTCCGCATAGCTCAAGAAACTCACCGTAGAAATCTATTCTAAACACTTCAACAGGAGCCAATCATATAAAAGTTAATTCTTAACTATTTAAAATAAAGGTTTCATCTTTACTATTTTAAATAATCTTTTGGGAGTTTGGGTTCTCACCGAAATATTTTTCCTAATAAAAACCTAAGATTTAGTTACTTAAATTTATAACTAATAATTGATTGATTCACACATCTTCATGTTCCCTGTTGGAGATGATTCAATGATAATAGACGCTCATATCCATCCTTATTTTAATAGAACTGGGACTAAGGGACTGGGTTTCGTGGGGAACTTGGAAGGAGTACTAGCCTACTACTCATTAAAGTATCTGAGGAATGAATATGGTGTTAAAAGACTAGGATACTACCTTATGGAACGCATGTTCAAAAACGGTATTGGGGGAGCAGTAGTGTCGCCATTTTTCCCCTACATAACGCCCATTGTGAAGAGCTTAATAGATATGTTCCCAGACACCTTTATGGGTTTCTGCTGCGTGGATCCCCACGATTCTAAGGCGGGGCAAATTCTAGAATTCCATATAAGGCAAGGCTTCAAGGGCTTAAAGCTTCACGCCGTGCACCAAAATTTCTGGCCAAATGAAGCCATGCACATCTGGGAGAAGGCTGAAAAGCTCAATATTCCCGTCCTCGTCCACTCCGGAAAAATATGGAAGAATGATACAGACAACTCCAATCCCCTATACTACACAGAAATTATTGATCAGTTTCCAGGATTAAAACTTATAATTGCACACCTGGGCGGGACCTTCGAGAAGGAGGCATTAGAACTAGCAAAGAAATATGATAACGTCTACTTAGACACATCCGGCGGAACAGCCGAAAAAGTTATGATTGCCATAAAGGCCTTGGGCAGTGAACGGATCATTTTTGGAAGCGACATGCCATTTATTCCCCACGGTGATCCACATTACGAGGTCAACAAAATTCGAAATTTAGATATAAGCAACGAAGAAAAGCAACTTATTCTAGGTCAAAACATTCTAAGACTAGTCAAACTCTAAATCACCAGTCCACAGGCTCTACCAAAACAGTGTTGCCACTTTTTTATTTTGAGGCAGGACAGGTTATCTCTTAGCTTTATGATTTGACATATTTGTAGAAGGCGCAGTGTAAATCCTTCATTATAGTGTATCTAAAATCTATGGAAGTTTTCCCTATCACTGATTCCTCTACTGCCTGCATGGCGCCCGCAAACAGCTCCTTGTTTCCCTTCTCGAAGGATTCTAAAAGTTTTTCGCTGGCCTTAAAAATTGGATTCTCCAAAAGTTCAGAAAAGCGGTCTCTTTTTCCCTTAATAAACTCTATAGCTTTTCTCGGGGGCTCAAGCAGATTTATTAAAAGGGACTGCGCAACCATATCAAAAATGTAATCTGCGGCCCGCTTAAAATCGCCTGTCCTAAGAAGCGAACTGACAGAATCAGCAGCACTTCTCGCTGCGTCCTGCAAATCCTCTCTAACATTCTGCACCATAGCCTCGAAGGCTGCCATATCCTTGCTACTAGGCGCACTAAGATATCTCTCAGACAAAATATAACCTCCAAAACACAAAACTGATGATAAAAAATAATTAACTATCTTTTTTAACATTATCGGCAAAGTAAGTCAGCACTAAGTATAGGATAGATACATTCTAGAGTTCACCCTTTGAAGCGAAACCATCACGAACAGCACGTGGTTTCTATGAGTTTTTCCCGGAAAACGTTTGGCTGTTCTATCGTCTAAAGGCTTACTTAGAGAAAAGAAGCACCAAAAAAGCCTTTTTTCACGCGCCTCAAAAACAAGAAATTCCCAAAAAATACATGTTTATTTCCATTTGAGCTGTTTCGGTGGAGAAGTGCTTTAAGGGTCTATCTAGGGGCATGCGCTTCGAGAAAATTTATTTTTCATATTTTGATTTTTCAATTGTTATTTTTTTAATGTATGAATTACGGTTTCCGAAAACCTGTCTGTGAGGGGTGCTCCTCTTTGTTTCATGGACTCCCGAAACTTTATATAAAATTATGGGTGTGAGAAGGAGTAAATTGAATGTTTTTTCAGCTTTTGGTTAAGGGCTCTACGCGAAAAATCGATTTGCCCTTGTACCGGATGCATCTGACTATGGCGTCTTCGCCGAATCTCCTCATAAGAATAGATAATTTCTTTGAACAGACAAAAACTGTTTCTCCCTTGCTCAACTTTTCAAGTGCGCCCAAGATGTCATCGCTGTGGTTAACAAGTTCGTCATCTTTGGGAAACATATGCGGCGGTTTTTTTCTAATTTCCCTTTCTTCCACTACCATTATCACAGCCTTCCGTTGCTTTATTGCCCCCTACCGTTGTTTAACCCAGTGACCTTGCCCAAATTTTTGACGTTATATAGTATAATGTTTTCTTACCCATTTAAATTTATTTTTACATTAATGTTTCAAAAAAGTAGGACAAAACGCATTAAAATATTTTTGGAGCCTGCAATTAATGAACTAAGAAAGAAGAATTAAATTTAGTTGTGTTAATAGAAGTTAACTGTCCATTATTTATGGGGCTTCACTTTTTCGGGGGAGCAAATTTTAGAATAATCCTTTTGTTCTCTTCCAATATTTCTTGGGGAGAGAGCTGTGCTAATCTTGCCTGCAGCTTAGAGTACTCCTCAGCCGCCTTTTCAAATATGGGATTAGGATTGTGAAGCTCATGCACCTTGTGTTTCCTCATCTCTATTCCCACATAAACGTTCTCCCTTATTTCATCATCAGTTATTCCCAGATTTTTTTGCTCCCTCACCAACTCCTCCAAAAAGTGAAATATACCTGAACGCACCAGTAAAAGGAGACGCTTCTTCCGCCTTTCGGGCGTTTCCACAAATTCTTCAACTTCTCCCTTACTCTCAAACTTCTTAGTCCTCAACATGAAATCCAAGGGGAACTCTTGCTTATCTTTACTCATCGAAACTAAATCTCCAACAAATCTTTCTACAGTTGATTTTGAACATCTTCTTTTATTTATGTTTCGGAAGATTACTTAAGCATTACAAGTATCAACAATTAGATTCCTGTGCGTCTTGAAAAAAAGGCTTAATCATATCTGAAAGCTATTTTTGTTGATTCATACTTTTTCTTATTAATCTGCGCCTCAAAAGCTTCTCTCCACTCTTCTAACCTATAGGTCTTTGTGAGCAGTGGTCTATTGTTAACCTTGCCCCTCCTCAATAGGTCTAATGCCACATCTGTAGAAGTTCTGGCTACTTGCGGCTCATTAGCATAATACCAGGTACCATGTAGCTTGAGTTCCTTAGCACTAAACATGACAAAGTCAATTCTTGCTTGCCCCATCACTCCCACGAATATAATTTCTCCTCCCTGCCTCGTCACTGCGATAGCATCCTGAAGCGTTTGTTCACTTCCCACAGCTTCGTAGCACTGATCTACCCCCTCACCGGTTTCCAAAGCTATCTCCAAAACTGGAATCTGATTTCTCTCCAAGCAGTACACCCTATCCGCACCTAGCCTCTCCGCCAACCTGGCCTGAAAATCATACTTACTTATCACAAAAATTTCCCTTGCCCCCATAACTTTGCAAACCTGGAGAAGCTGCAATCCAATAGCTCCAGCACCAATAATGGCCACCCTTTTTCCCGAAGGATTGCCAATGAGGCAAGAATGAACCGCTACACTGAGAGGCTCCGTCAGAACAGCCTCCTCGTCGGTTATACTGTCAGGAACTTTGTAAATCTTTGACTTATGAGCTAAGAAGTATTCTGCAAACCCTCCACCGTTCGCTTGACTTGCTCCCACACCGCTGCCCGCCTTAGCAATATTTAAGCAGAGATTGTATCGGCCAATCTGGCACATCTTACAGGGAGCCACACCCAGCTCGGCACAGCCTCCTAATCCCTCACAAACTACTCTATCCCCCACTTCAAAGTCAACCACACCCTCCCCAACTTCACTTATGACTCCTAACGCTTCATGGCCAAGAATGGTTGGCTTCACCAGAAAATCTGCAAGGAGCGGCATTCTTCCACTTATAACCCCAATGTCCGAGCCACATATGCCACACAGTTTGGTTTTAATGCAAACCCAGTTCCTTTTAGGCACTGGTTTTTCAACATCTTCTAAGTGAAACCCCTCAGGGAATGCTCCACCATCCCAAAGAAGCGCCTTCAATAATTCCACCTCATACGTCTATCAAAAACCAATTAAAAATATTGTACCCACAAACGCCATTATAATTTTTTTGGGCGAACCACCAAAAGTGTGAGCTACATATTTTCATCTGTGGACTGATAAAATTAACTATGAAAAACCAGTTTTACAAACGAGTTTAATTCATGAATCCTATTTATGAGAAATGGAAAAAATATATTAATTTTCCAAATTATATCTTTGATTAGACACGCTCTAGTTTCTATCATTGTTCCTCGAATAAAATCAGGGATATTCGCATCACCATTTGGAATTGTAAACGGCGACTGGTGGGCGTGAGAGGTACATACGTTTACTAGGAGTGTTTATTATGGATTTAATTACTTCTGGAATTAGTGAGTTGGACACTCTGTTAGGAGGGGGCTTCTACAGAAATGCTCCTATCTTGTTTTTAACTGAAACTGGTTCTATGGCTGAAGTTTTAGCCCTTCAAATTCTTTACTATCGATTGTGTCATGGGGACTTCGGCTTTATCTTCGATTTAGACCTGCCTCCCGAGAGGATAAGAGAGTGGTTTGATTGGTTTGGGTGGAATTATGAGCAATACGAGGAAAAAGATCTTTTCCTACTGATAGATGGTTTCACAAAAATGTTTGGGGACATTGAATCGAAGGAGAAAGTGCTAATTAGTGAGCCAAGAGACCCTATTCATATTGATGCTTTCTTTCTAAAGCTTCTAACTCAAATTGATAAATTCAAAAACCAAATTTTTAGCGTCTTCTTTTTTTCAAACGTTTTTCTGGCCAAGGCTGAAGTACAGAAAATCATAAACCTGATTTACAAGCAAAGAATGTACATAGCTCAGTATGGATCCGCTATTTATGTTTTTGACAAGGGAATGCTGGAAACCAAAACCATAAACACGTTAGAACACATTTTCGATTTCGTAATAGATTTCAAAATAGAACAAATAGACGGAAGATTCCAGAAATATCTCCGAGTAAAAAAGTCACCGCTTCCCCGCCACATAGACGCCTATGCACCATACGAAAAAACACCCGAAAAAATCGTTATAAGAACAGGTCTAATCGAAGATTTTGAACCTTTCAAGCAGCAATTAAAAATGGTTAAGCAAGGCTATGTTGACCTGATGGGCAACAGAATCGTCCTTTTAGGTGGAGACTACCTCTCCTTTATACTTGAGAACCTATTCAAAATTTATGGATACGAAAACATCTACCAACTAATTTACTCTCTGGAGAAGGAAAGGGGATCCTCATTCTTTTACCCCTTAGTGAAAGAATTCAAGCTCTCCGACCTAAAAGACATCCTCACCTACTACTTTAAGATCTTGACTCTCAGAGGGCTTGGAGACTTTGAAATGGTGGAGTTTAACCCCGATGAAGGATTTCTCAGATTCAAAGTGTTCGATAATCTCATTTGCAGCCAACTCAAAGACTTGGGTAAACCCGCCGGTGTTTCAATAGCAGGCATCATAGCTGGCACAGTGGAAAAATACACGGGAAGAGAATACGATGCTCAAGAAGTGAAGTGTTTGGCTAAGGGCGACGAGTACTGCGAATACATAGTCAAACCCGCCAAAAAGCTGAGCGTGTAAAACATTTTTAAATCTTCAACTTAGGAAACTAGGTATATAGAAGCTCCTATTAGTATTCCACCCGATAATGTGTAGAGCGTCGGAATCTCCCCTAGGAATAAGAAGGCTAGGAGAACCGCAAAGACAGTTTGCAAAATCAAATATATTGCTGATGCAGAAGCGGTTACCCTCTTTAGTCCCTCAAAGTACAGGAAATAGGCCAGCGTGGTGCACATGAATCCCATGTATAGGATTCCAATGATTGCGGGAGCTGTTGCAACATCCAGCATTGAAGAAAAGTCAGTGAATCCATAGATTAATGCTGGAGGCAGTGAAAACATCATGGTGAGAATGGTCACTGCGTATGTAAGCTCCATTGAGTTTACTTCAAAATATTTTCCAGAATTGTTCTCCAAAACAAACTTTGAAGCAACTATGTAAACCGCCCACAGAATTCCCGAAACCAGTATCAATAGGTTGCCTAGAAGCTGGCCTCCCTGCAAGTTTGAAGGATCCCCATTTATGGCGATGAGAAGCACGCCCAAAACACTCGCGGTTAAGGCCACGGTTTTCCGCTTATCCATCTGTTCCCCTAGGAAAATATACGCCAAAAGCGCCACAAAGACCACTTGGACATTAGTTAATATAGCCGCCATTCCCGCAGTAGTATACTCTATTCCCACAAATTCGCAGAAAAACGCCAAAGTATTAATTAGACCCACCAAAATTACTCTTCTATCCAACAAGTAATGTGCGAGTTCTCTAGATCTTACAAATCTCATAATGGGCAAGGTTACGATTGCGGCTACGAGGAATCGGAAAAACAGATAAATGAATGGATTAAGGAATTCCACTCCCCACTTAATAAATACAAATGAAGAGCCCCAGATGGTGCTGGCGACGATGATGAAGAGTTGGCCCCTTCTCAAGGTGTTTGCTCTGACGAGTTGGTGTCCTACTTCCACAGGAATGGCTTTCAAGGTTTAACCCTCCTTTACTTAACATCTCTGAATTCACTCCGTCAACACGACGTCGCCAATTTGTTGTATAAGATAATTAGGTAATATAAATATTTCGCCTAAAAAAATAAGATAAAAAGCATAAATTTTATTAAAAAAATAGACAAAACGTGGGTTTAAAAAAGTTAGAGGCAATACACATAAAAAAGGTCAAATTTTGAAATACCTATCTATCTCTACAGTTTTTAAATGACAAACCCCCAATTTTTATGAAAAAACTATGGCACAAACTCAAGAAACCAAGTAAATTGAAACCCCTATCAAAGCACCGCCTATAAGGGTGTGAATTGTGGGAACCTCTCCTAGGAGCAAAAATCCCAAGCCCACCGCAAAAATAATTTGTAAAAGTAGGTACAGACCAGAAACTGAAGCACTAACACGCTTCAATCCCTCAAAGTACAGGAAATAGGCCAGCGTGGTGCACACAAACCCCATATACAAAATTCCCATAAGAGCGGGAACCGTGGCCACCTGAGATATCAGAGAAAAATCCTCAAATCCATAAATTAGAACAGGAAACAGGGAGAAAATCATCGTCATCAAGGTGACCGCATAGGTAAGATTCATGGAATTCACCTCGCCATGTCTATGCGACTTGTTATCCACAATGACCTTCATGAGCACTATGTAAATCGCCCACAGAGCCCCCGAAACTAGTATCAAAAAGTTTCCCAGAAACTCTCCACCCTGGAGATTCGCAAGATCCCCATTCACCGCTATCAAAAAAACTCCCAAAACGCTCAAAGCCAAAGCAACAATTTTCTTCCTCCCCATATCCTCACCCAGAAAGAAGTAAGCTAAAAAGGCAATGATAACCACATTCACATTCGTCAACAAAGCCGAAATTCCCGCAGTAGTATACTCCATACCCACAAACTCGCAGAAAAACGCTAAAGTATTAATCAAACCCACAAAAACCACCCTCCTATCAAAAAACAGCTCTCTAAGCCCACCAGCGCCCACCCATCTAAGAAAAGGCAAAGTAACCACAGAAGCCACCACAAAACGGAAAAACAAATACACAAACGGGTTAAGAAAATCCACACCCCACCTTATAACAACAAAAGACGAACCCCAAGCCATACTGGTTAGAAAAACAAAAATCTGTCCCCTTCTTAAATCACTAACCTCAACCCACCGACGAACAAATCCACTTTCAACAGACACCACAAACAACACCAAACCTTCAAAGACACCAACAGTATTGTAAATCAACATACTAACATGAAGTCAACAATGAATTCCCAAAATATCTTTATACAATATAAGCGTTTTGCATTAAAAAAATTAAAAAAATGAGCCTAAAACCTAAAAACAAAGACCTAAAGAAGATTCACCCCAGAAAAAATATTACCGAACCACAAAAATCCAAACCCCAAAAAGTTAACTATAAAACACGCCAAAAATTTCAACTAATGCCTTCAATAAAAAACATACTTCACCTCACCAGTAAGATATCTCAAAACAACCACACTCAACACAATAAAAACTAAGCCTGCCCCCAGCATCAAAGAAGCAAAGAACCTCCCCGTAACACCCAAAACCAAAAAAGCCGAAACACTAAACAATTCCACCGAAAAAACATCTAAAAACCCCAAAACCAATAAACCCAAACCCACAAAGAAAACCCCAAAACCAATAAACACCACACAAAACCCAACAGTCAAAAGATAAGCCCACCGTCTAACGCCCCAAAATCCCAAACCCACCACCAAACCTAAAACTCCAAAAGAAACAAAAAACAAAGGCAACCAGTACAACTGGGGAACACCGGGAAAAGGCGCAAACAAATTATAAGAAGGAGCAAAAAGCCTATAGAAATAATAGCCCAAAACCAAAAAAACCAAAGAAGCCAACAAAATAGAAACCGACAGAATTTGAACACCCAAAGGTTTACGCGCCATAAAACCACCAACCAACACAAAAACAAAATTATATAAGAAACTTATAGACCTATCGATAAACAAATGGGAAAACAAACCAAAAAAAGTCTATCCCCAAAAAAGCCGCAAAATGTACAAGAAATCTATATTTACAGGCAAACACAAATGGTTAAACAACAAAAACTTTTTCCAACATATGTGAGCAAAAAATAAAAATAGCTAAACAGAGAGTCTATTATTAGACTCAGACCGGAGGAAAGCAAATGAAAAGCCTAGGATTCGTTTTCAAAATAGTCGTAGTGGGCGACGGAGCAGTAGGAAAAACTTCACTCATAAAACAGTGGACAGAAGGCTCCTTTAGAACAGACTACATTATGACTATAGGTTCGAATTTTGCTGTTAAAAGTTTGGTTATTGAGGATAAGCCTGTTAAGTTACAGATTTGGGATTTGGCGGGGCAGCCGCATTTTAGTGATGTCCGGGTTTTGTTCTATAAGGGCGCTATGGGCGCAATGTATGTTTACGACGTGAGTCGTACTGATAGTTATGATAATGTTCTTAATTGGGATAGGGAATTGACTAATATTTGTGGTCAGATTCCAAAGGTTTTGCTTGCGAATAAGGTGGATTTGAACGATCAGCGTAAGATTAGTCCTGAGATGGGTAGTGTTTTGGCAGCCAAGTTGGGCGACGCACCATATTTTGAAACTAGTGCGAAGTCTGGTTTTGGTGTGAATGAGGCTTTTGAGAAGATTGCCCAACTTGTGTACGAGTTGGCTAAGAAGAAGCAGCCTGCCTAAAACTGTGATTTTTTGAGGCCCTTTTTTGATTTGGCTGTTCCTATATTTGTTTTTTGTTAAGCTGTTGTGTTTGTTTTTTGTGGCATCTTATGCATCCGAACGCTAGGGGTTCCCCTGTTTCGTTTAAAAAGAGAGCGTCGCATTCACCAAGTTTTCCGTCGCCACATATGTGTAGGGCTGTGATTTTTGAGGTGTTTGCGCAGTGGTAACATTCGTATGCGTACTCCACGTTACATACCTTTTTTGAACTGTTGAGCGATATTACAAATCATTGGCGAGAAAGCCCCCGACCTATTAGTCGTGAGGGGTGAATCGCCAAAAAAAGTTTAATAAGCGAGTGTATTGATAGATAAATTGCGTTAACAGAGGGAATACAAGCATTCCCGAAAACAGGTCCATCTCACCAACTACCACCTCTTCTGGTGCCCCCAAGCGTAGAAAACCAGCCCTCATAAACAAGGTAAAAAGGCGGCCGGAGCAAAACCTATAAGAGAAGTAGCAAAAGGAGAAGGACGTGGAAATCACGGCACAAGAAAGAAGCGCAACCCACCCAACCACCTTGCACCCATCCGTTTCCACAACATCCCCAGCCCCCAGCCCACAAACCCGCCAAGTCGCTCCAAAAAAAGGGTCGCCCACCCCACCACCTAAGATGGGAATTCCCCCATTTGCCTAAAAGAACCCGCCACTTTGGACAAACTTCGTCTCCACAGCGGGGAAAATGTCGAGTGAAACCATTAAGAAAGGTATTGAGAGGCAATCGAGGATGTGGAAATGAAGCGCACAAACACGTTCACACTCGCCCCGACGAAGAAGCAGCACCAGCAACTGTTGGAGGTCGCGGATGCCTGCGCCCGACTGTGGAATGAACTCAACTATCGCCGCAGACAAACCTTCTTTAGGGGAAAATCAACTGGGGGAGCCAAGACCTCTACGATAAGTATAAGGGTGTAGTGGGCTCCGCAACCGCCCAGCAGATAATAAGGAAGAACAACGAGGCCTGGAAGTCGTTCTTCGCCCTACTTAAACTAAAGGCGCAGGGAAAACTCCCTCCACACATCCAAAAGGTCGCACCGCCAAGCTACTGGAAGAACCGGGAGAACGGAAAGCGCAGGCTCCTGATTCCCATAAGATGCGACTGCTACCAGCTAGAAAAGGGGGTATTGAGGCTCCCCAAGAAGCTCAAAGTGAAGTGGAGGGGCAAGCCCCGGTGGAAAAGTTGGAACAGGCAGGGCCTGCTCACCCTCACCTACGACCAAAACAAAAACAAGTGGTACGCCCAACAATCGGTGGAGGTTAAGCCTCCCCATCAACCGCTCTCAAGCAAGAGGGCCTATGTGGACTTTGTGCTTGAGCTACTCACGGTGGCCGTGGATGGGAAAAGGCAGGTGCTTGCATACAGCGGAAGACCAGCACTTGCAGATTGGTGGTATCTCTCACACAAGATAGACCGGCTGAAAAAGATAGCGGCAAACACCAACGGCAAGCGTAGTACGAAGAGAATCCGTGGCTTGTTCAGGCGGCGCACGCTAAGATTCAGACAGCACATAAAAGGCGTGGTGCGGAGGGCGGTTGAGCGGCTATGGAGGGAAGGGGTTTCAAAGATTGTAGTCGGAAACCTCAAGAACATTCGGGCAAACGTCAATGGCAGCCGAAAATCAAACACCATGGTGAACAATTTCTGGAGCCACCACTACCTCCTGAAGCGTATCCGAGAGGTTTCCGAGGAGTACGGTATTAGGGTCGAGGTGGTGGACGAGCGTGGGACCTCAAGCCGGTGCCCTTGGTGTGGGAGCAGTGAAGTGACGAAGCGGGGCAGACTATTTAAGTGTAAACAATGCGGAGTTGAGGCGCACCGAGACGTGGTAGGGGCATTGAACATAGGTGCCGTCCATAATGGAGGGCACGTTAACTGGGCGGTGGCACACCCATTGGAGGCTTTAAATATGAGCTTCCAAGAATCCCCTGACTTCAGTCGTGGGGAGTGTCAAGTATTTTTCTACGAGTATTCTTCCGCACACTCCGCATGCGTAGATTATTTCGTCATAGATTACTGTAGTGGGGCATCCACAGTTGGGGCATTTTTTATGAAGGGGTTTTGGTGTGGGCGCCGAAAAAGGTTTTAGCATTTAATTTTTAGTACCAAGTGCACCATCTGCATATTTCATATAGGAGGCTTTCCCCATTTGGATTGTAAATTATTTGGGAGGTGTTTTGCATTATGGCTTTTCTCCACAACATATGAACCCCTATTGTGGAGCTTTTGTATGTTGGCTTGTTCACTTGATCCGGTGACTTATTTTGTATGTTTTGGACTTATAAAGACCACAACTCCTGAAGGGAAAATGAGTTCGTCTATGCTCGGTTTCTCTCTATCCTATAATTTTGCCATGAAAAACTTTTTCATACTTTGCCATGAAAAACATTTTCATACCTTTATCTGAAATGCTTTCAGCGTATGTTGGTTTGTCTAAAACGCGAAGCGTATGAACGTTTGCCATGAAAAACATTTTTTATATTTATGTCTAAGACGCATAAAAACGTATACGTGTTTTTAGTCCAAATGGTGATGTGCGGCGTTTTTTAATAAATGGATTAAAAAAATTTGGGGTTTATTTTTGGCTCAAATTTTTGGTTTTTGATTGTTCATCATACCCTTTGGATGTGTGCTTTTTGGTGGGGGCTTGGAGTTTTGTTTTTGTGTTGTGGCTGGATTTTTGTGTTGGGTTTGTGCCCCATTTTTCTTAGAGCCCAAGCTGCTTTTCTTTGAACTTTTATGTCTTTATCGTTTAGGGCTTTTTTAGTGGGGTTAATGCTCTAGTGTCCGCTAACTCTCCTAGGGCTCCTGCTGCGGCCCAACGCACTAAGGGGTTTTCGTCATTTAATGCTTGGATTAAGCTTTCAACCAAGTTTCTCCAGCACTCACTGTATTGTAGAGATTTTTTTGGAGCCCCCACTTTTTTGGATTCCGCTTTTTTATCGACGATTGTTTCAGTTTTCATTTTTCGGTTCCCCTCAAGGTTTTTTGGTTTTCATTCTTCGTTTTCTTCTTCCTCAAAAATGTCTTCTGCGCCTTTTTTACTCCCTTCTTTATCTATGTCTATAAGTTGTCTCAGCTCTTCGTCCTCTTGGATTCGGAGGATATCTTGGGGTTCCGCTTCGATTGTTAGTTTGCTTCTGCCGCTGCGGTGGTTGGGTTTTGTGTGGATATTTGTTAGGTAGGCTTTCTCTATTTTTGTGGGTATTTTGTTTCTTCCTGCGAAGTATGCTTTTTTGTAGGCATCTTCTTTGTGGTTGGCAGGGTAACTGCTGTTTCTGGGACTGTGTTTAGGGTTAACTTGATTGTTGTGAATTGCGTCTTGTGGGTTCGGGTATAATTGTTTTTGTTGATATTTTATTTGTTGGCGTATTTTTTTGAATGCTGCGATGGTGATTATTGAAGGAATTAAGACTAGAGCTACCAGTTCTGGGGCGGGGGTTTGCGTATATTGTGGTATGGGATAAGAGCCTTCGGTGAGGAGATAGTATGCAAGTATTGCAGTGATGGATATTGTTGATGTGGGTGTTAATCTTAGGGCCCATTTCATTTTTCTTTTGACCAGTGTGGCCACGGTGGCTGTTGTCATGGTTGAAGCGTATAGGCTTATAAGAAGCCTTTGTGTTGTGTGTGTTTCTGTCCAGCCGGGAAGGGCGCTGTAAAACAGCGTGTAAATTGTGAAGAAAAAGAATACTCCTAGGGCGAACCTCCAGTGCTTTTTATAGAAATTTATTGTATTGTTTATAAGCCAGCGCACCAAACGTGTCTGATCTCTGAGCATATAGTAAAGCAGGAAATCATGCCTAACCCAGAGGAGGCATAGACAAAAAATGTAGCCTAAGACAAGTATTATTACTATCACTAAGACTGATTGCAGAATTGATGCGATGTTGGATAAGAAGCTTTCAAACATTTACCTAATCCTCCAATTAGACCAGTTTCTGAGTGGGCACTCTCAGAGTTTCTGCCATGTGTTTAGAAGAGGGACCGATGTGGGATTTTATTCCGCAATTATTCATGATTTCTCTCTTCTCCGGTGGAGTTGGATTTGGGTTTTCCGGAAAGGAAATGTTGGGAAAGCCTGCGCTTATGGGCTCTGATTTAGTCTTCGTCTTCTTGTCCCTCCCCTTTTTCTCTTGGACCGTATAAGTCGCCCTCAGAATTTTTGTAAATGATTTCTCTGCTTTTCCTTAAACGTGCGAAAAGTATTACGCTTCCCACCAAACCGGAGCCACTCATTGCAAGAACAATAGGCGTAGTGTTGCTTCCGCTCTGGTTAGAGCTTCCCAAAGAGAGGCCGAGTAGCACTTGGGGCTCTGAGTTATAGTCTTCTCCCTGAGTTATCACACTAATTGTTTTGCTGGTGGAGACAACAGTGTAGGATTGGTTGAAAAGAAGGAGTACTGTGTATTCGCCCAGACTTTGGGGCGTCCACTGTACTCGGAAGTATTCAGTATTGTTCACCCTGTACTCCTCTGAGTAGACTAACTCTCCAGCTAAATCTATTACCATTAGGGTTACTGGGTCTTGGAGCTGGGGCGTGAAACTCAGCTTGCTGAAGTTTGCCGTAATTTGGAGGGCGCTTCCCAGCATAACCTGCCCATTTTTGGCGTCGGTTTCAAGCCCGGGCATCAATAGGTGGACTGCGAACTCCAGGCCTCTAGTCACTGAGTCCACGGTTATGTTGCCTGCGTAGGTGCAGAATAAGGTATAAATCCCCTTGGTGCTTGGAGTCCAGTTGAGGAAAAACTGGCCCGAGCTACTGGTGTATATAATGTAGCTTACGGGGTGACTGTTGGGGTCATAGATGGTTACATTTATACTTACAACTTCTTGGGGAGGCTGATAATTAAGTGTCAGCTGTCCCTCAACGGTAACTGTGTCCCCTACATAGATTAGGCCTCCGCCTATGCCCGTGAGATTTACTGAGAGACCTGCCTTAATCTTTACGGTGACTTGAGTGCTGGTCCAGTTCTTGGGTAACCCATTGTAGTCTCTAATCCACGCTACTACTTCATAAACACCCACTTTTTGGGGGAACCACTGAGAGGCAGCGTAGCCCGAACTATTGGTAAAAACGTATCCTACCAGAGTGTACAAGTCGGGATTACTGGTGAAGGATGCGTTGGGATACTCTAACTTGTTTATTACACTCCACCGAACTAATATATTTGAAGCTGCGTTGCCCTCTACAGTTACGCAGGAGTTTAGAAGAACCACGCCTTCACCTAGGTAAATGGTGCTGGGGGTAGCTGTGAATTCAGTTATTCGGTAATCAGTGGGTTGAACTGTGAAGGGTTCAATGAAGAATATCTGTCCATCAGTAGCGTTTATGGTGTAGCTGGGACCTGAAATTTGCGGTATTTGGAAAGAAGTGTAAACTGGCCCGCTGCTACTTGTGACTAATTGGTCTGTGTGCACTATGTTTTGGCTGTCGTCAACTACTGTAATGTTGAGAGTTATTCCTCCATAACTGGTTAAGTTGAAGTTGCTGATTGCCGAGATGCTGATATTCACTGTTTCCGAAGCATTGTATTTGTAAAGGTTTGGCAAAATCTGTACGCTGTAGGGGTTTTTGTTGTGTAGCCAGATTAGGGTGTTTGTCAGAGTTTGCATGAGGCTGTTTCCGTAGGGGTTTTGATTTATGGTTGTTATGTTGTGTAGCGCCCAGTGCAACAGTTGAGGATTATCCCCGTATTGGTTGTAGATGCTAAGAAAGTAGTCGTCGTATTGGGTGAGATCCTTCGCTAGGGGAATGAGTTTGGGGGAGTTGGTTAAGGTAAGGTTATCCCCACTAAGTGGTAAGAGAATGTATCTTTGAGTAATCTCCCCATATAGGAGACTGATGCTGTAATTCACATATTGAGGATACTGGTAGACTATATGGTAGTGGACGTCCCAATTGTTATACTTGGTTGAAATGCTGAGCACATGGACTCCTGTTTTGTTGACGACTTCCCGAGGTGTAATCTGAGCACCTAAATGGTTCAGGAACATGTAGCCTGCGCTTCCCACTGCAAGTACTGGTTTGCTGGTTCCCGCAATTATTTCAGATGCGCTCTGATTTATGCTTGTGCAGGAGGTGTCGAGAATTAGGACATCGAAAACATTGGCTATTGTGGGATTGTTAATGAGTGTTTCTAGGTAGACTTGGGTTACTGTAAAACCTTTTTGTTGAAGAACGCTTTGCCAATCATCAAAGTAGTTGTTTGCTGGACTGGTGATTAATAGTATGTTGGGTAAATTTGACTTCTGTGTGGTTGGGTTCCCGCTAAATCTAAGGTATATGGGATTCAGGTTGCTTGGTAAGGGCTGGTTTGAGATTAATAGGAATCCGGTTAAAGCCAATAGTGATATTATTAGCAGTGTTAGGAGTGTTTTTTGCTTCAGTTTTATTACTCTCCTTTTTTTTGGTTTTCAAAAAATGAAGTGTTGAGTATATAAAGGATTTCACTGCCTCTTCTTGGGGGTATTTCAAGGAATTTTTGGGGTTTTTTGTATGTTTACAAATTTCTTTTTCCTTGAAAAATGATTTGAGAGTTAATAATTTCTTTTTCTTTTTTTCTCAGTTTTTAAAAAGCTTCAAATGTTGATGTTTTTGGGCGGTCGGAAAAAGGGGATGCAAAAAATGTTCAAAAATCATATATTTTTTTATATATTAATTGCACCAGGGATAAAACGCATTTACACAAGCCCTCCAAAAATTTTCCCAAAAAATGAGCTTTACTCAAATGAGTGAAAAACCCAAAAACTACAAATGGGAAACATGTCCAAACACATCCCCAAAAAGAGACTTATCCTGATACGCTCTCCCATTATTCTCAAAAAAAGTTTTACGGGCTATACTCATCCTGTTTTTCCAAGATTTATTTTTAGCATCTCGGGGCTCCATTTCCAAGTTTTGGTTTGTGCGTCAAAAAGTTCAAGTAGTGGTATTCGGCTGCCCTCTTGATGGCTTCTGAAAAATAATTTATATTTCGCTAGTGGGAGAAGTGTTCTGCGAATGGCTCTCTCAAGTGGGGTTATACTGCCTAGAGGCGCTTCTAACCAGCAGGCCAATGCATTCTCCTTATTTAAGGTTCTCGTCCAGTAGATCCAAGTTTTGGGAAGTCTTTTTATAGCCACTACAAATGAGTGGAGTGTGTCTGGGTCTGATTCGATTATGAAGAGTATGTGCTCATTTAGGCCTATTTGATCTATTCCCAATGCGAGCTGAAGTGTTCCCCTCTTCAGGAGGTTCTCCCTGGTCCTAATTATGGTGCGGGCATTGTATCCCAAATTTTGGCTCAAGTCTTGCACGGTGGCATTGAAATTCTTGGATAAGGCGTCGATTAACTTCAATTCCTTAATGGTTACACCTCTCACTTTTCCAAGTGGAGAGGTTGGAGGACGTTTTTTGCCCATTTCTTCTGGGGAAAGAACTTTACCCCAACCCTTGCTTAACACATTGCTGAGGTAAAGAGACCAGGCCTTCCAGTCTATTTTCCAGTTACCTTCATCCACATCGTAGAAGTCTAGAGAAAAAGAACTCTCAAATGAATCGATTATCCAGGTCCAGAATCTTGGAACTCTCTTCTCAAATTCTTTGTAAACCAAGTTAACTGCTCTGGGGGGTACAGCAATGGAGAAGAAGGTGTAAAGGTCGATTCCTCCGTAGAGTTCTTGTCTTGAAAGGAGATAGGGGCTTTCAACGTAGGCTTCCCCCTCCACTAGAATAAGCATATTGGTTAATCCTATTATGGGGTAATTTACTCTGGGAAATATTCCTAGGCGGCACCGTTCCTCAAGCATCTTTTTGCGGCGTTGGATGGTGGTGTAACTGGTATTTGTCTCGTCAGCTATCTCTTTTATTGTAATAAATATGTTGCTCCTAACTTTATCCAGAATCTTTAAATCCCTCGCATCAAGCTTAACTCGGTAATCATAAACCATGTCCTGCAAGATTTGCCTCAACTGCTCAGAGGTTAGGCTATTTTCCCCGCCCAATCGCATATACTTGTCCAACTGTTTAAGTGTGGAAATCACAGAGGGTATGAATTCCTTACCCATTATGGTGTCTGCCCTAATTAAATCTGAGAATCTTTCCTCCTTCTTTCCGCCTGGTATTTCCCCCTTATACTTATATATGAAGAATCTTGTCAGGAGTTGCTTTTCCTCCTCGGGAAGTATGTCCGGTAAGAACAATTGAAACTGCTCCTCAAGTGAGAGTGATTCAGGGTTTCCCACCGTTTTTAGGGGCTCCATTCCCAAAAAATTTTTGATATTCTCAAGCTCGCCCAAAAACATCCCTCAACAAGAAGTCTTACAAATCGTTGGCGAGAAAGCCCCCGACTTCCGGGGGGATGAATCGACAAAAAAGCCTATAAGCCGATGTGTTAATAAATGTAATGCTAAATAGGTGCCGTTTATTAATGGAGGGCACGTTAACTGGGTGGTGGCACACCCATTGGAGGCCTTAAAAAGCTTCCAAGAATCCCCCAACTTATAGCCGTGGGGAGTGTCAAACCTACAGCAAATAAGATTTTCTAAAAAATAAGAGGGCATAAAAAGTTTTTAGTGCATTTTTTGGGGAGGCGGGGCGTGTTTCAAGACAATGGTTCCCTAGAAGAGGGGTTAGGCTTCAATCGGAAAGAAGCCCTATGAAGGCTCCTTTTGCCAAAAAGGGGGGGAATAAATGGGGAGACTAAAAACACATGCAAAAACAAACTCGAAGCCCCATCCGAAGACGCCCTTCAGCAGCGGCTTGCACGAAATACCTTTTACGCCCAAATAAAAAAATAGTCCCAAAAAAGGAATAAAAATGCAGAGTAAAAAGATCTGCGGCAAGAAGGGTCTTCTGAGAGCGGGTGAAAACTATTTACACATTTTTGAACAAATTCATAATAACTTTTTAACGGCTTCTTTTAGCTTTTCTGAATCAATAATGCTAATGGGGTTCAGGTGGTAATCCTTCTTGCACAGAGCCAAAATTATCTGTGCGTCCTCCGCTTCTCGGCAACCTACCAAATCAAAAAGAGTTTCTGGGCTTGTAACACCACCAACCAGAAGTTCCCAGAAAAATTCAGCCTGCGCAGCTAAAATTCTCAGCTTTCCACGAAGAACAGTTTCCCGTGACTTGTAGCGGGACGCCTCGGAGAGAAGGTTTTCCATAAGCCAACAGCGGGTTTTCACAATATCTACGTTTAGCCATTCTTGGTTTTTTAAATCGTAGGCCGCCACATTGTGCTTGTTAAGTATTTTGACGTCGGGCAGGGACGCACAAGAAGCCACCCATCCAGTATCAAAATTCTCTACCATGTTTTCCAAGAAATCTGATGAAATACTTGGAGCCAAGTACAATATTCTTTCGGACTTGCTGTTTTTCTCTTCTTCGAAGAGGGCTCTAAGCTCCTCTATGGCGCTCTCGGGCTCCTCTGAAACGTTCAGATCCGATTCCCATAATCTCCTATGGGGCGCAAAAATAGCCACTTCCCTCAAAACATCACGGGTGAGAAAACCTACCAAGAGCACCGGCCGCCGAAGTGTGAAAACAAGCTGTCCCAGCACTGCCAAGCCTTTTTCGCTGAAGTAGTTGAGGAGCCCCCTCAAATAATTCACCTGGTCCGATTCCTAATAGCCAAACGTATCATGTCCCTAAAAACTTTGTACACTCCCTTGCATTTTACGGCTGATGCGCCATAAATCGGAATGGAGCTAGGCAGTCCTAAACCTTGCCTGAGTTTTTCTGGTGCTACTGCATTGGGTAAGTCCTGCTTATTGGCCTCGACCACTATGGGGATCTTGTTTTCTGTGAAGGCTACTAGCTCCTCGTAGCTTCTTATGTTATCCTTTAACCTATGTTCCTGCGAGTCAGCGACAAAAAGAATAACGTCAGCGTTTTTGGCCACCTGTTCTCTAGTTGCCAGAAACCTCTTTTGGCCAGTAGTGGTGTGGATGTGGAATAGAAAGCTATATGGGGGAAATTCTAGTTGGAAAGCTAAGTAGTCCTCCCAAATGGTACGCTCCTCGCTGGTTGATACTTCGTAGGGTTGACCTGTTATGTTTTGGGGGAAGAGTTTCGCTATGGCTCTTAGATTAGTGGTTTTGCCTGAGGATGCTGGTCCCCAAAAGACGATTTTCACCTGTATTAGTCCCTCATTAAAATTGGTTTGTGTCTTGTCTTGTTCCAACAGGTTTCTCTCCCTTTTAGTCCTTCTCTCTTATTACGGCGGCGTCGAGTCGGTTTAGGATGTCCTCTATTTGCTCCTCGCTTATCTCAATGGTCTTCCTTATGGTTTCGTTGTTCTTGATATCCTCCTCTATTCTCTTCACATACTGGTTCATTTTTGCCCTGATAAATCCTATATTTGCTCTTTCATTGGCGAAGATTAAAAGTAGAAGTGATTTATCCTCGTTGATGTCGCTGATTTTGCAGACGTATAATTGTTTTGACTTGTACATGACCATGGCGTTCTGGAACTCGTCGGCGCCCAAATGTTTTTCCACCTGTCTTGCTACACCTGCTAGAGCCGCGCCGAGGGCGCCCGCGTTCCAAGCGTTCTTTATTCTAAAACTTCTAGACTTCGCCAAGGCTTTTCCGTCACTGTCCACAAGCAACAGTCCTTCTATGTCTCCTTTTCCCAGCATTCTCTTATAGGCTTCCAATAGGCTGTCGAGGGTGTCTGATAGTTTATTGGTCAAGTAAAAATGCCTTAGTCTGTCTTCCTCTTCCTTTTCCTGGGTGTTAGACCAATCCTCACCGTTGTTCGGCGAAAACTTATCCATCTCTTCTTAACTCCTTTAAACTTCTCCAAATATTTTTTAACCATTTAATTTAAACACATCGAGTGACCTTTTTGGGCTAGAGTGTTGATTGTACCAGTTGCGAACCCTTGTAAGCCCTCACCAGCCTCCTTATTCCCTTATCAATCCGGTCAGGCTTCATCCCGAAATCCATCAATATTCTTTTTAACTGGTTAGTGTTGGGAGCATTAAACAATATCTTGGGCTGGATGACTTCGGGTCTCAGAAAAGCTTCCCTAATGGGTTGCACATCGAAGGGTTTTAACATTCCCTCGGAAAACGTGCTTTCAATGTCTCTGTATTTTTGAACAAGCTTCAGGGCCTTTTTTGCGCCAATTCCCCTAACTCCCGGGTTGAAGTCTGTTCCCACAAGGATTGCCAAATCTACGAGTTGTTCATATGTTATACTGTTCTGTTTTAGAACCTCTTCCAGAGCGCTGCACTCCACACTATTTTCGCTGAAATTCATGTTTCTCAGAACGGCTCTGGCTCCAAAAAGAAGAGCGTCATAGTCCTGAGTGAGAACATAATCCGCCTTGCCTATTCGCGTTAAGTAGGCCGCCTGCGTTTCTCCCTCACTCGGAGACTTTATCCAAGGAATTCCCATGGAGGTTAAGAGCTCTTGGGTTTCACCTATTACTGTATCATAGAGTATCTCAGGAGATAAGGATAGGGTTCTAGCGATTGTGTACTCCTTGTTCCGCTGCGCCTTTCTCAGATAACTGTACTCTCTGGCTAGGGATTCTACCAGATGTTCCCTTTTCCCCTTGAGCCTTGGGTGCGGGCCGTCAAACACGTATATTGGTTTAATATCTCGTTCTAACAAGTTGATGGTTCTATAGAATACGCCATAAATGTGGGAAGTTATACGTCCTTCTCTGTTGGAAAGGGGAAGATTCTTTCTTCTAATTTTATTTAAAAACTGGAACAGCACATTAGAAGCATCCACAGCTACCCTCGCATTTTTCAGCTCACTTAAAGAAATAACTTTGAAACTAACAATTGAACCCAGCTTCACACCCACTTAAACCACCTCCAAAAACGAACCGCGAAACAGTTAGACCAGTTTCTTTGGGCAACAGGAATTTTCATATTACCTCCTCCTGGCACGGCGACGGCTCCTTTTCCCCAGCGGTTGAGTGCTTTACTGGTAGAATTTGGGATAGCTCTCGGGAACTGTACTTTTCTCTATGCTTTCTCCTACGTATCAAATTGTACAGGCACTCTCTACTCTGCTTGGTGCCCACCTGATTCAACAACTGAGAGGCTGTCTCCCCTCCTCCCACTAGGAAAATTGAGGAGTTCCAAAGTCCAATGTTTTGTGCCTCCATCATCCTCTGGCACTTTACTCTGGATTCCTTCAAAGCCTTCTCCATTGAGGGCTCCAGAATCAAACTTTTCTCCTGCGATAGTGAGGATATGGCAATCCATGCTGCGGGGTCGTTTTTCTTAAACCTCTTAGTAACTAATTTCTCAATCTTGTCCTTAAGCTCCTTTTCCGCCTTCATAAACTCTATATCCACATCCCTGACTGGCTGTAGAAGAAGAATGTATCCTACGCTTTCCTCACCAAAATTTTTGCCAAACAAAATACTATTCAGAGCCTGTTCTACGTCCGAGTTATAATCTAATTCGTTAATCTTGAGTTCCTCAAAATATTTTTCACGCAATTCGTGTACACGGTTGCAGTCGGGAGCCAGTAGAGGCAAGTAAAGGCACCTTTCAACCTCCAATTCGTCACTTATCACCCTTGTGTCGTAGCCCTCCCTCCTCAGAATTTTTCTAAGACTTTGCATCTTCTCTCTCGCCAGTTTAACGGCATCTCCAAAATCCCGGGAAGTCCCCCAAACTGAGACCAGGGTGCGAAGCTCTTTGCCCCTCCGGTAGACCTCAAAACTGAGATTAATCTCCTTTTCCCAGCAGGATAATAGTATGGAGCTCCCAGCACCCTCACCAGTAACTTCGGCAAACTGGAAAGCCTGAAACCCTCTCCAACCACTATTATAGACTACACAGTCATCAAGAATGTAATCCGCAATCAAAGAATTGGGAAACTTCCCCTTAAAAAACAAAGAAGCCCCTCTGCATCCCCTTATGAAAAGTATGAAAACCGATATTCCCGCAGCTTCAAAAATTATGGTGAACATTGGATGAATTCCATAGTGAGACGCCAATCCTATCAAGGCGTAGCAGGTGTTACCCACTGCCAGTACCGTCACAACTTGGCTGCTTCTGCTAAACTTCCTATTTAGGAGAAACTTGGCCAAGAGGTAAAAAGCAAAATAAACTGCTAGAATGTAGAGAAGCCCAATGGGGCTACCATTAAAGCAGGCATCCAGCCCAGTTCGAACCAGCCTAATGGCAAATGAAACACCCAAAGCTAAAGCGAACAGTACGAACCCATAATATATGATTTTAAGGAGCACGGCTTCCAACCTCCTTTAACGCTTTTAAAAGATCGGATCTAACTGGACTTATTCCCTCACTTGTAATCTGATAAAAAACCTCGCCCCTAATGCCCAAGTAATGATTAATAATTTCAGCCTTACGAACCGACTTCACAGGTGTGGTTGAAAAGCGTAGGGTAACCTGTGAGAACTTGTTTAGCCCCATTCCCGCTGAGGGAATATTTTCTCCCTCTTCCCCATCCATGCTTGTTACCACTTGGTTTAGTATGAGCACCGCTATGTTTCTCCGCCTTCTACACAGTCCAAGCATTTCCGGCAACTGTTTCTCCACTACTTCGCGATATCTGGAAAACTGAGTATCGGGTGACAATTCCCTCCTATACTGGGAAGCAATAGTGTCTACAACTATCAATCTAGTCCTACTGGAAACATAGGCGTCCAGCACACTGATTATTTCGGTTTGCTCATCTAAACTCTTGGGAACAATTAGGGTTATTCTCTCCAGTGAATCCTCGTTTGTGAAAAGTTGCGAGAACCTTTTGAGTGAGAACCTGTTATCACCATCAATGTAAAGAGTCTGATATCCTTCCCGAGAAAGATTTCCTGCGGCCTGCATGGCAAGCGTGGTTTTACCAGTAGCCGCCTCCCCATAGATGTGACTAATCACTCCCGTAGGTAAGCCGCCTCCAATCAAATCATCTATTGGGCTCTGAGTATGTACCAATAAGGCTCCGTTATTTCTAACTCTAAGTGAACTCAACATAACCACCTCTCCTAACCAGCATCCCCTCCCTCTCTAAATACTCTAACCTTTTTAGAACCCACTCCCCACTCAAACCCCGTTTTTCCGCTTTCTCCAGAATAACAGGAAGCGGAACCCTCTTCTCCCTACCCAAGCTTTGAACTATCTCTTCGAACTTCTCAGTCTTAGTACACATTCCCTCGGGATTATATTTTCCCCCTGTCTTCTCAGCCTGTCTCTTCTGAACAATTTTTGCCGCAGCTTTCCAAGAACTTACGATGTCCTCTTTCAAATCCGACGCCTTAAACTTTTTACCACAACGAGGACAGGAGGGCTTTGCGCTAAGAGTGGCCGCAAAGTATTGATTACAGGAAGGACACTCCACAACCATATACCTTCTTCCCATTTTTTCTCAACTCCCAACTCAATCATTTCCCCAATTCCAAATCTCCAATTCCTTCCCTTCTCTACGAATCTTGATGCGCTCCTCCAAACTTTTCCCAATTTTTTTAACGGTTTCTGCTCCCTCCGTACTTGCAACCTCTGTGACACAATGCACCATCCAGTTTAGACCACTAATGACTGATTCTAGGTCACCTTGAGAAACAGCGTGAAGGGAGCTAGCCTCCCTAACGCTCTTACCCTTTATATAGTCAAGAATCGCTACCCCCATCACTTGTGGCTGTGGTCTTCCGTACTCTAACTCCACTGCACTCAGCACAAGCTCTAGAAATTGGAGCTCATCATCAATATCATCATGCACCCTACTTCTAATCATAATTCCAGTCATAGGTTTAAGATAGAGCCTCATAATCAGCCTTCCAAAACTTGTGGGCTTAAAGGTGCCATTGGTGGTTTCCACAATTAATCCCTCATCAACCAGTTTTTTCAGAAAATTATCCGCATTAAGGCACCGCGAAATCAAGCCCCTATACGCAGGATAACTTCTATCTACAAATTGGGCGAGCTTAATCAAGTGTCTACACAATTTTTTCTCCTCCCGTGCATAGTAGGAGCAGGTACATTGGAAGTTTCCCTCCTCATTAAAACTACAGATGTTCACAACGGGCTTCTTTATCGTAGCCTCAACTTTTTGGGGCAGCACCTGCACTCTTAAATCTTCGCTGCGAATTCTACCTGCGGCTTTAAACTCCTTCGCTTCACAATGGTTCACTACTGCATCCGGAATGTTAAGTGAAGTTATTTGCACCAGCGCCTCAAGGCTTAGGTGAGGATTCTTAGACTTCTCACTCCTCCACCAAAAAGTCCTTTCAAAAAATTTTAGTATATCCTCACCTGTGGCCTCCTCGCACTCAAATGTTCTAAGGAGTATTTGCTCCTCAAGGTTTGGCGGATAACCAATGGAGCTCACCACATCATCATACTTGGGCCGCAACTCCCCATTCTTAAAATCGAAATATTTTTTTCTTACCATAAAATGATCCGCATCTGAATCGCATAGAACCACACTATAACCTACACTATCATAGTTAGGTCTCCCCGCCCTGCCCAATATCTGGTGAAACTGATTGGCATTCATAAGTTCGACTTCAAACTCGTCGGTAACCATCTCCACCCGGTTATAGACGTAAAAGTCCCTCAAGATAACCAGCCGAGCTGGGGCGTCAATTCCCGCAGAGAGAGTAGTGGTACAACACACCACCTTCAAAAGCCCTCTGCGAAAAGCATCTTCCACAAGCTCTCTGGAATCATGATTTAAACCCGCGTGATGAAATCCTACACCATCCCTCATCAACTCAGTTAAACGTTTGGAATAGTTCTTGTTCTCAGCAAAACTCTCAAGTGCTACCTTCTCCTCTTCAGTCAAGAAGCATGCAACTGAATCAACTAGTTTGCGGGCTAGACTCTCCGCGTCTCTCCTATGCGCCACAAAGATAAGCGCTTGACCATTACTCTGAACCGTTTTTGAAACAAGCTTCCTTATAGCCTCAAGTTTGTCCCGCTCCACCAAAACATAATTCTTTAGGGGCACGGGCCGGATGTCTGACTCTATCAGCCGGCATCCCAACCAGTCCGCTAATTCTCTAGCATTGGCTATAGTTGCGCTCAACCCAATGAGTTGCACCCTCAGCCTCTCCCGTATCCTAATTAACACACTTTCCAGCCTTCCCCCTCTCACTCCGTCGCCCATCACATGTATTTCGTCCACAACAATGACTCGAACATCATAGAGCCAGTTAGGATTCAAGCGAAGAAGGGAGTCAAACCTTTCAGTGGTGGTGACCAATATGTCCGCATCCTCCAAAATATCAGGAGTGTAGTGGAAATCTCCAGTGGATATTCTGGTTCTCAAATTCAAACCTCTATACTTCCTGGCGAGTATGCTGAACTTTTCTCTGGCTAGGGCTTTCAAGGGAGCCACATAAACAGCTTTCCCGCCTTCCAGAACCCACTTCAAAATGGCAAGTTCCCCCACCAGAGTTTTGCCACTAGCAGAGGGAGAACAAACCAGAAGATTGGCTCCCTCAAATAAACCCTCCTGAATTGCCATTGATTGAATGGTTCGCAAATGGTTTATGCCCTGCTGCTTGAGAACTTCGCGAATTTTCTCAGGCACCTTACTCTCATCTAGCCTCAAGAAAACTCCTAGACTTGAACCATCCATCATTTGGCACCAACATCTACTCTTCAAGTATACCAATGAAATCGTCCATAGGGCGGGCGGGCTTAAAATTCCTCGAATACCTAAGTTGATCTTGAATCAACTTTTCAAGTTGCATCTGGGACTCATAGGCGGTTTTGCAAATCACAATCCCACTGCGGGAGACAATTATCTGCCCCTTACCATTAACAGCACGTTCAAGTATTCCCATAGCTACCTCAGGATATCTCTGCACCAGGCTCTCAACGACACGCATCACCTCTGCACTCTGAGTAATTACAAGAAAAACAGGCGAATCACACAATAGCCCCTTGGAACCAATAAGACTGTCCAGCTTCTCCCTAATAGCCGCATCGAGAACCATTTCCCCAATGACTGTCTCACAACTCTTTGCCCCTTTAGGCTCCCCCAAATTTCCCAAAGTGTAATTCGTAATTGCTGAGTCTTCTAAATTGGCCTCAGTTTTGCTGCGTCCACCCCTCCTTGGTGTCTTTCCCTTTGAACTTCTCTTATTACTCTTTGTCTTTTGGACTACTACCTCTCTGGAAAGCTGCTCCTCCCTCAAGGGTAACTCATTTTCTCCCTTTTGAGCATCTAACTGAGAATCCACCTTGAGAGGCTCTTCCTCGAAGGTAGCGGTTTTAACAGTTCCCAATTTTTCAATGATTCGCTGAGCGTACTCGTTGAGTCTTGCAAACTCGTCCTCAGTTATTTTTGTGGGGCTTGCTGTTAAACTGTAGAAACGCGTAAATTCAACTCGATCCAGATTGATGTTCTTAAGAACAATTTCCACCGCCTTGAGGGGATTACCAAACACTGCTTTCCCAGTCAACTTCTTGTAGGCTTCCTTGAGGGCGCAAATTACCGCTTCATTCAAGTGGCGGGCGCCATCTTCTAAACTGCCCTCCGCATAGTTTTTCTGAGCTAAATTCCACAGAGAATCCACCTGGCGAGTGTAAAATTCATCCTCCTCCTCCACTCCCAAAAACTTTAATGGTTCAGGTTCAAGGGCTTCCTCCAGCATAGGCACTTCAGGAACTTCTCTGTCCAGTTTCTTTTTGACACTTTTTATTTCAATGCGCCCAAAACGCGTTTCCTCTGCGACTTCTTCTGAAAGCTTCTGGGTTTCACTCAACTCCTGCTTCAAAATCTTTTTGAAATTGGCCACTCCCAACTCATGTATAACTATTGATCCAACGATAGTTACCACTATGAGTATAGAATTCAGAATCAGAAGCAGTTGGAATAACGCAGGGGGCAAATTGAGGAGTGTTATTACTGGGAGTGTGAAGGTGAGGAAAATTGCAATCATTAATCCCTTTTTAGCTCTCATATAGGCCTTTTTCAAGGCTTCAAACTTTTCCGTTTTGAAAACCCAATCTCCTCTTCTTAATATTATGTTCTTCCGGATTCCGAGCAGGGATGGCAACTCAGATATTGGAACAACCCTGACCAAGTCTGATTCATAGTCTCCCTCACCGCGGGAGCGGCTCACCAGGAGTTTTTCGACAACTATCATAACCGGCTTATCCCTATAGTAAGGAGCTTTCACACCAAAGAAATCTCTCATTTCTAGCCCCTTTAATAGAGAACTTGGATTACTGGCCAAATAGTATGGCAAAGCTTGGAAAAACTTGTATACCCTTCTTTTGTCCTCCACGACATCTTCTATATTGCTGGTCTTATACGCGATCATATCCAGAATATTGTACTTTTTTCGGCTTAGGATTCGCCAAGCTAAACTAACTTGACTATTATCAAGAGATTTTACATTGCAGCCGTTTTCCAAAAAAATTTCTGAAGCCTCTTTTACTACAGAGGCTTCTCTACCTGCCTGTTTTTTCATTTTATTTCTCTCCCAAATTATTGCTTTTTCTACAAAGGCGGTCCTCCAGAAGGTGGGGGAAGGAAGGAATACTTATCCTCGCTCCGCCTTTTTTCGGTATGGTCTTTAGGCTCCTCTTGTACTACCTTGTCCGAAGAACTCCTTTTGATATCTAGTCCCAACTTCTTCATACGCCTCAAAATGGTGGTCTCAGATACTCCCAGCTTTTCAGCGATTTGTTTTACGGTTAATCCCCGGCCGTGATACTGTTTGAGCTCTTCTTCGGTAAACATTCTTCTTGGCACCACTGTTAACACCGAGAATTTTGGAAGTCGAAAAATCCTTTATAAATACATAGTATTGCCTCAAAACGCTCTCTTTTCGCCTGTTTTGGGCAACCATTCGCCTCCTAGAACTTTTTAAAGAAATTTTATCCCTTATTTAAAAATTTTTTACCAAAATTTTTGATAAATTCTTAATATAAGCCAAAATAATCCCTCTTTTTAACTGAAAAATTGGGGTGGAAAATACCCAGAAAATCCGATGTGCAAAAAATATCCAAAAATAGCCCTCAAAATGCTATAAAAATGCACAACCATAATCTCTTCTCGGAAACCACAAAAAGATCCACCCCCCTAAATGTCCCTAATTCCAAAAACCATAAATAAGCCTCAAGATTTGACACTCCCCACGGCTGAAGTCGGGGGCTTTCTAGCCAACGATTTGTAACTTAAACTTCCGTGGCCTTAAAAAAAGGGAGAAGGGTTCCAAGAGCTGGTAAAAGCTTATGTTTTCCGCATTCTGCTTTTCCCAATTTTCTGGTTTTGCTATGGATAGACGCTAAACTGGAAGTGGCAATAAATATATACTTTTAGGGGCGTTTTTTGAACATTTTTTGCACCAGTCCTTTCAATGAGCCAAAACCAAACCCATTCAAGGGGCAGAAAAAAGACTTAAAAAGGATGAAAAATAAAAAAAAGTAAAAATATAGCATAAAAACCATAAAAAAGACAAAAAATTTCCAAAAATAAAAAAATAAAACATAATAAATTCCAGAAAGTGACAAAAATCACCCCTGAGAACTAAGCAACAGCCTTTATAAAGGAAAACCAAACCAAACAAAACCAGTGCGGCGCAAAAAAATAAACGCAAAATAAAATATCCACCCCCACCTACTCACTTGCATTCCGCTGCTCAAAGCGCCGCACTACAAAAACCGAAACACAACTCGGTAAAACACAAGAAAAGATACCTACCTGGTGAATTTGATGCCCGAAGTCTATTGTAATATCCCAAACAGGATGGTTGACGGAGGATACTGCTCCTTAATATGTAACCTTCCTGAAACAGAAGAAAGAATCTTCTACAACCCGTTCAGAGGCATAATAGCCGAATGCAACTTTGGGGCTCTTCCAGAACCTGAAACCAAAACATTACCACGGTGGCAAAAAAGGTCAAACCAGAAAAACCAGAAGAGCCCTTGAAAAGTCCTTAACCAATTATCAATTCGAAAATTTTTGGAGGAAGAACAGAAAGTTGGACATAACCAACATTAAGGGTGTAGGACCGGAAAAAGCCAAAAAACTTATGAACGCCGGCTACAGCACAGTGGAGAGCATCGCCTTCTCCTCACCCAGAGACCTATCCCTAGACTCCGGAATACCAGAAGAAACCGCCCGAACAATTATTGCCTCTGCAAAGCTGATTATCCGCTCCAAAGAAAACACCAAGGGCGGAAAACTGGTGGAAATCCTCTCCGGTAAAGACGCCAAAAAAGTCCTGCAAAGCATGGATCACATAACCACGGGAATAAAGGGGCTCGACAGAATATTAGGTGGAGGAATAGAAACATGCGCAGTAACCGAGTTCTATGGACCAGCAAAGGCGGGAAAAACACAGATATGCCACCAGCTATGCGTCACAGTACAGCTTCCCCGAGAAAAAGGCGGCCTTGAAGCACCAGCCCTCTACATAGACACAGAAAGAACAGTCAAATATGACCACATCAAAAGTGTAGCTGAGAGATTCGGCCTAGATCCCGACCTGGCAAGCGACAATGTATTCTACGCCTACGCTATGAATAGTGAGGCTTTATACGAGTTGGTTCACAAAAATTTGGACGAAGTGGTTCAAAATAGAGGAATCAAACTTGTAGTAGTTGATTGTCTAACTGGACACTTCCGCGCAGAATACTGCGGTAGAGAAAGTCTACCCCTGCGGCAACAAAAAATAAACAGAATTATTCACGACCTACTGAGAATTGCGGTGTCCCACGATTTAGCCGTGGTGGTAACAAACCAGGTGCACTCCCAACCTGACCTATACGGCAAAAGCGAGAACCCCATAGGCGGACACACAGTAGCCCACGGAGTCACTTTCAGGCTGGGACTGAGCACCAGAAAATACAACATGAGAACCGTAACCGTTGTGGACGCCCCCGCCCTTCCCCCAGACGAAGCATACTTCGCAATAACCTCAAGAGGACTAATTGACATAACCCCCAAGGATTTGAATTCCAAAGCCCCCATCACATACCCTGGTGAAGGCGAAATAAGGGAAAAAGAAGTCGAGAGTGTGGAGGAGGCAGAACCCGTTACAGACTAGAAGATTTCGGTGGTACAGTGTGTCCAGACGGGTAATAACATTAGCAATGCTTACCCTCATACTTGTCCTAATGGTTTCCAGCCTCTTTGCAGGCCTAACAAGGTCAATCAGTTACCCGGCCCAACCCCTAAACGAAGTGAAAACTGTTTACGCTCCCAAATCTGCGGTTAGCGTTACCTATCTTACAAATCAATCCACCACCTTAAAATGGGAGAAATATTTTACAAATGGTTCCAGTCAAACTAACCTGCAGAGTGTAATTGGCTTCCTCTCCTCCCTGGGAACTCGCCACACATCACGGGCAGAATGTAACACTTCCGCAGATTACATTTTTGCAGCCCTTCAATCCTACGGCTACCTGCCCCAAAGAGACTATTTCTCTGTCGTTTGGCAAAATGTATCCTACGTTACCCAAAACATATACTGTATTAAGCCTTCCTCCTCTCAGGAAATAATCCTTCTTGTCTGCCATTACGACACTATAAGAGTCCTAAGAATAGGGGACACCATTTTGGGGCTCCAAAACACCAACTGTCCCGGGGCGGTTGACGACGCTGCGGGAGTGGCGATACTTTTAGAGACCGCCCGTCTGCTATATAATGTGAGCCTTGAGAAAACCATTGTCTTCACTTTTCTGAGCGGAGAGGAAGGAAACAGCACTCAGGAACACTGGTTCGGCTCACAGCAACTGGTCACCCAAGGATACCAACTATTCACCACCCAGCTCTCAAACATAAAAAGAGTAGTTTACCTAGACACTATTGGAGAGCTCCCCTACGGCGAACCAAATGGAAGTATAAAAATTTTTTCGGAGCCAACATTATGGACTCACAAAAGTTCACTTATAGGCGCAGCCTCTGATCTCGGCATAAACATAGTTTCCGAAAACGCTCCCAGAGCTGGCTCCATCTCCCAAGCTAAAAAGGAATTCTGCTCAGAATGGTACCTGCAATCAGTGCTACCCACAATAACTATTTCACAAGCCAACTGGACTCTCACCACAAGCGACAGGCTCACCCAACTTGACACCGCCTCCATAATAGATTACCCACTTGTTGAAAATGTAGCCAAAATTCTCACTGCTTCACTGGTAAGAGAATTCTTTGCATTCCCACCAAGCTCCCCCAGCCACGCATATGAGTGGAGCGAACTCTTAAACCTCTATTCAGGCGGAGTTACCTTCTTTGAGCAAGACTACATAGAGTACTTATCCCATCCCAGTTCAAGCGTGGTAATAGTTGGGCCGGGATTGAACTTTTCAGAAAAAGAACTCCGAGACCTAGCAGCCATGAATAAACCCCTCATCTGTACTGGGAATAGTGGTGCAAAGCTCCTTGAAGGCTTGGGCGCCCAGGTAAACAGCAGTCCGAGCAACACTAATCATGTTAACCTAACAACAATAGATTTGTTCTACCACCCAATATGGGAAAATGTTGAGGAAAACATCACCGTTACAATCAATCAGGGCGAAACAACTCTTATAACTGCTGGAAGCAACTTTTTCTCATTCTTGGAATATGAGGATAAATGCTGGCTGGGCTGTTATTACGGTCACCCCTCCTCCAAGTATGTTTTTTACGTGGGGCGTGACAATCCCGCCAATCTCAGTGGCAAAGCGAAACACATTCTTAGTAATCTTGTTTCTTGGTGCTCCAAACAGGAGGAGTACCATCTGCAGCTTCAACCCTCAAAAATCGTGGGTGGACAAAAAACAAATCTCACCATGGCTGTGAGAAACGCTCTCACCTGGGAGGTGATGGAGGCAGCCTCATTCATGGTGAGCATCACCCAAAACGGTGAACAAATATTTCAAGGTGTTGTACCAACAACAAATGGCTACTTTACTGTAGAAGTCACACTAAATGTGGGAAAATGCGTCCTCTCCGCATCCAGCGGTATGATTTCTGCAATTAGAGAAGTTAGTGTAATCCCCCCGTTTAAAGTCCAAATAGTTTCTCCTCCCTCCTCGACTCAAGATGAATATTTAATCTTGGCTCTGATAATAGAGAGCTCCTCTTCCCAGGACCAGAATCTTCAAGTATTTATGCCCGAGCTCCAAGTTTATACCCAGATTCACCTTCCTCCAAATGGTTCAGTAATAATCTATGTCCCCGCACTCTATACCCCCTCTTCACCCTATGACCAAGGTATCCATCTTTTTACTGCCATAGTTCAAGGCTATTATTCCAGCTTTCTGGTCTTCCCCATGTCTATTTCTCCATCAATTAGAAACACTATTCTTGGATATGTTCTACCCTTTGCTTCCTTACTGGTCTGCAGCATTCTTTTCTCCAGAAGAGTATTCCAAGTTAAGCCGCCGAGAGAGATTCAACTCCGGGAGGCTAAGAGAAGGGCGAGGAGAAAATTCTTTGAGGGAATGATCATAGAAAACCCACAGGATGTTGAAATGCTGATAAGATATCTGAGGGGGGCAGGATTCGTGGAGATGGGTGAAAACCGATTCTATGATCCCCAAGCCATAGTTGAGATAAAAATCAAAGAGAAGAATTCCATTGTCAGAGTCTTTTCCTCCCAAAAAGATTTCTATGAAGATTTAGAATTGAAGTTGGAGGAGTGGGAAAACCAATCTCAAGGAGATATGTGAAGTGATTTGGAGCGAAGAAATACTAGGCGGGATACTAGGCTCCCTACTAACAGATGGCATCATGGTGCTAGTTGCATTCCTTCTGCTATTCTTAGCTCTCAAAATAATTATGGTAATACTTGGAGCAGAGGAAAACAGAGTGCTCCCCATACCTTTATCTGAGGCTCAATGCTATGAAAAGGCTAATACCTATATTCAAATAGCCGAAGCCTTGGAGGAGGGGGATAGAAGAGCCTTACTCTGGTTAATGAGCCGAAACACACAAAGAAGAAGGATTTTTAGAGCTTTAAACTCCTTTGCAGTTGATTTGTTTTTGGGCACCGCGTCCCTATTATCCATCTTGAGTTTGTACATCAAAGTTAGGGCCCTTCCAGTTCAGGATTGGATTGTAATCATAATGGTAACAGCGGCCCTTGTTCTCATAGGCATCTCCTATTGGAGGGTGAAAAGTTGAGAATCAAAAATGGTGTGGAACGTTTAGCAACTCAAATTGAGACTCCCAGAATTTACAACAACAGTTACTATTACCTATTATGAGTTAAAGGAGGTTTAAAGAGTGTCAATTGAAAAAATAAAGGCCAAAGCAAAAAACGTGAAGCCCGGAGAAGTGGAGTACGAAGAAGAAGTTACATTTGACAGCCCCGCCGCCATCGAGTGGTCTGATAGAAACGCCAAAATCTTCAGCCCAATAAATGTCGCCAAGTTCATGGTAGTAGTCACAGTCTGCATACTTTCCTACATCGTATCCAATGTTTACTTAACCTACCCCTACTGGATAATTGCAACCGCTGTTTGCACCTATACCGCACTCTGTGCGGTAAGCACCAAGGCAGCCTCACCCTTCCTCAAAATTTTAAGTCAAGGAAAGTGGCCTAACAAAGAAAAGTTTTCACTGGTAAACCCCTTACAGGATTTAACATTCTTCTTTATGAAGGGAGAGGAATCTGTACTAATAATCCGTGACAGTTACAAGCTAGCAGCCTACGCTATGATGAAGGTGGAGGAAATCCCCCTAAACATAAGAGGAGACTTCAAATACTTCTTCCGAACACTGTACCTGCAAAAGCTACCAGTAATCTATTTTGTGGAAAGCAGCCCAGTATCTGAGAAAATCGTAAAATATTTACCGAACATGGAAGAAAAAAGTCAAAGATATCTAGCCAAGAAAGACCCATCACGCAGAAAAACATTCCTCTGGGGTGGAGGAGGCATCTGGACAACCCGCATAGTTCTAGGAACCAAAAAAGAAATAATAGCACCAGTAAGACTTGACAGCTCCATAAAAAAACTAGTTGAAGAAGTGAAAATGTACGCCTTTTCCCTAGCCACTGCATTCGAGAACTCTTATCCTCACTGCAAAATTGAACCCTTGGTAGGCGAATCCCTCCTAGAAGCTACCAAAGCTATGCTCACCGGAGGAGGAGTGTCCCATTTTTTCTAACAGGACTGGAGGCGGCTCTAGCATTCGTGGATCTCGCAGATTTCATGTCCAAGGGATTAGTGGTTAAACCCCCAGCAGAATTCATCAGCCCTTCCGTAGATTACGACTTATTGTTGGGAAGAGTAATTGAAACCGAAGTCTACAAGGAAGATGTAGATGTAGGCCTAAAAGTGGAGCACTTGCACAGAGGCGTTATGGTAGCGGGAGGAAGCCAAGATGAGCGCAACGCCACCAACCTAAAAATCATATTTGAAGCTTCCAAATTCTCGTGGAACTATCTAATGGTGGATACAAGGAATCAACTTAGAAAGCTAGTGAAGTTGAACCCCGAAACACGCGTGTACCCCAGCAAAAGTATATGCATAAATCCCCTCGACCCAGAAGACTCAAGCATCTCCGAATACATTCCTCTGCTGCTCCAACTGTTCCAAATCCTGTGGAACCTCACAGACAGGCAGAGCATCTGTTTAAGTGAAGCATTAAGGAGCGTCTACGAGAAATACGAGAATGCCACCCCCACCCTTGAAGATTTGAGAAACGCCTTAATCACCCAGAGTTCCTCCAAACTTAGATCCCCACAAGAGAGAAGCGAAATAGAAGGAGTTATACGAGGTATAACAGAATTGCTGGTTTCTGAAGAATCTCCAACAATAAATGGGCGCTCCACAATGCCCTTCGGAGACCTCACAACCAACCCCACGATTATTGAAATAACATCGAAAGACCGCCATTTTTCAAGCTTCCTAAAGGGTTTGATGATAATAAAAGCCCTGGCTACCGATACGAAAAGATACTCCATATTTATTGACGATGCTGAGGAGATTTTCAAAAACATACGGTTTGGGTGGAAGACACAGCAAGTCTACTTCCAAGAACACCTAACAGGATGGGTGGAAAGTCTAAAAGGAATGAAAGTGGGATTGCATATTTCAACCAGCTTACCCCGACTAATCTACGACCCGGTTCGCCCCTTAATAGAAACCCAAATATTCCACAAACTAGTTTCAAGCGAAGACATCGACGCAGCAGGGGACCTACTGGGCTTGGAGGAACACGCCCCAGGCATACACTCTAACAAAAGGGAAAGGCTCTATCAAAAAACCTACCTCAAATACCTAAAGGAGGGGGAAGCCCTTTTCCACAGGCCAGACCTGCCAACCGGATTCCCCATCAAAATACACTACCTCACGCCAGTATCCTCAATGCCGCCCTCAGACCAAGAAATAAAAATTAGACTCCAAGAGCTTTATCCCCCCCAAAACATCAACCTCACAGAGAGCTTACCCTCCACCATGCTTGA
The DNA here is from genome assembly GCA_018383815.1 of Candidatus Jordarchaeia archaeon. Lineage (GTDB taxonomy): Archaea > Asgardarchaeota > Jordiarchaeia > Jordiarchaeales > Jordiarchaeaceae > Jordiarchaeum. The sequence continues at coordinate 2,935 of JAHAWU010000016.1, read as the reverse complement.
AAGAGATTTGAAAAATGAAAGCGAACACGCCGCAGAAATACTGCAACTACTCCACGAATACCCCCAACTCTCCTCAACAAACATAGTGCTAAGCCTAAAAATTGAGGTGGAACCAGAAAAAATAAGGTACCTCCTCGAAAAACTCAAGGAACTAGAATACATCAAGGAAAGACTAGAAATCTGGAAATCAAAAACAAAAAGGGTATACTCCCTAACACTAAAAGGAGAACAAGCCCTAAAAGAATACAATGAATCCAAACATTAAACAAAACCATACACAAAAAACTAAAACAGCAACCCCAACCACAAAAACTCGCTCAAAACCAAAAAGAAAAACTTCCAATAACAATTCCACGCAAAGATTCCCAAAACATTCCGCAACAGGACATCCGCCATAAAGGTTTTCAAAAGTCCTAGCTGGCCACACTCAACCACGCATCCCTTTTCACTAATTTATATCAACCTTCCCAAAATTCTTTTTTCCCACTTTTTAACGAGCAGGGCCTTTTCAACTTGTAAAAATTAGTGCTCTAACGTTCTTGTGTTTGCATTTTTGATGAAAAAATTGATTTGATTTAAAAATGAAAAGAAACTTTTTTAAAATAAGAGAGTTACTTTCTCAGAGGCTTTTCGTATTTGAGTGGTGGTGAAGACTCCCTTGGAAAACTTGGTGATGATAAAGGGTGAGAGACCTTTATGGCCCTCCTCCTCAAATGTTCTGATCATTAGGGACAGTGATGGACTCATAATGGTTGAAGCGGGATGTGGAGGTAAAGAGTTTTCCCAGAGGCTGGTCAGCAAAATGCGTTCAATGGGACTACCGCCAGAAAAGGTGCACACAATAGTTTTATCTCACGCTCACCCCGACCATATGGGGGGAATTTCCACCTTTCTTAAAATAAGTCAACCCCTGGTAATCATATCCGAAATAGATGCCCCCTCAGCCCGCAACCCCCACCTCCTAACTGATTCCTTCAATGTTCTAATGGGCAAGGAATATTTTCCCGAGTTGGGATTCAAAGACTCTGGTCTAGACCTTTTAACCCTTTTCGAAAAAATATCAAATTGTCCTATGGCCAGCGCTGAACCAGATAAAACCGTTAAGGAGGGTGACAAAATCCAAATGGGCGACTACCTGTTTGAGGTTCTACACACTCCAGGACATTCACCGGGTCACATCTCACTTGTGGACAGAGAAGAGAAAATCTGCTACTCGGGAGACGTGGTGGGTGATGTGGTGGCCTGGTACTCGCCAAGCTCGGGGGGAGTCCTAGGATACCTTTCCAGCTTGGAAAAAATTGAAAAGTGCGACCTGCAGAAAATTTATCCCTCCCACGGTGAAATAATAACCGAAAAAGAAAAAGCCATAGGGCGAATTAGAGGAAAAATCTACGAGAGAGAAAATCTCATCCTAAAAGAACTTGAAACCGGCCCCAGACAATTTAGAGAATTAGTTGAAAAAATGTTCCCGAGCCCCAACCAACAGTTTTTCCCCGGAGTCCAAATATTAGAAAGCCACCTCATCAAGCTAGAAAAAGAGGAAAAGATCATCCGCCAAAACCATTTAGTGTTGCCCCTAAAATAACTTCTCGAAGAGAGATGCATAAGGGGTGCAGCGCTTCGGACCTCTCTTTTCAAAATTGTTGGTAGTTGTAAAGAGTAGAAGGCTGCATACCCGCCTAGTAATAGATTATGTTACCGTCACTTTCTATATCGTAATAAAGTTTTGTGGTATCAAATGGAAATGGAGCCTTTATGACCTGCATATAGCTTCTTAATTTTTCTCCAGTTTCCTCCACTTTGAAGTGAATTACTACATCGCTAAGCTGGGATAATATGGCTCTAAACTTGGTTTCGTGGGCATCCATATTCAACATGTAGAAAGCCAGATCCCCATACTGTTTATGGAAACGTACGGCCCTTCTATAAAATCTTGCAACTTCCTCCTCGGGTACTCCCATAGAAAGATCGGTTAAGGTTCCAAATATCCAAACAGCCCATGAGCTTGAAGGCAAATTTTCTCTGACACTCCTCATAAGGGAAAGCAACCTGTCAGTATCAAAGGGTTCATCCAGAGTATAAATCTTATCCCGTAAGCTTAAACCTTCACTTAGGGGTTGGCTGGAAAAACAGTCGATAATCCTTATCCTATCAAAACTGATAAGCTCCTTACTGTTTTGAGCCTCTTCTCCCTTACGCCATGAGGTCGTCGCCATGTACAGGAAATCGTCAACTGGCCTGACATAGTCTACAATAACGACATAGAAGTCCTTCTTGCCTAAGAAGGGCATGTTCAAGTTTATAAACTCCCAGTATCTGAAATTGATCTGGTGAAGTATTAACACTATAGAGTTACTTAAAATTCCTCCGCCCAGACGTCCATCCAATTTCGGTATGCCCGTGCTAATTAAGTCATACTTAGTTATATTATTGCCACCTGAAGAAATGTCCAATGCCCCACTTGTAGTATTCTTCAATTCTGATTTCCTTTTAGCTTCTTCTATTATGGTGTCCAACCTCCCCGATTTTTTGAATAAGAGAATCTAAGTTTTATTTAATTGTTTAATGCTACTCTACTTCTCTTACCAAATGATAATCTAAGCTATACTTTTGCTCTGTGCTATTATGCTTTTAACTAATTTTAAAACCTTTTGGTCATCTTACACTCTTGCATATTTTCACTTTAATTAGTGATGGTATTGGTAGATCTTCTTAAGATTATGATAAAAATAAACGGGCGTAAAAAGTTTTTAGTGCAGGTTTGAACCGAAAGATTGGAGTAGTCCTTCGCTACAAGTAACTAATGAGTGAAAAAAAATGAACGAAGAACTACTCCAGTTGTTTATTCTCGCTCTACCCATTTATGCTTTACTAACCGCCCTCATAATAACCCGACCTCTGGGAACAAGCCTAAACCTACCCCATACCCGCTGGG
>JAHAWU010000131.1 GCA_018383815.1 Candidatus Jordarchaeia archaeon | reverse complement strand
GCTGTCAGGGCGGCGGAAATGAACTCCGCCCCGAACCGAGCCAGACGATCCTGGTGTTCGACAACTATGGTGGAGATGGATGGATCGGCAAGGAGTTGTAACAACTTTTTGCGGTGTCCATTTACCCCGGATCCAATTTCTTGGACTTCCCGGACTACGTTCAGGCCGTGGGCGGCGGCGTAGTCGCGTAGGCGTTGCATCTGCCGCTCCAGGTCCGATTTCTGGTCGGCGGATGAAACTCGGGCGTAGAGGGCGGTGTTTTTGGTTGTGGTGGGTGTTTCGTGGACGAGTATTGTTCCGGTGGGTAGTTGTTCTGTGGGTCGTGGGAATTTGCCGGATCGGTAGAGGCGGTAGGCCGTCTTGTAGCCTATGCCGTGTTTCCTGGCCCAGTCAGCGAGTTTCATAGTATCACATGCCCATATATGGTATTATTTAGTATTAAATCTTTCTACTGTTGTGAACCCTTTTCAATAATGTAATTTAAGTCTTGGCATAAAGGTCTTAGAAGTCTTTTCAATACATGTTCGGGTGAGGGTTCATACTCTCTGGTTGAGTGTATTAAAAGATTTCTGAAGTGGCCAACAGCGTCTTTCACAAATGGTTTTGTCACTTAATGATTACCTCCTGACCCTCTATGTCTCTCCACTTGTATATTTCCAATTGTCGGGGTACGGGTGTCTGAGGCATCTGTAGTCCGACGGTCTCCGCCACTTTTTCTGCTATTCTGAGGGACTCCTCCAGGCTTTCTGTTGTGAGCGAGACGCATCCCTCCTCGAAGACTAGCTCCCTTTCACCCCACTCTGCTCTGAAACTTTTCAGGGCAGAAAGTAACTTGATTTCGGCGGGTCTCCACCTGAAAACTGTATAACCCTGATCCATGTAAGTTGCCTTTACTCTTCCCAGTTTTTCCTCTATCTCCTTCAAATTCAAGTGGACACTGAAGATAATTTCACGGTTAGGGAGTAGGATGTTTAAAACCTTAGGAGCGAGCTGCTCGGACACTTCAATTGAAAAGAAGGATTTAGAAGCTACTAGTACAATTTCGGGGTCTGATCCTATGTATCTAGATATTGCTGTGAGTGTAGCATTTCTTAGAACACCTTTCTGGACACCACGCCGCCTCGACACTATCCACCTAAAGGCCTCGTTTATCCTCGCAGGAAGGTTAATCTTTAAAATTGTCATAGGTACCACATGTACCATATGTACCATTATGCCTTAAACTTTATGTTAATTTGATAAACGCCATTGAGAATAAGACTCCACCAAATTTTTATCTACATAAGAGTGCCGTAGCAAGGTTTGTTGATACTCATCTCTAAAATGCACTAAAAACTTTTTATTACCCCCTTTTATTCACAGAAATTATACCTGTCAAAAATTTGAAGAGAGCAGGCTTTGGCACCGCGCACTATTTGTACTTAGAATCAAAAAATTCTACACGCTTAAAAAATTGGTAGAGAGGGAAGCTTTAACCCTTTACTTGTCTGTCTTGTTTTGTTATGGTGCTTTTTTTATGCTGGTTTAGTTGCCTGAACTTTTAAACTAACAACTGTGTCTCCGAACTCTTTCAAAATTTCCGGCGGCAATTTTAGATCCTCAGCGGGGTAGAGAACTATTTCAAGGGGGATGGTGGTTTCGCCCAAGATTTTTATGTCTTGAAATCCGGCGTTTTTCATAATTTCCAGGTATTTGTCCTTCAACTCAGCGCCTGATACACAGCCAATATAAGCGTTTACGTTGTTTCTTACTGTTTCTGGTAGTTCCCTCAGCAGCACCATGTCGGAAATAATGATTCGCCCCCCGGGTTTGAGTACTCTGAAGGCTTCCCTAAAAACCCTTTCCTTGTCCGGCGAGAGGTTTATCACACAGTTGGAAATTATTACATCTACTGAATTATCGGCTACGGGTAGATTCTCTATTTCGCCCAGACGGAACTCCACATTCCTGTAGTTTGCTTTTCTTGCGTTTTCTCTTGCTTTTTCCACCATCTGGGGCGTCATATCTACACCAATAACTTTTCCCTTCATGCCAACTCTGTGGGCTGCGAGGAAACAGTCAAAACCAGCACCAGCACCCAAGTCGAGAACCGTCTCCCCTTCTTTAAGAGAAGCTAGGGCAACAGGATTGCCACAACCGAGGCCCAAATTTGCGCCTTCAGGAACCATTTTGAGCTCCTCATCCGTGTAACCCAAAAATCTACTAACCTCTCGGGTTAAATCACCACCTCCACAGCAGGAACTCGCCGCAGGAGCACAGCAGGAACTCCTCTCCTGAACTATCTTAGCATAGCCTTCTCTAACTATCCTCTTTATTTCGTCTTTCATATCTTCACTCATTTCAACCACCTTTCTCTTAATTGGTTACGTTTCCTGATTTATTTTCAGTACCTCCTTCATTACCGGTCCAAGCATATCCTTCACCATTTCCGTTAGATTTTCAACTTTTATTAAGCCAATACAGCAAACATCATCTCCCCTCTCAAAACTCACCACGACTAATTTATCTTGGGGCTTGATTTTGGCCTTGTCTCTGATTTCCTTGGGAAGAATCATCTGCCCTCTTTCATCTATGCTTATGATTGCTTCAACCTTACAGCAGCCAGCCCCACATTCTTTTTCCCTATAGTATGAAGTGTTTGGGGTTTGAACCATTTTTACCGCCTCAAAACAGTATTGTTCCCAGTATATTTAAAATTTACTGTAAAATCAGAATTTTCAGAATAGTACAATAAATATGAACATATAAATACCCTCATCCTTCCAAAACCCGCGTTGAAGCAAAAAGTGCACATACATATATAGCCTGAACATCATTAGCCATAGATAAAAATCCAAAAAATCAGGGTCAGCCTCAAATTGGGAGTGTATGGAAGCTCCTGGGACAAAAAGGTGGAAATTGTCAGAAAACGGTAGGCAGAGGCTCACAGTGAATCCAAGCATTCCGCAGGGAGATTTCCATAACCTTTTAAAATAAAAAAGGAATAACATAACAATTAATTAAGAAGTAGGAGGAATGGAGTTGTCTTATAGGCCGTCGGGGGTAACAATTTTAGGCATATTAATGCTAGTCTTTGCATGCCTCAATTTCTTCTATATGTTGTACGTACAAGTGATGCTCCGCTTCACGAGTATACTAAGCATTTTTCCCTTCATGTTTCCTAGTAGCTATTTGTCTCTGGTTGCTGGGGCAATTATTAGTGTTCTGCTTCTGGTTGATGGAATAGGCATCCTGAGTATGGCTAGGTGGGGATACTATACGGCACTAGTCTCCTCAATACTTCTCATAGTTGCACCCATCGCTCTGTTTCTATACACAATCATAATCTTCGACATAGTTATTATACTCCTTGGAATAGCAGCACTCGTCTATCTCCTTGGCGATGTAAAGTATGAATATGAAATATGAAGCCCTTCCAAACAAAGTAACAAACCGCGCAGCCTTGAATCTCCCCTAAGTGGGGAGGTTCAATACTAAGTGTAGAATAGACAAGTCTCTCTAGCCGTTGGGTGGCAGAATATTACAACAATTGTTATAGGGTCCTCTGGCCTTCCTGTTTTCCCAATTTTCCCAGCGTTAGGGGGCTTCTCCAATCTGCTATGCAGCATGTCAAAGGGCTAGTGCCGCTTTTTGGACATTTTGGGTTTTTTAGAGCCAGTAGCTATTAGAAGATTTGCAACGCCTCCACACTTAACCGCTCCCCCTCAACCAATTCCAGTTTTTTAGAGCCAGTAGCTATTAGAAGATTTGCAACCTTCTAAAATGGTTCCAGTTTAAGCCACTTTCCCAGTTTGCTTTGATTTCTGGGGTAAAATCATCTTCCGAGAATCATAACTCCATTTAGCTGTTCCGGTCCTCCCATTCCGTGAGCTAGAGCTGTTTCTGCATCGGGTATTTGGTGTTTGCCTGCTTTTCCCGTAACCTGCATTGCGGCTTCTGCAACTCGTACCAGGGCGGTGGCTCCTATAGGATTGGTGCACAGAACTCCACCCGAGGGATCGCAGGGAAGTTCTCCACTTCTCATAACCACACCTTCTTTAACCAGGTTTACTGCTTCACCCCTTCCGCAGAAGCCAAAACATTCATAGAAGAGCAGTTCCTGAAACGTGAATGGGTTGTAGACTTCGGCGACATCTATTTCTTTTCGGGGATTTTTGATGCCTGCAAGCTTGTAGGCGGTTCTTGCGGCGGTTATTGCCGATTGCCAAACCACCTTGTCCCCGTCTGCAAGCCAGTACTCCTCACCACAATAGCCTAATCCCTTAACCCAAGCAGGGGTATCAGTAATTTTTCTAGCCTTATCCTGGGAGGCAAAAATAACAGCGCAGGCGCCATCAGATGAGGGACAAACGTCTAGAAGCCTGACAGGATAACAAATGATTCGAGACTTTAACACATCTTCAACGTTTATTTTTATTTTTATGTGAGCATAGGGATTGTCCAGAGCATCCGTATGGTTTCTAACCGACAGTTCCGCCGCTGCCAAGCGTACCTCCTCCTCAGACTTTCCGTAGCGGTGCATATACTCATTAGATTGAATGGCGAATGTTCCCGGAGCCCCAGCAGAGAATGGTGCCAGGAAGAATGCGTCTCTAATTGTGCGCATAGTGCCCTGAGGCTCACCCTCATACTGCTTCTCTGCACCCACAGCCAAAACCACATCAAACATTCCAGAAGCCACATGATAAAATGCAGAGTGAGCTACAGAAATACCAGTTGAACCACAGGTAGCCACCCTCATCAAAGGCTTCATAGACGCCCCCGTCGAGTCACACCCCCAATATAAATGGGGAGCATTAACTCCCTCCATGGGCGCAGGCATAGACCCAGTAACCACAGCATCAATTTCATCTATAGTCAGGCCAGCATCATCCAAAGCCCTCCTAACTGCAGTGTAAACCAACTCCGGAAAACTCACATCCAACCTTTTACCGTGCTCAGTTTGACCTGTACCCACAACCGCCACTTTGGGCATTTCACATATACCTCCACACCATTTGAGAAAAATGAAGCAATGGTGGATTAAGCTTGAATTTATCGAAACTCAGTATAAAGCTTTACGCAAACCACTAAAAAAGAAAAAGGGAAAGTGTGGGCGTTTGGGGATTTTTCTTAGAATTTTTCTAGGTCTATGATTCTTTCCATTTTGAATAGTGGTGGCGGTATTTCTCCATGTTTTGCGAGTTTAACTATTACGGGGACGCCTAGCGATTTTTCCAGCTCGTTTGATATTCTTTTTTCTAGTTCACTGCTGGGTTCTACACCTGCGATGAGTTCGGCTTTGATTCTCAGAGCCTCTATTTCTTTACCTGTTACCACCACGTACTGGTAGTTTCCTGAAAGCTCCTTAATTGATAGTACAGCGTTCTCCACGTCTTTGGGGAGTATTTCTACTCCTGCCACATTTACAATGTCTTTTGTTCTTCCCGCCATGCCTCCCCTGAGTCTACCGTGGGTTCGGCCGCAGCCACAAACCTCTGGGTTATCATCGTATGAGTCCAAAATGTCACCCATACTGTACCTAACTACGGGCATACCCTCCAGGATAAGATTGTTGATTATTGCTTCGCCTCTCTCCTCAGGTGAAACTCTCTCCCCGGTGCTTGGATCCACGAGTTCTAAGGCTAGCGAATCAAACCACACATGGTGACCTACATGTTCGGTGCATTCAAAAACACTAACAGTGCTTGTTTCAGTGCCAGCGTAGAGTGTGAAGACTTCTCCCTTGGGGTGAACCGCTTTGAATCGCTCCCTCATTTTGGGAACTTCTATGGGGCCGAGATCTCCTGCGACAGTTAATTTTTCAAATGGGGATTCCACTCCCTTGTCTTGTAGTAGCTTACCGTAGGTTAAGGCCAAGCGAACCGGACCGATGTAACAGTTGGGCTTTGTCTCGATAATGAAGTCAATCCTATCATTGATATCGATACCTACCCCGGCAGCAACGAATCCAGCGCCAACCTTCTCGCAGGCTCTGCAAGCTATGAGGCCCCAGTGGTAGCCGCGGGCAAAGCCCATAGGGTAACACTGGTAAGCTACATCTCCTGGTTTCATACCTCCCATTACACAGTCCCTTGCCAGAATGTCGACAGCCCTATCCATGTCTTCGTGACTCCAAATTTGGTATGTGGGTTTACCTGTGGTGCCGGTGCTTCCCGCAACTTCCGCAATAATTGTTCCCTCAGAAATAAATGGTCCGTAGGGTGGCTTTTGCGCTTGCCCTTTTCTGAGTTCCGGTTTGCCCCACATGGGAATTTTTTGGAGGTCGTCATAGTTTTTAATGTCGCTCGGCTTCAATTTCGACTTGTCCATGTGCTCCCTGTAGAAGGGAACCTTATCATAGCATAGTTTAATGATATGTTGAATCTTTTTATCTCTTAGATGCCTTAGATCTTCCATGGGCATAGTTTCAATTTCCTTATTCCAATAGCGTATAGACATCTTTCAAATCCTCCCAAGCTGTAATTCTATATAGAACATATACGAAATATATTTTTTTCTTCAAAAAAAGTCATACGGCCATAATGCTAATTTAGTCTGCTTTCACTCCCCAGTAAAAGCAGCGTGGAAGGCTCCTTCCCCTCCAGGATAAAAGGATAAAAATGGGAAAAAAGTTTAGGAAAACAAATTCAACTCTTTTGCAAGTACAGACTAACTACACATAATCTTCCAAGAATAGAATTTTGAAATCCCTTTCTAAATCGGGAGTTATCTCTTTTTCTCTCTTCCTGAATATAGCTGTACCGTCTCTAATTTTTGATAGCGCTAACAGGTAGCAGTCGGTTAAGGCTAAGCCGTATTGCATTTTGCCTTTTGCAGCTTCCACATCTAGGTTAAAGCTGCGGTTAATATGGATTGAGGGATTTCCATTAAGCCACTCAACAATTTTTAATACTTTTCCCAAAAAGTTGCCAAATCCCAAGGTTTTGTAAATCCTAACCCATAAAAATTGAGGGGAGATGAATAAAATGCAAGTTGGATCATGTGGTATATGCTGTGATGCCTGCGGCTTAGGGGGAAACCTCTGTTCGGGCTGTATGCCGGGTAGTGATCCTAGCGCTTCAAAGAAGGTAAAGTTTCTTAAAAGCATAAATGCTCTGTTTCCTGTTCTTGATTGTGCGGTAAAAAAAGAAAATAGCCTTTTGTTCAAAAAGCTGTGACGCTTTTCTCTGCCAGATATTTGAGGGAGAATATCCGTATAGTAGGCGTTTCTTGACATGTATAGAAGCAGAGTGCAGAAAAAGTAAGCCACGAAGGTTTGAATAAACCCGTATCGTCGCTCATCTATCCCTGAATATTTTGACAGTTTGTTGTCGGCGTTCGCTTAAAGATAATCAATAATAACATCCCCCTCAAGAATTATTATAATTTCCATGTTTTCCAGCCCGTCTGGTACCTTCCATAAAGTCCTCTGTGCTTTCTATATGCTCCCAAGCCTCAGCAGGTTCCTTGAGGGAGGGGACCTTGGTAAAAACAATTTTATCCTCCTCTTCCCTAACCATCAATTGGTCTCCAACCTTCACATCTACTTTTTTGGAATCTCTGGGGGGAATAGTGACCTGAAATTTTCTAGTAACTTTAACCTTCAACACAAGGCCTCCATACTACATATCGTAGCACAGATATGTTAAAATAATCCTATCAATACCCACTTATCTTTGCCACTAAACTCATTTAGGAAGCTCCTTCGCTAGCGTGCACAGCAACAGACAGAGCGACAACAAAACAGAGAAAGAAAAGATATATTTGGGAGTGTAAAAATATCCTAGTTTAATAATATGTGACATTTGAGATTCATTTTTAGGTTATAATGTTATATTACTCTTTTTTTGGGTGGTGGAATGTTTGAGTGAGGTTCACGCCGATGTGGTTGTGGTTGGGGCTGCTACTGCTGGGAGTTACTTTGCTTGGAGAATGGCTGAGAAGGGTTTCAATGTTGTTGTTGTGGAGGAGAAAAAGCTGGGAACTCTTGGAGAACACATAGACATATTTCACTTTGACGAAATAAGATTCAAGCAGTTTGGCATACCCCCACCCAAGGGAGAGGAACTCGTGGGAAAATATGAGGACGGAAAAATGTGGCCACCTGATGGAGACAACTACAAGGTCGTCAACTACACTTTCTGCGTCATGCGTCTGCCCCTATTCACCTCAAGGCTAAACGGATACGCCACAGATGCGGGAGCAAAAATACTAGATAAAACCAAATATGTGGCACCAGTCATCAAGAAAGAAACCCTCAATGGTGTAAGGGTGAAGCGAAACGGTGAATCACTTGATATCCTCGCACCCGTAACCGTTGATGCTTCAGGAATCAGAAGCGTTGTGAGAACCTCCCTACCTGATAAGATGGGCATAGAAACAGATTCTATAAAGCCTGAGGACACGCTTCACGTTATTCTGGAATATTGGGATGAAATAGAAGAACCCTTTCCTAAAGGATTGAACTTTTATCCCTTCCACAAGACCTTCTTCAATCCCAGCTATGGTGAAGGAGCCATCCTTGGAGTGGGCCAACCCATTTCCTTCGAGAATTCCAGAAAAGTTTTGGAAGAGTTCAAGAAGGAGCGCTTCCAACAAAAACACAAGCTCGTCAAAACCTGCCAGGGATGGACACCCTTCCGAAGACCACCCTACTCCCTGGTAACAAACGGATTCATGGTTGTGGGAGACGCTGCCTTCACCACAAAACCCTTCTCCGGTGAAGGTGTGTCCTCGGGATTTACAGGCTGCAAGATTGCCTCGGAAATAGCTACGCAAGCGCTTGAGAAGGGTAACGTATCAAAAGAAGCATTATGGGACTATAATGTAGGGTATTTCAGGGATCAAGGTGCCAAGTTTGCAGCACTTATGGCTCAGCTGCCCGCAGCAGCAACTCTGACCCGCAGCGACGTAAACTACCTTTTTGATGCAGACGTAATATTCAACGGGGAAGACTTCAGCCAGATAAACAGAGACTTCGAAGTAAAATCGTCCTTCGGAAAAACATTGGAAACCCTAGGAAAGCTTTTGACGGGAGTGATTAAAGGTGGGTTAAGAAGGGAAAGCCTTGGAAAACTAGTAGCTGTTCAAAGAATCTCCTCAAAGCTTAGAAAGCTCTACGAAAACTACCCCAAAAATCCCCAAAAAATCGATGAATGGATACAGAAGGTGGAACCCCTGTGGAGGAAATCCAAAAAATTAGGAAGCTAGCGAAGCTAACAGATGTTCGAAGCACAGAAATATGAAACACCCCTCCTTTTTTTAATATTACTTCTTTTGATTTGTAAATGAGAGAATAATTATAGGTATAGGAGACATTTCTGTTCCGCATAAAGTTTGGGAGCAACTATTAGACTGGTATTAGCCTTTATCCTTGGCTTGCGGGCAATTATATGGACGATCTCAAATATAGGTTTGCGGAATACTAATTTAATTGATTTTGCTACATTAAAAGACCGTGCATTTAGTCTTCCTGCTGTCTTGTGGAGGCTATACGTTTTGCAGCTTCCAGTATTTCAGCGGCTTGTTTGGCCTTTAGCTTGTGCCTCCGCTCACCAAGGTCTTTGATTGCAGATTCTACATCATGAATTTCAATGAAACCTCTACGGAGAGCTTCCAGCAAAATTGTCCAAGTATTCCAAACTATGAGCCCATGCATCTTTGCAAGGTCTGAGAGAATCTTTTCATCAACTAATATGTTCCTCATCTTGTTTTCTATCGCCAGCATAAGTGTTTCAGCATCTGATTTAGATATGTTTTCACCTTTAGCTATCCTCCTGGCGGTTGAGAGTCCCTCCTTAGTTACACTCTTAACTATAATCCACCCCTCATCTATTACCTTTTTCACGATTAAAGCATCGCTGTGTCCGAGTTTGACTCCTTCATTGACAACTTCTCTTTTAACTTCCGGGATGATTAACACACATTCAAAAAGCTTCTTAAGAAGGTGAAGCTTGCTCATTTGAGCTAGAATGATTAGTGGCCCTGCATTGGATACCACTGGAAGCAGAGCTATTCCCTGTATTTCTCTCTCAGGTACCCTTTGACTGTTTCCGAGTTCCAATTCACCGCGACACCTTCACTTTCCAGCATCTCTAGGAACTCTCTTAGGGGTATCTTCAATATTTCAGAAGCTCTTGAAGCAGTCAGCTTACCGTTTTTGTAAATTTGGATGACCCTCCGGCGCAGCCCATCCTCAATAAAATCCTTAAGCAGCGTAGTCCGATCAACATTCTCCAGGTCTCTCACGGCTTCTATCTTCTCCAAGTCTCTGCGTGAAAGCCGCATAGTAATCACAATAGATTTTTCTGTCATAACCATACCCAGTATTAAGAATACATTGTAATACATAAATATTTCCTAAACATAACACGGCACGATGCAACGGAGTATATTTGGGTGTTTGAACGTGGAAGTGTGTTTCTTAACCCCTCTAATAGGTCTCGGAATTGGAAAAGAAGGAAGGCTTATAACGCCCCCTTCACAAGCCAAACAACAAACAAAAGCGCATATAGTATTTCGAAAAGTTATTGACACATTTTTGCTATATTTTTTGTTATCGTGGGATAATGGGTGCCGTCGTACCTTTGCAACACCTCCTTAATCTCTACGCCGTTTTCGAAGTAGCAATAGCTGAGTTCCCGTTTGATGATTCTGCCCAGCTGCTCTGCCAGGTTGAGCT
>JAHAWU010000130.1 GCA_018383815.1 Candidatus Jordarchaeia archaeon | reverse complement strand
GGGGCTGTGTGGTGGAGGATATGCTCCAGGGAGGGTTTTTGAGGGCACGCATATCAATGTTAGTTGACACTCCAATCCCCAAAGTGCACTAAAAACTTTTTACGCCCAAAAATTTTTTGAAAAGAGGAAAATGAGAATCGAAAAGGTCTGATGCTACTGGCTTTGGTTTGCGCCTTTTTTGTTTTTAGGTAGTGGTTTTTATTTTGTTTATGAGGGTGTTCAGCCACTCGTTTATTGCTATGTCTGCTGCTACTTCTCCAGTTTTTATTTTTTCCAGCACACCGTCCAGAATTGAGGTTTGTCCCTTTATGATTTTGCCTCTTAGTAGCCTTTCTCTGTCCCCGCCGTCCAGGTCTAATAGGTAGAAGTCGTGGAGTGCGGAGATTCTTCCCCGGAGGTTTATTGCGGCCAGCCTCGCGAAATGCTCGTCGCTCAGTACTACCACCACAGCGGTTTTTTCCGTCACCCTCATTAAGAAACTGTTTCTGTTGTGTATGCTGTCCCCCTCGTGCATTTCTGATATGGGAAACTTGGTATAGTAGTCAAGGTACTCTTTTGGAACTTCCCCCTTCAAACCAATAATGGTGTTGTTAATGTCTAGTATCGCCACACCCTTAGAATTCCAGTTGCCCTTATTTCTCTCCACATCCTCCAACAATTTTTCCACAAGCGGGCTTCGCAGCATAACAATACTTCCATCCAGCGAATCTAAGATTAGTTTCATAAAGGAGTATCAACATATTTTCCCAGCGTTATCTTAAAAACCCCACATTTTTTACACAAAGTTTAATATATTTCAGCTTCCTAATACGATTAGCACAAGGTGGGGCCCTGGCCTAGTCAGGATATACAGATACCTGAAAGGGCGCAGAACCACAATTTTCCTGGTGCGTACGCCTGCGGAGCCTGTGATCGCGGGAAACCCATCCTTACTACGGGTGGATTCGCGAATTCAAATCCCGTGGGCCCCGCCACAATCTTCCCCCTTTGCAATGCTAGAAAAATGCAAGTCTGCATGTGGATGCCATATATTTAAGTTTATGGGGGTGGAAAGAGTTTTTTGTTGTTTACATTTTTGAGGGTATTTGTATTCCTAGTATGTTTAGGGCGTTTTCTAGTGTTTGTTTTGTTGCGTGGACTAGGGCGAGGCGGGCCTTTTTTGTTTCTTCATCTTGTGCTGTAAGAACTGGTTGGGATTCGTAGAATTTGCTGAATTTGAGGGCGAGTTGGTAGGTGTATTCTGCTAGTAGGTGGGGTTTTAGTTGTTCGGTTGCTGTTTTTACTGTTTGTGGATATAGGAGTATGTGTTGTATTAGGGTTTTTTCTTTTTCGTCGCTTAGCTTTTCGGGTTTTATTTTTGTTGTGGGTTTTTTGTCAGCTTTTTCTAGTATGCTGCGGGCTCTGACTACCGCGTATTGTATGTAGGGTCCCGTTTCTCCGTCGAAGTTTGTTACTTTGTCGAAGTCGAATATTATGGTTTGTTCGGTGCTGAATTTTATTAGCCAGAATCTGACTGCTCCTACAGCTATTATTTCGGCTAGTTCCCTTTTTTCAAGTTCGGGAATGTCTGGGAGGTTTTTGCTCACTTGGAGGTATGCTCGGATTAATGTTTGGTTGATTACTGCGTCCGCGTGGTATCCTACCCAGTTTCCTTCTCTTCCCGAGAATCTTTCGCCGGCTAGTTTTACGTGTTTGTAGGAGAGGTGAATGGAGTTTTCAGCCTCCTCATGGTAGCCGAGGAGTTTAATGCTGGATTTGAGGGCTTGTTGCAGGTATTCTTGCTCGTATCCTATTACGTTGATTACCTTTTTTGCCTTGGCAAATTCGTCGCTGTCTTTGCTTAGGGTGGGGGCTGTGGTCCACAGTATTTGTTTGTTGAACTGGGTGTTCCATGGGCGGTACTTCATTTTCGTTTCTAGTATTCCAAATTTCCATAGTTGGTAGGCTATGTCGTGGGCTATGTAGGTGGGTACCCCAGTGGAGCGTATTATCACTTTGTCGGGGTTTTTCTTGTCTTTAAACTCTTCCATTCTGCTGAACTTTGCCACAAAGCAGCCTTTGTATTCGCCTTCTGTTTCCCACACGAAGTTTTCGGATTTTTCTAGTTTTTTGAGGGTCTCCTCCCATATCTTGGACCTGGCAATGTCGCTCTCCCAAACCAGTAGGTTATATCCTATGTTTGCTCTGGTTGTTGTTTCTAGGTTTGATTCAACGCACATTTCTGAGAGGTGTCTGCTGAAATCAGCGATTTCGTTATTCCCCATTTCCATGCTGCGCATTACTTCGTCTACTTCCTTTTCCAGTTCCGGTTTTTCTTTTAAAAGCTGGGCGGCCTTTGCGTAAATGAGTCCATACCAAAAGTCTAGTTTAGTGTCCTTCTCTCTTGGAACTTGCAGGTGTATGTTGTTGAGAAAAGCCCAAACCAATACACCGACCTGTCTTCCCAAATCATCGATGAAGTTCTGAACTTCAACATTCCACCCACAGTTCCTGTATAGATTTGCAACTACATCCCCCAAGACCGCGTTTCTTAAGTGGCCAATGTGTAGTGGTTTGGTGGGGTTGACAGCAGTGTGTTCAACTAGGACTTTTTCTCCCCTCCCCAACTGCAATTTACCGTAGTTTTCACCCTCCGAAAAAACTTTGTTTATTACTATTTTTGTGAGTTCTAAATCGTCGAAGTAAAAGTTAACGTAGCCGGGGGGTGCAGCTTCTATTTTTCCAATAAGGGGCAGTTTTGTTGCCTTTAGTTTTTCCACTAACTGCTGGGCGGTTTCTATGGGTTTACTTTTGAGGCTTTTTGAAACTCGGAAGGCTATTGTGGATGAAAGGTTTCCCAGTTTGGGATCTGGAGGTTGACTTATGCTTGAGGTGATTTCTTTTTTGGGAATATCCTTAACTCCCATTGATACAAGGCTATCATAAGTAGCATCAACGATTTTTTCTATCACTTCTGTGAGCATAAAATCTACCCACTTTAAACATCCTAATTAACATTAGTTAATTTTCAAGACGGAAAACATTCAATCCTGTTTTTATAAATTCTCCGGGGATGTTGGAGGAAGGCGGGCCTGAAGGGAGTTTCAATATAGTCCGGGGGGAATACATTTTTGAACCCTTGGTATCCGGCTTACTCCATTTTTTGGAGATTCCGGAGGCCGGCGCCCTATCCACTAGACTACAGGCCCGCGTTTTCGGTTTGTTTCCAAGTATTGTATGACGTGGTTGGTGGTTTTTAGATATTTTGGTTGCTTTGGGCTTAGTTTGGTTCAATCCACCAGGCTTGTCTCTTTCCCTTGTCCTTTGTGCGCTTAAACTGAATAAGTTTCTTCCCAAACTTTTCCTCTGTTCTACTCGCTATGCCTTTAATTCTGTTGAGGATTTGTCTCCGCTTTAGGCTGGTTACTGCTTCTAGCTCTTTGGTGGTAACGCCTCCAGACTCTACGAGGCGATTGATTATTAGCTTATCTGTTTCATCGTTACAAATGTAGTTGAGGAGCTGTTTTAGGTCTTCTTTGTACAATTCGTTGTGGACGTTTGGTTCTTCCCTTTTTATTACTCTTTCCAGTTTTATAATTCTGGATCTGAGTTGTTCTATTTCTTCCTTCAAATCCGCTTCTTCGCTATTGGGTTTTTGTCTCAGTTTTTCCATTATTGCCTCCTTAACAAATTCGGACCGCTTACCTCTCTCAACCTTCCTATTCAATTCCTCCAATAATTCCTCGGAGATTTTCACAGTCAATACCACAGTTTTGCCTATGTGGGTTCCCTCCATCAAAATTAAGCTGCACATGTAGAATCGATTAGAAAGTCTTTAACCATAAACTTGGACCTTTCTATCCTATTTTTATTTCACTCCAGGCGTATCTAACTTGGTAATTTTTGTGGTATAATATTTTAAACCTTTTTTTATTAAAACATTATTTTGACTCGCAAGTGTTTACTCACATTTTTTACTAGTTGGCTGCATTTTTAGTGAAAATTTTCGAGTATTAGCCGTAAGGTTTTTGAACGTTGTTTACAGTTTATCTGTTGGTTAACAATAAACTTCGGTGTTTCGGTGACAGTCATGAGGGTTTACTCTACTCGTTTTGATAAGGCTAAGAGGATACTTGTGAGTGAAGAGGTGGATGCTCTATTATTGTTGAATCCTAAAAACATTTACTACCTCACCGGGTTTTGTAGTCATTCATGGGATATTCCAAGCGCAGTCATATTTACGGGGGAAAATGATGTTACGCTCACTGTTTCACGCATAGAGTTGGATAAGGCGGCTGAGAGTTCATGGATTAATGATGTCCGATGCTATTATCCCTTCCCTCTTAAGATAGATGATAAAAACGAAAAGGTGGACAGCATTATTGATTCGATAGGCGCAATTATTGATGAAAAGGGTCTCAGCGAGAAAGTGATTGGTATTGAACTTTCCCAGCTCCCGGTTTTCACATTTGAGAGTCTAAAGAAAAAACTGCCTAAGGTAGGCTTTAAAGATGTCTCCAAGAATATCTGGGAAATGAGAATGTATAAAGACATTACAGAAATAGAAAATGTTCAAAAGGCTATAGAAATCGCCGAGAAGGGTTTAAGAACCGCAATAGAAATCATCAGCCCCGGAACAACAGAGATACAAGTTGCAGTTGAGGTGGAGAGCGCCCTACGCAGGGCTGGTTCCCAGAGAGCCAGCTCCGAGAGCGTGGTGGTATCGGGAGCTAAATCCGCTTACCCTTATGCAACTGCGGGAAACAAAAAGATTGAGGAAAATGAGTTAGTACTCATAAATGTATCCGCCTCTTATAATGAATACTGCGCAAATGTTACAAGAACCATATTTACGGGTAGCCCCCACAAAAAGCACAAAGAGATATTTGAAGCCGTAAAACAAGCTCTAAATAACGCGTTGCAATACGCTAAACCTGATGTTCCCTTAGGTCAACTGGATGCGGTTGCCAGAAGAGCAATAAAGGAAAAGGGCTATGAACCATTCTTCATACATCCCCTTGGGCACGGAATAGGTTTAGAGCAGCGTGAGCCCCCCATAGTTTCGTTGAACAATACAGAGAAAATAAAGGAAGGGCTAATTCTAAATCTTGAACCAGCGATTTACATACCCGAATTCGGTGGGGTAAGAATTGAAGAAACCATACTAATAACGGAGGAGGGCAACCAAGTCCTAAACAAGCTTCCAGTAGAAACAATGTAAGTTTCTACCACAATTGAATACAAATGAGAAATTAAGCCTAAGAATTTTTTCATTTATTTACTTTTTTAGGTTTAAAGGGGTATGGGTAATGAACATCAAGCCAGTTTGTATCCTTTGCCTTCTCACTCGCGGTTACCGAGAAATACAATACTCAACAAATGACCCCGATGTTCAGTTAAAGGCAATGAAGGAAGTATTACAGGTAATTAATAGAATAATAAATGAGCAGAACCACCCCATGCACCTAGTCCCAGCTTACACTGGCACATACAGAGATCGCACAATAAAGAGAGTAACTGGTTGCCCAGACCCCTACCAGAGGGAGAAGATAAAATCCAACAAAATAGCATTAGAACTACGCTCCGACCTCGAAAAAATCATTGACAAAGAGAATGATGCCTATAAGAGGTTTAGAACCGCCTGCATTGCGGCTATAGTTGGAAACATAATAGAGTTTGATGTTTTAGGGCACCAATTTAACTTGGAAGAAATATCCAAACTTATAGAGAGGGCGGAGGAGGAACTAGTCATCGACGATATAACCGCATTGTTCGAAAAGATTAAACCGGGAATAAGAGTCTTGTATTTGACAGATAATGCTGGCGAAATAGCTTTAGATGTCCTACTTGTAAGGGAGCTAAAAAAACTGGGAGCAGAAGTTACGGTGGCAGTCAAGGACAAACCAGTATTGAATGATGCCACCCTTGAGGACGCCAAAGCAGTAGGCATGATGGAGGCAGCCGACCGCGTAATAACCATAGGCACAGACAGCGTAGGATTAATACTAAATGAGTGTTCAAAACTATTCCTAGACTTCTACAATAATTCCCATTTGGTTATAGCCAAGGGAATGGGCTACTTTGAAACAATGTCCGGCCATAACGTGAAACACACCATGGATATTTTTTTCTTGTTGAGGACAAAATGTGACCCCGTAGCCACTAGTCTAGGAGTTGAGCGGGGCAAAAATGTGGCAAAACATTTTCCCGCAAACACAACAATAGAGTGCTGAACCCAAAAAAACTATAAGTGGATACTATCAGAATAAGAACAACACTCTTGGAGGGAAACATCGATGAAAATTACTCTACCCATCATCGTTGTAAATTTCAAAACCTATACTGAAAGCATCGGAGAGAAAGGGCTCAAAATCGCTAAAGCCGCGGAGGAAATATCCAATAATACCGGAATATGTATTGCAGTTGCCCCCCAACACACTGATATCAGGCTAATCGCAAACCAGGTGGATATTCCAGTCTTCGCCCAACACATAGATCCCTATGCTCCCGGCTCACACACCGGATATATTCTCCCAGAGGCAGTAGCTGAAGCAGGTGCTGTTGGAACTCTGATAAACCACAGCGAACACAGGCTCATACTCGCAGATATTGATGAAACCATACGAAGAGCAAAGGAAGCAAAACTCAAAACCATAGCCTGCTCCAACAACCCTGAAGTTAGCGCGTCAATATGTGCCCTTTCACCGGACTTTTGCGCATATGAACCACCAGACCTCATAGGGACAGGAATCTCTGTCTCTACGGCAAAACCAGAAGTAGTAACCAAAGCAGTTGAACTGATGCAAAAAGTTAACTCCCAAGTTATTCCTCTTTGCGGGGCGGGAATAAGCACCGGAAAAGATGTAACAGCAGCAATCAGACTAAACACAAAAGGCGTTCTCTTAGCCTCCGGTGTAGTAAAAGCAAAGGATCCCAAAACGGTGCTACAAGAAATGGCCGAAGCAGCACAAAAAACACTCTAAACAACCTACACCAAAAAAGCTCTTCCTCCTTTTTTTAAAGATTGTAGAAGCGTTTTTAAACCAGTCAACCGTTATCCTTGTGATACCTAATATGACAAAAAGTGGGATGGTACAAAACATTGTTGGGAATAAGAGGATATGGAGTTTATATTCCCTTACACCGATTAAAACTGAAGGAAATAGCAACTGCTTGGAAAGAGAGCTCACAGCCTTCTGGAGAAAAGGCTGTAGCCTACTTTGATGAAAACGTGTCGACACTGGCTTACAACGCATGTAGAAATGCTATAAAACACGCAGACATAAAACCTAGCGACATAAACGCATTATACTTGGGAACAGTCTCCAGCCCCTACATTGAGGCATCTTTGGCCGCTCCCCTGGCAAATGCCCTAGGCCTGCCGGAAAATGCTGAAGCAAGAGATTTTGGTGCTTCAACCAGAGCAGGTACAGACGCGCTACAAGCGGGTTTGGACGCCATAAAATCAGAAAGACTGGAAAACATTATGGTTGTAGGTAGCGACATCCTCGTAGGGGCGCCTGGAACTAGTTTTGAATATACCGCTGGTTCTGGAGCAGCTGCCTGCATAGTAAGCTGCAATGATGTAGTAGCTGAGTATGAGGACAGCTTTTTCTACACAACCGGCTTTGCCGATAAATGGAGAAATGTTGAGTCAAGATACCCCCTAT
The DNA here is from genome assembly GCA_018383815.1 of Candidatus Jordarchaeia archaeon. Taxonomy (GTDB): domain Archaea; phylum Asgardarchaeota; class Jordiarchaeia; order Jordiarchaeales; family Jordiarchaeaceae; genus Jordiarchaeum. The sequence goes on along the minus strand of JAHAWU010000130.1, from coordinate 3,133 downwards.
TCGGAGATACGGGATTTATAAGAAAATATGGGTATGTTGAACATGTGGTAAGGGCTGCGAGAGGACTTTTCGAAAAACTGGGGGATACGGCGCAAAGTTTCAACCATGTGGTGCTCCAGCAACAGGAGGTCAGACTGATATCCGAAGCCTCAAAAATATTGGGATTCACACCAGAACAGCTCAAAGCCGGCATGACCCTGGAAAATTTCGGTGACACGGGTTCAGCATCCATACTCATAGGGTTATCCGCAATTCTAGACCAAGCGGAGCCAGGACAAAGAATACTAGCTATTTCCTACGGCTCCGGTTCCAGCGCAGCCCTCAGCTTTAAAGTAAACAAAAAAATACATGACAAGCGTAAAAACTCAACTCCCGTTAAAAGTTTCAAGGAGAACAAAGAATACATAGACTACTTCACCCACCTCAGGCAGAACAAAATAATACTCCGAACCGAACAATAAAATTAGGAGATGACTAATATGATAACACCCCCATTATGGAGAGATTATAGACAAAATAACAGGATGGAAGCCTACAAATGCAAAAACTGCGGATACGTAAGCTACCCCGAAAAAAGAAAAGTATGCCCCAAGTGCAAAAAGGCCCCCTCAGAATTCGAAACAATCACACTAGGACCCAGAGGCAAAATACTAACCTACACCATAGCATATACACTACCAGCAGAATTTGAACCACCAATACCCCTAGCAATAGTAGAAATGGACGGCGGAGGAAGAATATACGCCATGGTATCAGAATGCAAACCCGACCAAATAAAAATCGGAATGGAAGTAGAACTAGACTACCGAGAAATATTCCAAGAAGACGGATACCATGTACAATCCTTCAAAGTAAAACCAGTAAAAAAAGGAGAAGAACCAAAATGAAAAACAAAGTCGCAGTAGTGGGAGCAGGAATAATAGATTTCGGAGTACTATACGACAAAAGCCCAGACATGATGATGGAAGAAGCCTACCTAAAAGCACTAAAAAGCGTAGACAACGGAATACAACCCCAAGAAATACAAGCAGCCTGGCTCGGAACACTCAGAGGAAGATTCACAGGAGTAACACTAGCCCACCCCACAGGACTATTCAAAATCCCAGTATCAAGAGTAGAAAACGCCTGCGCCACAGGCAACGACGCATTCCGCCACGCATGCTTCGCCATAGCCGCAGGAATATACGACACCGCACTAGTAATAGGATACGAAAAAATGCATGACGAGAAAGGAGGACTAATAAAACTAGCAGCAATAAAAGACATCTGGATGAGAAGGGCGAGAACCATGCCCTCCTTCTTCGCCCTAAGAGCCACACGCCACATGCACCTCTACGGATCTAAAAAAGAAGACTTCGCGCTAGTATCCGTAAAAAATAGACACAACGGAGCACTATATCCCCACGCCCACTTCAAAAAAGAAGTGACGCTAGAACAAGTAATGAAAGCACCCATAATATCATGGCCCCTCGGACTATTCGACTGCTGCCCAACAACAGACGGCGCCGCCGCAGTAATAGTCTGCAAAGCAGAAATAGCCAAAAAATACACCGACACCCCAGTCTACGTCGCAGGAAGCGGCCTATCAGTAGACAGCTGGATGCTGGGAGAAGACGAGTCACTAGTAGGATTCCCAGCAAGCAAAGAAGCCAGCAGACAAGCCTACAAAATGGCGGGACTCGAACCCAAAGACATAGACGTGGGAGAAATACATGACTGCTTCTCAGTCACAGAAATCCTCAACTATGAAGACCTAGGCTTCTGCGAAAAAGGCCAAGGACACAAACTAATCCAGGAAGGAGTAACAGCACTGGACGGAGAAAAACCCATGAACCCCAGCGGTGGACTTCTAGCAAAAGGACACCCCATAGGCGCCACAGGAGTAGCCCAAATAGCAGAAATCTTTGAACAGCTAAGAGGTCAGGCAGGCAAAATCCAAATTGCCGGCGCAGAAGTCGGTTTAACCCATAATATTGGTGTTGGGCGTGATAATACTGGCTCAGTCAGTTGTGTGCATATTTTGACTCGTTGATTGCTTCTTTTGTTTTCATTTTTTTCTGTTGAATTGTTGCTTGTACGGTAATAAGAGGGTATAAAAATAGCCTCACTCTTTTAGTTTCTTTTCTTTGGAATTGTTCTTGCTGTTTTTTGGTTTATGTTTAGTGAATTGGTGGGGTGTTTTCCGTTCTCTTTGTTTTGGGTTCTGGGTTGGAGTGGGTGCCTTAAATTGTTTCTTTTTTGGGGTGGAATGGAAAAAATCTTGGTAACTTGTAGGGGGATAGGGGGTTGTTTTGGGGTTGTGCTTTTTGGGTGCGTTTTGTATTCTGCTGTTTTTTAGGATTTGAATATAGTTGGTTGTATGGGAAATCGTTTGTGCGGGTGTTTTGGCGCTTTGGGGTATTTTTTCTTTTACTGGTTTTTCTCTGGAAGAGTTTAGTGTTGCTGTGCGAAGCATAATATTTAATATTAGCTTTTATGAATTTTAGTATTAATTTTTGAAGATTATGAGACAGTTGTTTTTGGTGAATTTATGTCGCGAGAAAGTGAAGTTACTAAGCTTGTTAGCATTATTAGAGATGAGTTTAGAATTCTTGGAGCGGTGACCGCTAGAGGGCTTGCTCTAATCACTATTGGTGGTAATGTTGTTTTCTCGGATATGAGTCCGGATATTAGGGAGCGTTTAAACGTTTTTATTCCAAGCCTCCCAGCCTTGGGTGTGGGCTCCAACATAACTGTCAATATTGGGGACAGGTTCCTTTTGATTGTACGTGTTTCTGAGAAAATGGTTTTGGCTATCTTTACTGATCAAAGGATAGGTGTAGTGTTAACCAGGGCAAACGTTATAATGAAAAAGTACGGGGGGCAATTCGACAAAATAGCTGACATGTACGGCGAATCAAAAAAGTGATTAACACCCTCTAACTTTTTAAGTATGTGCCAAATCTCCTATACCTCTCGTTTTTGAAGTCTAAACCTACAATCAGAGAGGACATTAAACCTATATTTTACTCGGGGCGCGTGTAACCTCCCTTAATGATTACAAAGTGCTGTGTTGCATAATTTTACTTTTTTAAGTAGGTTTATTAGGTTGTTGAAAATTTTTCAAATTAACAGTTTAAAATTATAAAAAATT
>JAHAWU010000129.1 GCA_018383815.1 Candidatus Jordarchaeia archaeon | reverse complement strand
AAGTGGACAGTAGGTTCATGGCGTTGTATAACATCCACATCCAGGGTTGGCAACGGCTCACACCTACGCAGTCTACCCCACAACCATTTGCGAAAACCGAGTTAAACATGCACGTATGAGCCCCAGACGAGTGGATCTCACCCATCTCGATTCAATTTTTCGAACAGCATTGGACTGGGAGTCCTCCAAACAGTAGGCACACTTGGCACATCTTTCGATAAAGTTTACCAAATCAGAATTATCCTTAATTTTTAAGAAGTCATTCATTTGTTCCGCATCCTCCTTGTTTTTTAACATAGTTTGTTTGGAGCAAGTATGTTGTTTGGGTCTAGGAGCTTTTTTATGCCCCGTATTAGCTCCGCGTAGCTTGGCATTAATAACATGTCTGTTAGCTGCTGCATCGTTAGGGGAATTGTTCCGCCATACTTCAACATGGTGATTATAAGTGGTTGAACCATTTCGCTAAGTTTCTTGGTCTGTTCTTTATCTAGAGGGTCGTACTCTACGCTTATTCCACAGACCATTGTTGTACCGCGGTCAAATGGAATAATTGCATATCTTATAGCCAAGGGTTCATCCGGACAGATAACATCCTTTAACCCCAATTTTTCAAATTGAGGGCCAACCTCTTCTATAAAGGGAAGGATCTTACTCAGAGGCATGCAACACCAGAATCCAAAAAATCCTCCATTACACTGATGCATCACCGCTTGACCCCTGTGGGTAGTATAGTCCCGCAAATATCTCACCACCTTTTCGTCGGTGAAACGCACCAGCTTACCTTCATTCCTCTCCAAACAGATTCTATCCACTATTTTCCTCTCAACATCAACCTTCTCAGCAGCTCCCTCAATTTCCATTAGAAGATACCAAGAGGAGTCAGGTATCAAGGATTTCATTCGTTCACTCCTTTCAGGATCCTTTCTGTCCCCGTAATCCATAACAATAGAGTATAAGCCCGCAGCATTGTAACCCATTACAGAGTTACCTATATCATTCCTCTGAGTTTCCTTAATGGCACTAAGCAGATTCTTTAAGCTACCGAACTCGTACCAGAGAAACTCGCTTTTTTCACCGACCGGATATAGGCGAACAACCATCTTAGTTATAACACCAAAGGAGCCCAGACTTCCCCTAAACAGCCCAACAAAATCCGGCCCGAAACACAGTCTCACATAAGGATTAATCTTCTCGAAACCGGGAACCGCCTGTGAACTAGTCCTGAGCAGCTCCCCAGTTGGAAGAACAACCTCGAGGGAAACCACAGGATCCGTCCAGCCATACCTAGCATTAAAGGGACGCATATTCGCACTAACAAAATTACCCACAAGACCACCGGTATATCCTCCCACTTTACTAACGGTTTTAAGACCATGCTTCCTAGCCTCAAAATCAAGTCTACCATAAGAAACCGCAGGCTCAATAGTAGCGGTCATAGACTCCTCATCTATCTCAATTATTCTATCCAAACGCTTCAAATCAAGAATAAGAGAGGATTCCACAGTGGGGATAGTGAGGCCAGCCATATTAGTTCCGAAAGTAACTGGCAGTACTGGAACCCTAAACTTATTTGCAATTCTAATTACCATCTGAATCTCTTCAGTATTTCCCGGAAAAACCACCACGAGAGGCATCGCAGGTTTACCGAAAAACTTTTCTCCTAGGGCTGAAAACGAATCCCTCAAATAAGGAATAAGATCCTCAGGGGAGTCTGAAACAAACTGCTCCCCAACAGCATTTTTCAGCTCTACAACAAGATCCTCCAAGGAACGCGATACAGTTACCATAAATTATCCCTCTTTTAAAAACTTACAATAACAATTGAACTGTACAATCCCTTTTTAAACGTCAATCATCATCCTTTCCACTTTTAAAATTTTTGCGGTTTATAGTCAGAAAAATATCTACTCACCTTCATACCTCAAAGCATTTACGATGATACTCATCAATTAATAAGTCAAGCAGTTCCATTCCCGCTTCCACACAGAATCATCTACCATCGAGAGGTTACAACAATACCTAACAGGAAAAGCTACTGAAAGAAAATCGCAGTGAGAAGCTTAGCTTCAAAGGCTTCTTGATCCTGAAGGTCAGAGCGCCCTTTATTCGGTTCCTAACCCTAAATGATCGGGACACACAAGACCGAAACGGAGGAGACTGGAATTCTACCCCGAATATGAGGAAAATATAGTGGCGCAGGAACCATGTATTGGTCAATGACGGTACCCTTCTTCCCAAGACTGAATAGGACTTCCCAGAAATGAAAAGTTCTAACCAAATCCCTTACTTCTGCGAACAGAACCTTGGTCACAAGCAGTTTGCACCAATCAGGACTAAGCAGCATTCAATAGATTTAATACAATACCCAATAGAGGAGACTCCGAAGTGGTGGGGCGTGCCCTCAAATAAACGTGGATTTAGACTCGGAAATCGCGCACAATCGAGGCTTTTGAGATCCTTGCGGGAATCCCTCTTTTGAAGCCTCGCTCCTTTATGCAGAGAAGCTTGGCCAGGCTGAATAGACTCTAACAGGAGAAGTTGAACTGAAGTCGAACCGCATGGGTTTACTAAAAGAACTAGGCGTAAGCATCAATAATTTTTGTCACTACCGAGCAAGAATTAGGAGGAGGGATGCCGGTTGAGCAGATTATGAGTGTGAATGCGGTAATGACCTAGTATCTTTGAAAACCGCAAGATGATGGTAGAAATAAGGTGTAGATTGGAGGGGTTGTACCGCTTCTCACCCTTAGTCTATTTGTATTATTGTTACTTCACAATTGGGGCTTGCGAACTTTTCAAGTTTATAATCGTAGTTAGGTCCTAATTCCAGTTCAATGTATGTGGTTATCATGCGTCCTACTGAGCATACTGTTGAACCATCATATTTACGTACACTTTCTTTGATGAACGCTTCACAGATATCCTTGTAAACACAGGCGTTAACTTCTAGCTTGATTACCTTTTCGTTCTCTATCTTGTAGAAGGCGTTTGGTGGCATAACCTTTAGGGCTACCACTTTTTCTATTGCTTGTTTAAAACAACTTATAAAATCTGAAGCTTGCTGAATTTCTTTAAATCTATTTTTTATACTTTTTATTAATTCGTTTATTGAAACACGGTTAGAAACCCCTGTTTTACCCTGTAGGACAGCCTCTGTCTTGGCCATAGCATATGAGAAGGCAGTATAACCCATAGGATAGGCTTCCAGATTCTTGTCAATATACTCACTAATCCGAGGCCAATCCCAATCTTCCGAACCTTCAGGCACCTCTATATTAAGTTTGTTACAGAGAAACTGCATAGCATACCTTTTTACCAAGCGAGGGTAAACTGGACCGTATATCTTATCCTCAATTATTTTTATGCCCGAAAGAGCAATATCCAAAATGGTGTTAAAATCCACTTGCTCATATGATGCGTTAATTCTCTCCAAACTTGGCTCACCCCGTTTTTTAGAATTTGCAACATGGATCATTATTTTTATATTTTTCTTAATAAACTTTACTAATGAATAAGATAAATGCAATAATCGTTCTAAAAAATTAATATAACTTATTTTTTTATTGCGAAGTTAACAAATACTTATCAACAAAATTGGTATAAATAATAACCTTTTCGCATATCGAAAAGCAACAGATTCATTCAAACCAAAAAACAGAAATCAGTAACCATAAGGCATTCAATATCAACAATCTAAAAAAGTCCTGTTTTTTCTCGTCAACTACAGCAGGTTTTCCTTAGTGTCTTCATAGTTTTCTGGCCTGTGAAGCTTTTTTGGTTAGTCCCCTATTTTTGGTTATTTGGCTCTTTTCATTTTTTTCTTTAGGGCTTCTATGGCTCCTCCTGCTTTGATGATTTCTATTAGGAAGTCTGGTAGTTTTGTTCCTTGGAGTTCTTGGTTTGTTCTGGTGTTTCTGACTATTCCCTTTTCGAGTTCGATTTCTATAGTGTCTCCTTCTTGGAATATTTTATGGGCGTCTTTAACTTCCAATAGTGGTAGTCCCAGGTTTATTGCGTTTCTGTAAAATATTCTCGCGAAAAAGTCTGCTACTATGGCGGCTACGCCGAGTTTCTTTAGAACGTAGGGAGCCTCCTCCCTGCTGGAGCCGCATCCAAAGTTTTTCCCCGCCACTATGACATCTCCCGGCTTAACTTTTTTTGCAAATTCTGGGTTCACCATTTCCATGGCGTGGCTCGCCATCTTGTCCTCATCTCTTATGGTGAGATAGGGCCCAGCAATAATGATGTCGGTATCAATATTGTCTCCAAATTTCCAAACCTTTCCCCTAATTACTGTGCTCACGATTCTCCTCTCCATTACGTTAAACTATCACTTACCAAAGGATATTCTCAAATTTTTCTGGGGTCTGTTATCTCTCCTTTAACCGCTGATGCTGCGACCGTATAGGGGGATGCCAGGTACACTTGGCTATCTTTGCTTCCCATTCTCCCAATGAAGTTTCTGTTCGATGAGGATATGCATACTTCTCCCGGTCCCAGAACACCAGAGCTCCCGCCTATACAGGGTCCACAGTGTGGGTTGCAGATAACACATCCCGCCTCAAGGAATATGTCAAACAATCCCTCATGCATCGCTTGGGTGTATACTTCTTTGGAGGCTGGAATAACTATGCATCTCACCTCTTTGGGAATCACCCTACCTTTCAAAATTTTCGCCGCAGCTCTCATATCCTCCATTCTGCCATTAGTGCATGAACCTATAAACGCCTGGTCAATTTTTATTCCCTCCACCTCTGAAACGGACACTGTGTTTCCGGGGCTTGGCGGCTTGGCCACTTGGGGCTCAAGCTTTGAAATATCCATTTTGATTACTTCCTCAAATGTGGCATCGGGATCATTTCGCACCACTTGGAATTCTTCTTTGGTTCGAGACTTTACCCACTCGACAGTCTTTTCGTCTGGTTCAATGATTCCCGCTTTGGCCCCCGCCTCTATGGCCATGTTGCTCAACGTGAATCTCCCATCAATACTTAATTCTTTTACTGCTTCACCAGCATACTCCATGGTTTTGTAGGTGGCTCCCTCCACACCGATGTCGCCTATTATTCTGAGAATGATGTCCTTGCCCATGATGAACTTTGGAATCTTGCCCAAAATGTCAAACTTTATGGTGGCTGGAACCTTAAACCACAACTTCCCAGTGGCTAGAACCATAGCCATGTCTGTTGAGCCAATTCCCGTACTAAAAGCTCCCAAGGCGCCGTAAGTTGTGGTGTGGGAGTCACTGCCCACAATGAGGTCACCGGGCTTCACGAAGCCCTTCTGGGGAAAAACCGCGTGGCAGATTCCCTCACGCATCCCCAACCAGTTCTTAATATTATACTTCTCCACAAACTCCCTACACTTCTGGTGGATAATGGCTTCGTCAACCTTTCCTGCCGGAATCCAGTGATCTATAAGCGCCACTACCCTGTCCGCGTCCCACACACGATCCAAGCCCAACTCATCATAAATCTGAGCGATGCGCAGTCCGGTCAAACCCTCCTAACTTTAGGGTTGATTTCCGAGCATCTCGTGTACCATTACGCGGTCAATCCTAGCGTTAACAATGTCTCCCGGTTCCACTTTCTTATTTCCGGAGTGACTAGCCAAAATCTTCTCCGAAATCGTCATTCCCATAACAAGTCCTCCAAAAAGTAAGCTCAACACAACCCAAACAAACATCAGAGTAATGTAGTTGTGTTTGCTTTTTTAGTTTTCTATCGCCTTCTAGAAACTGCTTGCCTCAATTTTTTCTACTATGGCGTCTCCCACCTCCGAGGTGGTGCTGGGGGTTAAACCAGCATACCTCCCATAGCATAAGTCAGGTGTTCTCCTTTTCCCCTCAATGAGAACTTGGGCGACGGCGTCCTCAATTATTGAGGCTGCCTTTTCGCAGGAGGTATCCCTATGCTTTAGAGCCAGCCATTCAAGCATCATTTTGCCCGATAAAATAGAGCCCATGGGGTTGGCCTTATTTTGACCCGCGATGTCAGGCGCGCTGCCGTGAACCGGTTCAAACATTCCGTATTTCTCGCCAACATTCGCACTGGGAGCCATACCCATTCCCCCAATCAACACTGAGGATAGATCAGATAATATGTCTCCCTGAAAATTTGATGTTACAACCACATCGTAGTGTTCGGGTGCTCTAATCATCCACTGGGTCATGGCATCTACATACACGTAGTCTCTTTCAATCTCCCTATAGTTTTCAGCTATTTCGTCGTAAATTTTTCTGAAGAGTCTGCATCCCTCCAGGACATTACTCTTATCCACGCAGGTCACCCGCTTCTTACCGTCAGCCGGAGCTCCACCACGTCTCATGCATAAATCGAATGCGTGGCGAATAATGCGCTCTGCGCCCTTGCGGGTAATCACTCTTACGTCTACAGCCAGTTCCTCTACTCCTCCCCTATCCAGAGTGCCTCTGATGGGAACATAGAGTCCTTCAGTGTTCTCCCTAACCACTATAAAGTTTACATCCTTGGAACTCTTTCCCAAAATACGGGAATCTATTCCCTCATATAGTTTGGCGGGTCTCAAATTTGCATATAGGTCTAAACTGAACCTCATACCCAACAAGATGTCTATACCTGCCAGGGCACCCCCCGGTTTAATAGCTCCAGGCCATCCTATGGCTCCAAAAAGGATGGCGTCTGATTTTTTGCAAGCCTCCCAAGCCTCTTCAGGCCACTCTTTACCGGTCTCCTTATAGTACTTGCCTCCGCAGGGAAATTCTATAAATTCAAAGTTAAAACCATTGGCAACATCCCCAGCGGCCTGCAAAACTTTAATGGTTTCCGGAACTACTTCTCTACCGACTCCGTCTCCGGGAAGAACCACAACTTTGTAGGTTCTAGTCAAAATCATGCCTCCGCAAAAGAAAAATCAAAACATCGCCATATAAGTGTCATGTTCAACCAGGTTTACTCATGAACAAAAACCTATATCCTAGGTTTTCCCGGGAAAGGGTTGGGGGTTATATACTTAGTTTGCATTGTTTGTTTTAGTTAGGGAGTATCCCTCCAGCTTGTTTCCCTCAATCACGTTTGCCAGGCGTAGAACGTTAATTGCCCTGCGGGTTTCGAAACTGTTTATGCCCTCTATTTTTTTGCTGCATGCTTCCCAAATTTTCAGCTCGTCCATTTTACCATTCTGGGATAGAATCTCCGTAATGCATAGCATGCAGTATAACACATTCTCGAAGGACTTTATTCTCTGCATAACTTCGTAACCGTTTCTGGTGAGTTTGTGGTAGATGTGAAAAATGTCGCTTGGTGGAGGCTCGGGCCCCGCATATTGAATAATGCCCAGTCTCATAAGCTCAGACATTCGCGAATAACTAGAACTCTCCTTCTGCCCCGTGGCTCGAGCAACTTCAGCAGGGGAAACCGTGCTTTTACCCATAATTTTGACAATTTTTTTCAGGTAACCTGGCAATTTGTCGAAATCAAATTCTACATCATCTTTGATTTTGTACTGGATTTTAACTCTCTTCACCAGATTCATTTCCCTCAGCTTTTCCAGCTGAGACCAGCAGGTACGCCTACTCACATTCAAAGAGCGTATCAGCTGCCTGGTGGTTTTAGGAGTTTCCAGAGCCAATAAGTAGCGCAGCTTGCCATGCAATTTGAGGCAATCAATATCTCCAAACAAATCCACAACCAGAAAGCCCAGCGGGGTCAAGGAAAAATAACCATTATCATTCAAAATAAGACCAGCCCTTGTAAGGGGCTCCAGGTACCTTTTCCTAAACTTGGAGGCGAAATCCCGACCAAAACCCATCTGCTCCAATAAGGAATCAAAACTCAAACTCTTACTTTTAAAAAGCAAATTCATAAGTGCCTGTCGATTCCTACTTGCCAACATCTCAATAGCCCTTTCCGCACTCAACAAAATCACCGCTATAGATTAAAAAGGGCATATGAGAATAAAAATAAAGTGGAAAAAGAAGGGGTGCTTTTTCAGTCAATCAAAGAGTCCAACAGCTCAATGAGCTCGTAGAGTTCCAGCTTGCTGCCCGTAGCTTTGATACCATCCCTAATGTTCAGGAAGCAGAACGGGCAAGACGTTATTATGGCTTGGGCGCCTGTAGCTTCGGCTTCCTTAATTCTCTCAATCACTGCATCCATGGCTAGTTCGGGGTACTGAGTTTTAACACCGCCCCCAGCACCACAGCACCAAGTGTTCTCCTTTATTCTGTACATCTCTCTGAACTCAACGCCCGGAATCTGTTTCAGCACATATCTGGGGAGTTCGTACCACTCCTCCTTCTCCTTCTCAATAGCTCTGCTGTCCATAAACCAGTTGTTGCTCTCCTCTAAGCGCCTCTTCTCAATGTCGTCAGCAATGTGTCTCGTAAGGTGGCAGGGATCGTGCCAAGTCACAATCTTCTTGAACTCCTTCTTAATCTTAAGCTTCCCCTGTTTCATCAAGTCTGCAATGAACTCCATGGTATGCACGGCTTTGAAAGGTAGTGGTTTTCCACTGTACTTTGGATAATCCACTTTAAATGTTCTATAGCACCCTGCACAGCTAAATACTACAGTCTCGTATTTTTTGAACGTTTCAAGGTTTTGGTTCATAACCCTTAACGCTTCACTCATTTGCCCAGTTCTGAACAGTGGGGAGCCGCAGCACACCTCGTCCGTTAAAACCGCTACGGGAACCCCTACTTTTCTGAACAGGCGCTCTGTGGCCTCAGCCACATTCTTAATCCTGTAAGAGGCAGTGCACCCCACAAAGTAAGCGGTCTTGGACTTGAGGTTCTTTTCGCCCTTCAACCAAGATGTTCTCTCTGCATGAGGTTCGTTGTAGGGATTGTTCTTCTCTTTTACGTTTTTAGATAGGGCCGCAGACTTGGCTCCCAAAGGCACGCCCTTTTCCACAAGAGCTGCTCTCAGAGCCTCTATAACATCTACTGTGGGAATCTTGTTCTCACATTGCGCAGCACAGTTTCCACAAGTACTACACTGGAAAATGATGTCTCTCATTTCTTCGCTTGGTTCAAGTTCTCCTTCCAGAACTGCTCTGGCCATCCACATCTTGCCAGAGTTATAGAAGCCTTCCCACTTGTACTTATTCCCAGCGGGGCATCCCGTAACTATACCCTCATAGAGGACGCCACCATGCTCACCTAGTCCTTCCTTGTCAGGCTCACCGGAATAGGCAAATCTGCAGGCACCACAGTGAATACATCGATAAATCTGTTTTCTCATTTTTTGTAGTCTTTCCATTTTTCACATTAACCTCCTTTAAGGAATTGCAAGTCTTCCAGGATGCATGATGTAGTTTGGATCCCAAATTGCCCGAATCTTCTTCAAATACTCGTGATAGGTTTTCGCCCTACTGTACATCATGGGAGCATGCACGTAAGGATCAGGCCTATACTCAACCCAACCCTTATCCAAGAAAATCTCAGTAGTCTCACGATTCAATTCCTGAACCTTATCCACATCACCCGGCTTAGAAGCGTCAAAGCACACAATAGGCATACATATTGCCTGCCTGCAATGGTCAATGCTTGCAATCCACATCACTGGCGGGAAACCGTACTCCACCATTTTCTCATTGTAAATCTCCGCGAATTCGGCGCAATCCTTCCAGGGCGTATACCAAGTGATGAATAAGAATCCTGCATTCCAAAGCGAATAGGGAATGGCAATCTTGTTCGGCTTCTTCAACCTACTCGCAATCTGCTTCGGGTGAAGCTTCCACTGCGGTAACTTGTGACCGGTCCTGGCCTCATAACTCTTCATAATTTCATCGATGCGCTTACACACGAAGTCCAGTTCCTCTTGGCTGTGGGCCCAAACCTCGAAGTTCATCCACCACTCAGAAATTCCAAGCTTCTTGTAGAACTCGTAATCCTTGGGAACCTTATCCTCAGGCCACCTCGTCATGACTAGAGGCCAGTTTCCTCCTTGAACCATGACGCAGTGATCAGCGATTCCCATTTCATACTTGGAAACTTCAAGGGTGGCATCCTGCATATCATACGGGTTATCCATTCCATATGCTACAACTGTCTTGAAGTGTGGGTGAGGCACGATTTTTACTGCGGCTTTTGTGACCACTCCCATGGTTCCCTGTGCTCCCAGAAATAGTCCTCCAATATCTGGCCCCAAGCCCCATTTATAGAAGGGTTTTGCTCCTGGCAGAGCCCAGCTTCCGGTGTAGAGGACATCACCAGTTGGAACCACCACTTCCGCTCCCAAAACCATGTCTGCCTGTGGTCCGTATCTCCCTGTGACCATGCTAAATCCTCTTTCTAGGGCGTCTCCCAAAACTGTTGCTGCTGGGGGGGCTCCATCAGGTACTGGTGGTGCCCAGTCGGGGTAGTGTTTTCTGAAGTATGCCCATACTGTTCCGCTTCTAACGCCTGGCTCCACTACCATGTATCGGCAGTCTGTGTCGACTTCTACAATTCTGTCCATCCTTGAAAGGTCTAGTAGTATTCCGCTGGGCGATATGAGTGGTGAGGCGAATCCTCCGCTTAGCCCTCCTGCTACTGGTGTTACTGGGATTTTGTTCTCGTTGGCTAGTACTAGTATTTTTCTGACTTCTTCTACGTATCTGGGTCTTACTATGACTTCGGCGGGTATGGACTCAAGGCCCATGATTCCTTTTGACACGTATGCATAGCGCATTGGGACACTGTCGTTTACATATTCATTTCCGACGATGCTTTTTAAAGCGGTTATTATATCCTTTGTTACTGGGTTATAACTCAATTATTTTTCCTCCACGCTTGTTTGTTGCCTTGGGGGAACGATACAACGATTTACTGATATTCTTTATTA
>JAHAWU010000128.1 GCA_018383815.1 Candidatus Jordarchaeia archaeon | reverse complement strand
GGATTGTTGCCTTATGCCATCTTAAGCAGGAAATAAAACATTTTGTCCGTTCAAGAATCCTCTACGCAGAACCCCTCTAATCACTCCAAGCCCGAAAATGTCGGTTTATAAATTCCGATTTAGAAAAATTTAAGTACATGTACGAATCGCATACTTATGAGTCTTAAAGCGGCCTTAGTCTAGTGGCTAGGATTCCAGCCTGCCACAAGTCTACCCCTTAGGGTAGAATGGCGAAGCTGGTGGCCCGGGTTCGAAATAAACTTGGAACTCCTGGTTCCTTCACGAATCTCCCGGAGGCCGCACTCAAATATTCTTCTTTGTGTATATCGTTTTTTGTTTTTGTTTATTTTTTGTTTAGGATTATTTCTTCGTAGCAGTATAGGACTCTTGAGATTACTATCCATGCATCTAGGGGTTCGGGGTAGATTGAGATTTTTTTGTCGGCTAGTTTTAGAGTGTTTGCGGAGAATTCTCCGTGTGGGAAGCCTCCTATTATTATTGTTGGGTTTTCTTGTTGTGCGCATTCGTTCATGATTGTTTTTGGTTTTGTGGGGTTTCCTTTTTCAGTGAAGATTATGGTTTGGGATGGTTTTAGTTTTTTGATTAGGGTTTCTAGGTTCATTTTTTCTAGGGTTAGTAGTGGTGTTCCTTTTGGGGGTACTTTTCCGAGTCCGTAGAGTTGTTGCATTAGTCCTATGAAGCGGTTGTAGTTTTTGGGTAGTCTGGTTTGGGGGTTTACTGTTATTACGTTGTTTTGGATGGTGTGGACGAATGTTTGGAGTAGTCCTTGTTTATTTAGGGGTGTTCCAAGTGCTGCGAGTAATGATAGGTGTACAATGTCTGGGCGTCCCCTTTTTTCTCGATTGGGGAGTTTCTGTACTATTTGGCTGTGTAGGGAGATGTCTAGTATTTGGTGTGTTTTTTTACCTTTTTTTGGGGTTTTGGTGGTGTCATTTTTATTGGTTCCTGGAGGTATTGTTTCTAGTGAGGATTCTGCTAGGATTAGTGTTAACATTTTTCTCTCCTTTTGTTTTGAAGCGTAATGTTTAAAACTTGTTTTTATGACCTTTTCTTCTTGAGACTTATTAGTTACTGATTATCTTAGGCTTAAATTGGTTGTTGTTTGAGGTTTGTTGTTTTTAATGGGTCTGTATGTTTTGTAATGTAGTGGTTGGGGATTTTTAGATGCCGGCGGCAAGGAAAAGGGAAAGGAGGGAGATTGAGAAGATTGCGAGGGAGAGGATGGAGTATTTGATGTGTTTGGCTAATGATGCCTTTTTGAAGGATAGTGAGAGGGCGCAGCGTTATGTGGAGATATGCAGGAGGTTAGGTATGAGGAGTAGGGTGAGGCTTCCCAGGGTTTGGCGGTGGCGTATTTGCCGTGGTTGTAAGGCTTTTCTTTGGCCGGGTGTTAACTGTAGGGTTAGGTTGAGGGTGAGGCGGCAGTCTCACATTGTGGTAACTTGTTTTAATTGTGGGCATCATATG
Source organism: Candidatus Jordarchaeia archaeon (assembly GCA_018383815.1). GTDB lineage: Archaea > Asgardarchaeota > Jordiarchaeia > Jordiarchaeales > Jordiarchaeaceae > Jordiarchaeum. The sequence continues at coordinate 9,321 of JAHAWU010000128.1, read as the reverse complement.
CGTTATAACCTTTAGGAGTTATGAAATTATGAAGAGGATGAGGAGTGAAAAGATTAAAAAAGTGAGAAGCGGGGCAGCGATGATTCATTTGGGTAAAAAGGGTGTGACAGAGGAGTTTATTTTGGAGCTTGAGAGGCTGTTAAGCAGGGAAAAAGTAGTTAAGGTTAGGGTGTTGAAGAGTGTGCTTGCTGTGCATAGCATGGATGAGGTTGCCTCGGAGATTTTGGAGAGGACTAAGTCTCAGCTTTTGGAAACTAGAGGGTGTACCTTGTTGCTTGCCAAGTATGCTTAATAATACGTCATATTTATATAATCTACGGAAAAAATGTTTATAACCTGATGATGTTATATTTTACCGTTCTCAAGCTGAAAAATGGTGAATTTTGAATGTCAACAGTATATGATGTACCTGCATGGGAACTTATTCAAGAGGTGGCGGAAATTCTTAAAAGCGATCATCCAGAGGTGACACCTCCACCAGGTTCCCAATTCTGGAAGACTGGGGTGCATAAGGAAAAAGCGCCAGAAAGGCCGGACTGGTGGTATATTCGGTGTGCTTCAATTCTTAGGAAAGTGTATCTAACTGGCCCCGTAGGGGTTTCGAGGCTGAGAACGGTGTATGGTGGAAGGAAGAGAAGGAAGGTGGCGTTAGCCCGCTCTGTGAAGGGTAGTGGTTCAATCATAAGGAAAGCGTTCCAACAACTTGAAAAGGCGGGCTTGATAGAAAGGGTGGAGAGAAAAGGTAGGAGGATTAGTAGCGAAGGAAGATCGCTCTTGGATAGGGCGGCTCATAAAGTCTACGTTAAATTAGAGAAGGTAGCAACTTAAATATTTATTTGAGGGTGTGTCATCTTTGTCGGACGAAGAAATAGAGGAAATCAGAAGGCGTAGGATGCTACAACTTCAGCAGCAGATAGCTGAGGCGCAAAGGCAGGAGAGAGCTCAAAGGGAATATGAAACGCAGAAGCAGGCAGTTTTGAGGCAGATACTGACGCCTGAAGCTAGGAGCAGACTTACTAATCTTAAAATTGTGAAGCCAGATTTTGCTGATCAAATAGAGCTTCAGCTCATTCAGTTGGCACAGGCTGGTAGAATTACTTCACCGCTAACTGATGAGCAGTTGAAAAATATTCTTAGGCAGTTGCAGGAGAGAAGAAGGGACATTAAAGTAAAGTACAGATAGATAGGGAGAGAATTCTGAATGGCTAGAAATAAACCCTTACCAAAAAAGCTGAGGCTGGGAAAGGCGGGCAAACAAAATGTTGCGGTTCCTGCTTGGATTATTGTTAAGACAAGGGGAAGGGTTAGAACTCATCCAAAGCGTAGGCATTGGCGGTCTAGTCGCCTTCAGAGGTGAATGGTATGTCTGAAGAAGAAGTGCCTCCCGGTGTAGAGAAAAAAATCGTTGAGGAACGCATTTACATTGTTCCGCTTAAAACTGCTAGATATGTTCCCCCCAATCGCAGGGCTACTAAAGCGGTAAGAATTTTGAGAAGGTTTATTGTGAGACATCTTAAGTCAGATAATGTTGTGATTCTTCCAGAGGTGAATGAAAAGATATGGGAGAGGGGTATTGAAAAACCTCCGCGTAAGATTAGAGTTAAGGCTTCTAAGGATTCGGAGGGAATAGTTGAAGTATCTCTTGCTGCTGAGGAATGAATGGGGTAGACCCTAATTTGGTTATCGTGAGAAGTAGCTTTTTTGGTGATTCTAACATAGGCGTTTTTATATTGGCCACTGAAAGCTATGTTATTTTACCCAAAGTTAGGAGGATGGCCAACAAGAGTCTTATTGAGAGAACTCTAGATGTGGAGGTTGTGGAGGCGAGTATAGGTGAGAGTTTTATTATTGGGGTTTTAGCTGCGGGAAATTCTAGGGGTTTGATAGTTCCAGAGTTTACAACTGATGAGGAGATTGAAATTATTAGGCGTCAATTGGATATTAACATAGATAGGGTTCCTGGTAAGATAAATGCCTTGGGTAACACTGTTCTTGTTAATGATAGCGCCGCCTTAGTTCATCCTGGGTTTAGTGATGAAGCCATAAAGATTATAAAGAAAAACTTGGAAGTTGATGTTTACCGTGGAAGTATAGCTGGCTCGCCCTTAGTTGGTTCCATAGCAGTTGCAACTAATAGTGGAATTTTGGCGCATCCTTTAACAGATGATAAAACTTTAGAGTGGCTAAGCGATAAATTCAAAACTCCTGTAGGTATAGGGACAGTTAACTGTGGTAACCCGTATATAAAAGTTGGTCTAGTAGCCAACACGAAAGGAGCTATAGTGGGTAAAGAAACCACGGGTCCTGAAATGTTTCAGATAGGACAGACCCTAAATCTTGAATAGAGTTGGAGAGATGAATATGTCTAAAGATTCTGTGAGCGTGAAGGTATTCAGAGTGAAAGGAAGGTTTAAGGGTAAAAATGAGGAATTTAAATTTGTTAGAGAAATCAGAGCATTAAGCGAGGAAGAGGCAAAAGAGATTATATACTCGACGATCGGGAGTAACCACAAAGTAAAAAGGCACCACATTAAATTTGATGAAATAACAGTTATAAGCCCAAACAAAGCCAGTGACCCAACTATAAGATACCTTTCAAATTTGGAGACGTGAATATATGTCAGAAGATGAACGTAATTTGGAAAGAATTATTGCAGAATTGAATGCTTATGAGCAGCAGGCACGTATTTTGCAAAGGAGAATAGATTTGATAAATGCTTCATTGCAAGAAATAGCTTTAACTACAGAGTCCCTAGACGAACTCAAAAACGTTACTGAGGATAACGAGGTTCTTATGCCTTTAGGATCGGGTGTCTATGTAAGGGCGAAGATAATTGATATGAAAAAAGTGATAACAACCATCGGCGCAGAGGTGGCTGTGGATAAGGATATAACGGGAGCGCAGCTCAGCCTAGATCAGAGATCCATGGCTCTTCAAAACGCGCTGCAAGCTACAGGGCAACAATTGCAAGAGATAGCGAACAAAATTAATGAGTTAAACAGAAAAGCGCAGACTCTTGTTGCTAAAATTAGAGGCTGAATATTTTTATTTTAAAAATACTTTTAAACTAATTTTTGAAAAATTTCACTAATCATGTATCTATGGTGGATTATTAGTGTTCGAAAAATTAAAGACTAGTTTGGGTAAAGTAGTTGAAAAACTGAGTACAAAGGAGTTAAGCGAGAAGAGATTAGATGAAGTTTTATGGGACTTACAGCTGACACTTATACAGAACGATGTATCAGTAAAGGTGGCAGAATTAATAGCAAACGACATAAAAAAGGAATTAATGGGAGAGAGGGTCGGCAGATTCGAGAACCCCTATGAGAAGGTAAATGATGCTTTAAGAAAGGCAATCTATAAGGTTCTCAGCGGAGGACATGATATTGATATTTTCAGTATGGCAAAGGAGAAGAAATTAGAAAAAAAGCCACTTATAATAATTTTTGTTGGGATAAACGGTACAGGAAAGACCACAACTTTAGCTAAACTGGCTTACGCCTTTCAGAAAAAAGGGTTCAGTTGTGTTTTAGCTGCTTCAGATACTTATAGAGCGGGTAGTATCGAACAGATAGAGAAACACGCAAAAAATCTAGGTGTTAGAGTGATAAAACACAAGTATCATTCAGACGCCACAGCAGTAGCCTTCGATGCTGTTAAACACGCTGAGGCGCGAGGTATAAATGTTGTTTTAATTGATACCGCTGGCAGAATACAGACCAACGTAAACCTCTTAGACGAGATGAAGAAGATTGTTCGCGTAATTAATCCAGATCTAAAAATATTTGTCGGTGACGCTTTAACGGGAAATGATGCAGTTGAACAAGCGGAGAAGTTTAATGAAGCAATACAAATTGACGCATCTATACTTGCCAAAGTCGATGCAGATACAAAAGGGGGAGTTGCCCTTTCAATTGTTTATGCTACTAAAAAACCCATAATCTTTGTGGGAGTAGGTCAAGATTATAAGGATTTGGAACCATTTAATCCAGAATGGTTTACAGATAAAATTCTAGGGAATTAGGAGGAGGAGAATCTTTGGTTAGACATTTTCTCACTTTAGATGACTTTTCTTCCGAGGAGATACATAAACTTATAGCTACTGCAGAAAAGGTGAAGTCGGGAAAGGTGAAGTCTCAAGTTCTCAGAGGAAAAAACATTGCTGCAATATTTGAAAAGCCTTCAACTAGAACACGTGTTTCGTTTGAGGTGGCAGTGAACCAGCTTGGGGGGAACTTTATTTTTCTGAGAGGAGACGAACTGCAACTCAGTAGGGGCGAACCTGTCAGAGATACAGCCAGAGTTTTAGGAAGATATGTGGATGGCATAGTTGCAAGAGTCTATGAGCATAACGATTTGGTTGAACTCGCAAAGTATTCAGGCGTACCAGTAATAAATGCGCTAAGCAATCTTTACCATCCTTGCCAAGTACTAGCGGATATTCTTACCATTAAGGAAAAGAAGAAAAAATTGGAAGGATTGAAATTAGCCTATATAGGCGATGGAAACAATGTTTGCAACTCCCTATTGATAGGCTGCACAAAAATTGGTTTAAATATTTGCGTTGGATCGCCTAAAAGATACGAGCCAAAAAAAGAGATTGTTGAAAAGGCTAAAATTAATGCTAAAAAATCTGGGTCCCAAGTTGAAATAACTAACTCGCCCCAAGTGGCTGTAAAGAACGCAGACATAGTTTACACAGACGTATTCGTAAGTATGGGTGACGAAAAAGAAAGAGAAGAAAGATTGAAAACATTCATTCCAGATTTTCAGGTTAACACTAAACTGCTAGAAAACGCTTCACCCGACGCTATAGTTATGCACTGCCTGCCAGCACACAGGGGAGAAGAAATAACAGAAGAGGTCTTGGAAGGAAAACAATCGGTTGTTTGGGACCAAGCTGAAAATAGACTACATGCACAAAAAGCTATTTTTATTCAACTGTTTTAAAAATAGAGAATAAAAGAACAAGCGGGAGCAAAATGAATTAATATTTAAGATTACGCATTCTTTAAAATTGGCACGTATAGAAAGATATAAACCAAACTGTAACTTAGGAACGCCTGTAAAGGTCTGTGGTGTTGCTTGATTGGAGAAATAGCATCATTGTCGGCGGCGCTGTGCTGGGCCATTTCAGCAATACTTTATAAAAAATCCCTCGAGAAAGTAGACGCAATTTTAGCTAATTTTATAAGAACAATTCCAGCAGCGATATTCATTTTTATACTGGTGCTGATTATAGGTGAATTCTGGAAGATCTCGTACCTCCCCTTTTGGAGTTTAATTTATTTAGTTTTAGGAACCTTCACGGGTCTGGGGATCGGAGACGGATTATACTTTCTATCTCTGAAATACATTGGGGTGGGCCGCGCAGTTCCTATCACTAGCACATATCCACTCTTTACCGCATTTTTCTCCATCATTTTTTTGGAAGAAACTCCACAACTATTAACAGTTATAGGTATTGTAACTGTTGTCGTTGCAATTTGGCTTCTTAGCAAAAACAATTCCCAAAACGCTACAAATACGAAAAACGACAAAAAGGGGGTTATACTGGCAGTAATAACGGCGATAACTTGGTCGATAGGAATCATTTTGTTAGATTTGGCTTTAGAGGGTGTTAATTACTATTTAGCTAACGCTATCAGATTGCCTCTACTTGTAGGTATTTTAGCAGTAGTGATTCTTTTTTCGGGGAGAGGAAAAATACTTGTTAAAACAAGCCTCAGGGAATGGCTGATTCTGGGATTGGCAGGAGTAATAGCCATTGGGATAGGGGGAATAGCCTTTTTAGCGGGAATCTCGCTTATAGGAGCCACACGTTCTACAGCCATTTCTTCAGTTACTCCACTGTTCTCAACAGTGTTCTCATTTTACATCATCAGGGAAAAAATTACGGTGCGAATAGCTGTGGGAGCAATATTAGCAACATTGGGGATAGTACTATTAACACTTGCAAGGTAACATAGCCCACAGTTAAAGAAATTTTTTAACTTCCAAAAATACCCCTTCTAAATGGTGGGTATGTCTTTTGTTTTTAAGACTTCTATTTTGTTATTTTCTGCGAATTCAATTATTTTTGTTCTTTCCTCTGATTTCACGCCTTTCCAGTCTATAATGAAAAATTTCAATTCTCCAACAGTTCTATCAATTATCTGTTTTAGCATATATTCATCGAGAAGAGGGACATAATACTTTGAGGCTATGTGCCCCACGGCAAATTCAGTATTGAGATTAATTTGAGAGAATTTTGGGGCGTAGTGTCCGCCACCAAAACCCGCCGCTATACTCCAATCTCTATCCGGACTTTGTAGAACACTAATTATTGTTTCAGCTACGACCGCCCCCGCAGTCTCATTTTTCCACTGTTTTTCAGAACTCCCTATTTCGATAAAAAATGAGGGACATAAAACCGTGGGGCCATGGTGCGTCTGTTCTTGGGAAACCTCAAAATCTAATCCCAAATCACTTTTCATTTCATAGAGTTTTAAAAGGGCAGACTTCAGACGAAGGGGAGGTGCTACCGATAATGTTCTAGGCGACCCCCCATATTCCGCTTCGCCAAAGTTACCTGAGACATGCACAGTTAAGGTTGGTTCTCCGGTGACACTAGTATGTCTGCTTGCAAAAATTATGAGTTCGGGGGTATAAATTTTTTCTAAATTTTCGCAGTATAGAATTTCTTCCCGGCGATGCACTAAAACCACTTTTACCTTGCTGGTTTTTCCTATCCATCTTCTATGTTCGCCCTTCTCCGCTTCAACTTCAACAAAATCGAGTCTCTCCCTCAGTCTCTCAGAAATATTCATTCCCGCTACATCTTTGACAGAACTAACAATAAGTATCAATTGTTATTCCACCAAATAAGTTCACACCCGATTATGTGCCGGGGGTTACCAAAACAATATGTTAGTAATACTTGAATGTTATTAAGTTTTTATTTTTGAGTTATGAATTTTTAGCGTGTAGAGAGTGAGTGATATGAACTCGGTTTCTGAGGCAAATATTGACGAACAGTGCTATAAAGAATTATTTAATTCTAAGACTGTTGACCAGCAACTTTCCGCTATACTTAACAAAGCTAAAACAAAGGTTCAAGTTTTTGGCGTGGGAGGGGCGGGTAATAATGCAGTCACCAGGCTGACTAAGTGTAAAGTTGAAGGCATTGAAACTATTGCGGTAAATACCGATGCACAAGATTTACTCTATACAAACGCGGATTACAAGTTGTTAATAGGTAAAAAACTAACTGGAGGATTGGGGGCAGGTAATAATCCGGAAATAGGTATGGCGGCGGCCCAAGAAAGCTTGGAGGACATAAAAAAGGCTGTTTCGGCAGAAGTGGTTTTTGTCACATGTGGGTTGGGAGGTGGAACAGGAACCGGAGCAGCACCCATAATCGCTGAAGTCGCCCGAAAATCGGGTGCACTCACTATCTCAATATGCTTCCTCCCCTTCCTAATAGAGGGCAAAAAGCGCTGGCAAAGTGCAGTGGAGGGACTGAAAAAACTTCACCGAGCCTCAGACACGGTAGTAATTATACCCAACGAAAAACTGTTAGGGATAGCAGACAAGATTTCCCTTACAGAAGCATTTAGTCTCGCAGACGAAGTTCTAATAAAGGGAGTCAATTCAATATCTGAACTAATCATAAAACCGGGTCTCGTAAATGTCGACCTCGCGGATATAAGGACGGTAGTCAAAGATAGTGGAGTTGCATTTATTGGGGTTGGAGAGTCAAGTGGTGGGGATAGAGCCTGCCAAGCAGTTGAAAAGGCTTTAGGAAACCCCCTACTAGATGTTGATGCCAAAGATGCCAGAGCAGCATTAATAAACATAACTGGCGATCAAAATCTAACAATCAGAGAAGCAGAATTAATAGTAAGAAAGGTATCAGAAAAAGTTAACCCTAACTCAGAAGTCATTTGGGGCGCTAACATAAATCCAAACCTAAAAGATACTCTACGTGTGGCAATAATTATCAGCGCTGTATCATTACCCTACGTTGAGAAACTAATCAAAGACACCGAAGCAAAACCTATCCAAAAGGCATATGGGAATCCAGTATAGGATGCGTGTTAGATCATTTTTTGTTTCATTCAAAAAACTTAATTTTATTGCGAATATAAAGGCAGTTGGGGAAGCTATAAATTCAATTAAATTTAAAAGATACCAAGTTAACACCCTATTTAGCTAACACTACCCCCAAAAGAATATGGGTAAGCATCGGAGGCCAGCAAATGGGTATAATTGGTTTTATCAGGAGATCCAGACGATTGTTCAAACTCGCCAGATATCCTACCCGCAAAGAAATGTGGGCCATAATCAGAGTCTGCGTGTTAGGTATCATCATAATAGGGGCATTAGCATTCATAATTACTATGCTCTTCGTAAATGCCTTCCTCCCCATAATCAGACCCAGCACAATAATATACATATGAGGGGAAAATAATGGAGAAAAAAGGTTCTAAAAAGAAGGAAACTAAGGATGAGAAAAAAGATTCCAGAAAAACGAGCATATTTGCTCTAAGAACCACAATTTCTCAAGAAAAGAGCGTAGCCGCATTAATTGAGAAAAGAGTGGAGGGCAACCCCTCAGCAAACATCAAAGCTATACTAGCACCCGAGTCTCTCAGCGGCTACCTATTCGTTGAAGCCCCCAGCCAAAGGGAGGTAAATAGAATAATCACCGGCATACCCCACGTAAGAGGAAAAGTGGTCGGGAAAATAAACATAGAAGAACTAGACGACTTCCTAATACCTAAACCCTCAATTGAGGGAATTAACAAAGGAGACATAGTAGAAATAGTAGGAGGCCCATTCAAAGGCGAAAAGGCCAAAGTGACAAGAATAGATACTGACAAAGGAGAGGTGGTAATAGAACTAATAGAAGCTACTAATCCTATTCCCGTTAAAGTCAATGCGGATTATGTTAAGCTCGTGGAGAAGGGAGAGGCCGAAGGAGAAGGTTAGCTTAAAATCCAGTGAGTTGTTCTTAACATTATTCTGGTAGAAGGTAACAAGAACCTCTTTTTGGTTGGGACGTATGTCTTTGTTTGATGGTAGTTTATAGAGGGGAAAATTGAATCGTTTTTTCTGATTTTTCAGACCTAATATGTAAGTTGGGCAGAATCTTTCAGGTTACCCAGATAACAAAAAGCAGGCCTGTTTTGCTGTACTATAGGTTTTTCGCGAGGTTGTCCCATAATTCTGTTGTATTCTTTTAACGGGTTTGAGGTGGCAAGCCAGTTGCCAAACATGGCGCCACCCGCCACACACATTCAAACTAAAACACCAAGAATACTGGCCTACAGAGAAAG
>JAHAWU010000127.1 GCA_018383815.1 Candidatus Jordarchaeia archaeon | reverse complement strand
CGATCCTCGCTGGAACCCCTATGCAGACCTATACAAGGATGAAATAATAGACATATTTGATGCAATAATAATGGGAAACCACTTCGGAGAACAGAGACCAGACCCATAAAACTCAACAAACCCCCCTCTTTCTTTTCCTATAAATGAATGATCAAAAATTCCGTAAAGCTTATGTCATCTCATATACGTAACTTAAGTGAGAGGTTACGATGTGAAATTTAAAATATGCCTTATTTTTTTATTTATTGTTACAGTCATAATTATAGGTTGTTTGAATTATCTATATTTAGTGTGGATGCCTGAGAAAAGTGGGGCTTTAGGAGCATATTTTGAAAAAATTGATTGTTCAAGAGTGGTTTATGAGGGGCAAAATAACATTTGGCGTTTGACAGTGCACAACACCAACTGTTCAGCAAATGAATATGGCAATCCGTCATTCTTCTTAATAATTTACCTCAATGATGAGATGTGGTGGAATGAGTTTAATAACACAAATTACAAAGCATGGCAATGTAATGCGGGAAGCAGTATTACACGATATTATAACATTCCTTCATGGGAAACCATAAAGCCAACATTTTACAATGTTAAAATAGAATTATACTGGTATGATGGAAAAGAATTCTACCTTCAAGACGTTACATATTTCCCTATATCAGTCGTAGTACGAGCCACAATAAATGACTTAATGATTTTTAGTTATCTTGCAGTATATTTGATTGCACTCGTTTTTCTCGGTTTCTGTATGTTGATAGCGGGTCCTATTAAAATTTCCACACGTTCTAGAGCAATTGTTAACACTAAAACTTCAAGTTTCTCGATTAAAACCAAAAGAGTTGTTCTTTTTTATGTATTTCTTATACTATCATGGCAAATTGCAAATGTGCTTATATCTAAATCCCTTCCTCCCGACTCAATTCATTATTCTCTACAACTTTCAATTCAATTCATGTATCTTGTCCTATTCTTCTTTCTTGTTATAGGAAAAAATTCAAATCTTAAGGAACATGGCTATCGGTGGCCTGAAAGCTTTTACAAATGTGCATATAGTAGTTTATTTTTGGCTGTGGCATATAATTTCGTAGTATTTTTCCTACCAGGATTCTTTGCGCAATACTACGTTTTTCCTTCCCCGTCGCTTATAGAGTCTTTATTATTCATTTTTCTTGGTTTTTTTATCAGCTTAGTTGGCGAAACCCTTTTTCGAGGATATCTTCAAAGTGAACTCGAAAAAAAGTTTGATTTTGTAAAGGCCCTGCTTATGACATCAATACTTTTTGCAGTATATCGATTTTCAATATTTCCCCTTAATCCATGTCACCTTCTACTTGAATTAATTTACTTCTTCTTGTTAGCAGCTTTTCTTGGAACATTATATAATTTTTCTGGAACATTACTATGTCCCGTGATTTTCTATTTAACAACGATGACTCTGAATTCACTTACGCCGATTAAGGTGATAGCCGACGAATATGTTAAAATATTTTGGGGACTCATAGCCATAACGTTGGTTTTTCTTTTGCTAGAATTTATAAGCGAATAAATTTTCTGAGAGCAACGCTCGATGATGAAAAAATAATTAAAAAACTTAAATTTATGTAGATATGAAAATAAGTTATGAATACCTTTGCAAGCGTGTCTGCTTATCTTGATCGAAGGGACTACACCATCATTTTATTATTAACTCTTCTTTTTCTTTTGATTTCCTTCGTTGGCTACACCGAATTATCGACAACCGAGATCAGCGTTACTTTAGAAACTGGTGCCTTGAAATATGTCGTTCACATTGCATATTATGGTTTTCCTTTCAAGATGATCGGAATTCTAAGTCCTCTTTCAGATATGGAGTATTTTTGGATATATCACTCTGGTAGTGGAATGATTAGGGTGCTCTGGGATGGATTACTATTAGATTTTGTTATATACTTCGCGTTATCGTTTATTCTGGTATATTTATTTAGAAGATTTTTGAGTGTACGCTTTTAAAAGAATAGTTTTGTCTTGGAGTAAAGTTAATGAAGCGCTTTTCTCAATTTTAATAAGGTAGAAAATTGAAAAAAGTTGCGTTTGCCGCTGGAATAATTTTTCTGTTAGTAGGTTTAACTCTTTTGGCTTTTGCATCGGTGACACGAAACACCAAAAAGGTACAAATTGACTTTGTCCAAAATAGTTGGGAGTGTTATTGGAATCTCACTGAAAAAGAGATGTATATTATTGATATAAAGGCTAGTGAACAGTGGCGATATGATTATCCGCAAGAAGATGTTCCTGAAGATTTTACGTCGATTTTTATAGAAATAATTTCGCCTAACAAAGCAAAGACAAGAGTTCAAGCTTTCTTTATTGCTGCCCCAGCACAAGGTATGCATTTAGGGACTCTTCCGTCTCTCTATAGAACAAAATATCTCGAAATAGATTCGAGCAGTTTAATGGTAGATGAGCTTTACCCGCAAATTCGCTTTTCTGTAAAATATAATGGAACGTACACTATTCAAATTTTAAACGATGGAGGTATTTTAAATTGGACATCTGGCCCTCCAAATAAAATAATACTTTATAAAGAAATTGTTGTAAATCCTTATCTGACCATAATTCCAGTAGGCGGGATTGTAAGCCTTATCGGAGTTGTTATTTCTGCGGTTGCTGCTACTAGCGCGGTTAGAGCTAGTGCTAAATCAAGAGTTCGTTGGAATAGGTAGCTAATTAACTTATTTCTTATCGGTTACGACTGGTTTTCTGAACCAGTCAATTGAAGAATAACGTTGTCTACATACGTCCAAAAATCTCTCTTTAACCTTATCCAATCCTCCGCAGACTTCATACTTTTAATGAGGGGGTATCCCCCAAAAATCAATGTAGAAAATAAAACAGGGAAATACCTTTTTTTTCGAAGGGTGCAATGTTCAAATTTCACGCTAAAGTTGTTAGGTTCTCCTTCAATTGTCACATTTATATACCCGTCGATTTTAAACTGTGGAGAGTTTCCAGCAAAAATCTCGTAACCATTTTTTGTCTGTCCCTTAATTGCTTCAAAATCTTTATTTTTTAGGAATTCTCCGATGCGAGCCGCTAATGTAGCAAGTGAAACTTGTTTGTTCACCCATTTTTTTTCCATGATTTTAAACCTTGCCAAAATTAGTAAGTTTAAGTAAACATTCGAATCATAACTATGTCTTTTATGATTCCTTGTTGTTCGAAATAATTAGTTAAGTATTCTTTGACCTCACCATAAGTTACTTTTCTTCCAATGTACAATGCACTTATTTCCTTCGGTTTTGGTCTACTTCTTATTTTTGGTATTATTTCATTAGATGATATATTAAATCTTCTAATTACTTTAATTTTAAACCGTTCAAAGCCATGATGGGGACATTGAAGTTCTACTATTATGCCATTGGCCACCCATTTATCCCTGTAAATTTTATAATTGTGCGCTAATAAATATTTTATGATGATTGGAATTTTTGAGTCCAAGGTTGACATAATGGCGGTGGCAAGCTTTTAATCAACCGCGAAGCAAGCCACTAAATGATTATTTCCAACATCTCTGAGTTGTGGTTCTTCTTTACTACATATTTCCATAGCGTATTGGCATCGTGGGTGAAATCTGCAACCTGTGGGAGGGTTAACGGGACTTGGTACCTCTCCTGTAAGTATTATCGGTTTTCTTTTGACGGTAGGATCTGGAATAGGTATGGCTGAAAATAAGGCTCTGGCATATGGATGAAGAGGGTTTTTATATAATTCTTCTGTTTGTGTTACTTCTACGATCTTGCCAAGATACATGACTGCTACCCTATTCGCTATGCATTCGACAACGCTTAAATCGTGGCTGATAAATATGTATGTTAAGTTTAAATCCTTTTGTAAATCTTGGAGCAGATTTAATAATTGAGCACGAACTGAGACATCTACAGAGGATGTTGGTTCATCTAACACTACAAAGTCAGGATTTGTCACCAACGCCCTTGCTACTGCTATTCTCTGCCTCTGTCCACCGCTAAATTCGTGTGGGTATCTGTATAAGTGTCTCTCCGTTAATCCTACTTTATCTAGAATCTCCAAAACTCTTTTTCTCGCCTCTAAACCTTTAGCGAGCCCTTGTACAATGAGTGGCTCTGCAACGATGTCCTTCACGAGCATTCTTGGATTTAGCGATGTTGTTGGGTCCTGATAAACTATTTGCATTCTTCTCCTCATGTTAGCAAGCATCGTTCCTCTATACGTTGCGAGATCGTATCTTCTTCTAAGCTCTTTTAATCTATGGGATTTTGGATCATTTCTTTCTAATTCCTCTATCTCCTTTGTGATATCTTCTGGGACATCGAAGTATATGCTGCCGTCTGTGGGGTCATGTAGCCGAATTATGGTTTTGCCAAGAGTGGTTTTGCCGCATCCGGATTCTCCTACTAGACCGAAGCATTCTCCTTTGAATATTTTAAAACTTACGTTGTCTACAGCTTTGACTTCGGCAACTTTCCTTTTTAGGACTCCTCCAAGAACTGGAAAATATTTCTTTAATTTTCTTACTTCTATTAATGTTTCCATTGATCTCACATCTCTATTGGTATAAGAAACATTGAATAAAGTGATTTTTTCCAACATCAATCATCTTCGGTTTAACTCTGGTACATATTTCCATGGCGTATTGACACCTGTTGTGAAATCGGCAGCCTTTAGGCGGATCTATGAGGCTAGGAACTGTGCCTTCAATAGACTTAAATTGGCATCCTGGTCTTGGGATAGATTCCAATAGCCCTTTTGTGTATGGGTGTAGCGGGTTTTTGAAGATTTCCAGCGTATCGGCTATTTCTACAACGTTTCCAGCGTACATAACTGCAACACGATCACACAATTCCGCTACGACACCCATGTCATGTGTTATGTAAATAATAGCCGAGGAGAATTGTTGTTTTAATTCTTTTATTAGATTTAATATTTGAAGTTGGACTGTCACATCAAGGTTTGTAGTAGGTTCGTCTGCTATTAGTACTTCTGGGTTGCATGCGAGTGCCATTGCTATTACTACGCGCTGCGCCATTCCTCCGCTCAGTTCATGAGGGTACATGTCTACGACTCTTTCAGGGTCGGGTATTCGCATTAATCTGAGCATTCTTATGGCTTCTTTTTTTGCTTGTTTATACAGCAATTTTTTATATCTATTAAGTAGAGGAATTTTTGAAACGATTTTTAAACTAGAAGCCTTTGGGTTTAGCACTATTTTTTGTAAATTATTTCTGCAGTATCTTGTTAGAAAATTTGCTTTTTTGTTTTTTGCTTCTTTATCTAGTTCTTCTATCGCTTTTTCGGCGAGTTCTTTGATCTTATGTTTAAGAAGGGCTTCAATTATTTGGTCTCCGGCTGTATAAACGGGATTCAAAGCGGATCTGGGATCTTGGAATATCATTGAAATATATTTTCCTCTGATTTTCCTTAGTACAGAGTCTCCTAAGTTTAGCAAATTTATGGCTCTTCCTTTCACATTGAAGATTATCTGTCCGCCTTCTATCTTTCCTGGAGGTAGCACTATGGATAAGACTGACAGTCCTGTGACGGATTTTCCACATCCAGTTTCGCCGACTATGCCTAGCGTTTCTCCTTTTTTGAGGTTTATTTTAACTCCGTCTAGGGCTTCAACTACTCCCTCGTATGTGTAGAATTTTAGTTGGAGGTCGTCGATTTGAAGGATTTCTTCTGTCATTCTATCTCCTCCTAAGTGTTGGATCTAATATGTCTCTGAAAGCGTCTCCTAGCAGGTTCCATCCTAATACGAATGTAAAAATGAATATGCCTGGTATTGTGAATGTATACCAGTATTCCCAAGGATTTTGAAATCCTGCCCAGATCCAGTTTCTTGCGAAGCTTATCATTTGTCCCCAGTCCGCGTAACCTGGCGGGGCCCCTATTCCAAGGAAACTTAGGGCTGCTGCTGTTAAGACTATGGATCCTATGTCAAGAGATGCCATTATTATTATTGGGTAGATTGCGTTTGGAATTATGTGTTTTATAATTATTCTAGAGTCAGAGCATCCTATGGCTTTGGCGGCTTCTACGTAGTCCTCTTGTTTTACTCGTAGAATTTCTGCTCTAATTACTCGAGTGTAGCCTGGCCATCCGACTATGGCTAGTGCTATTAGGACTTTGTCAAGTTGGCTCACATCTAAGGCTATAATAGCTATGGATGGGGAGTTTAGGGCCCAAATATATATTGCTAAGAAGCCGATGAGGCTGATTAGGCTTACTAACATAACTTTTCTTATTTTTAAGATGTAACATGCGATTAAATGAATTAAGAATATTAGGAATGCCAAAGCTATTAGTCCTATGTCGAGTGCCCATATTGGTGGTAAAGCTATAACGAGAGCCATGGCGAGTATTAGTCCCGGAAATGCTAGAATTATATCTGTGAAACGCATTAGTATTTCATCGATTATTCCACCGTAGTATCCTGCAAGGCATCCAAGTAGGATCCCTATTATAAGTGCTATTAGAACTACCATTGCGCCTACTCTGAAGGCTGTTATGGTTCCCCAAATACATCCATAGAAGATGTCGTAGCCTCCTTCTGCTACACCGAAGTAATGAACTGTCCAGCCGGCCCGCAATGCCACGTCATCTGTGACTGGAGTTCCTGGAGGTTTTGGGATTGCGCTGAAACCGTCACGCCAGATTCTGAAGGGGTCAGGATTTACTGGTGGGGCTATTACGGGCGCAAGGATTGCTATCATAACATAGAATGTTATTATTACTAAGCCCACTATTGATAGAGGGCTTTTCTTTATTCTTCTTAGAGTGAATAGTAGTTCCTTTTTTGCTGGTCCTAATCCTCTCCTAAATTCTTGTAGCCTATATTTAATGCTCATGCTTTTATCCCAGCCTTATTCGTGGATCTATGTATGCATATAATATGTCAACTATAAGGTTTGCAACGACGTAGACTATTCCCGCAAAAAGGGCAAAGCCGAGGACGCCTGGTATGTCAGGTACGGAGCCGCCGCCTCCGGCAGCCAGTGCAGCCCATCTTCCTACTCCGTCGATGTTGAAGACTGTTTCGGTTATTGTGACACCTGTTAGCAAGCCTGCTGTTAGGAGTCCTGAAACTGTGACTACGGGTATTAGGGCGTTTCTTCTTGCGTGTTTGTTTATTACTTCTTGATTGCTGAGTCCTTTGGCTCTTGCTGCGACAATGTAGCCTTTGCCGAGGGCTTCTAGCATGCTTGAGCGCATTACTCTTATGATTAGTGCTATGTTGATTGTTGTGAGTGATATTGTGGGCAAAACCACGTGTCTTAGGAGGTCTAGCGTTACCCATAATTGTCCATTTAGTAATCCATCTATTGATATTAATCCTGTGTACCATCGCCATTGTCCTGAAAAATCAATGAAGTTTCTGGTGCTGCTGCTCATTCTTTCTGGGGGGAACCATCCTAGAGCTGAGAAGAATATTGCAATTAACATTATGCCTATCCAGAAGCTTGGGAGTGATGTTCCAATTATTGCGAGTGTGCGTGTCATATGATCTATTGGTCCGTCTTTGTGGACGGCTGACTGTATTCCCAGGTATATTCCTAACAGAATGATTATGGGAATGCACCATATTACCACTTCAATTGTTGCGGGCAACTTTTTAAATAGGGTTTCTAAAACTGGCATTCTTGAGGTGTGGGAGAAACCTAGATTGCCTTGGAATAATTTAGTCATCCAATCTGATAGTTGTACTAGTACGGATTCGTTTAGGTGATATATTCTGATGATGTTTTCGACTTGTTGAAGTTGTTTTTCGTTTGTTATGTAGAGGCTTGCTCTTTGTTCTGGTGTGAATAGTTGTGAAACTGCGAAGATTAATAGAATTACGCCTAATAATGTGGGGATTGCCAATAATACTCTTCTTATGATGTATTCTCTTAGGCCCACGTTTCCTCCCCCTTCATTCTTGAAATGGAATTTATTAGGTATTTATAACTTTGTCGATTTATGTGAAGGGGTTTAAACGGTTAATGGGGTAGAGATTAGTTCCATAAGAATTAAATATTAGAGTTGTGACATATTAATTTGCGATAAGAAAGGGAGAAGTGGAGAAATGAGTCGAAAAATCCTATTTGTTCTGCTGTTGGCTTCTTTACTTGGCATAGTGATTCCTACCTCTGTTGTCACTGGGCAAGGAATACCAAACCCTGATCACATCTACGCTGTTACAATTGGTATGCCTGAGACTGTTGATCCTCATTGGGCTTATGATACGGCTAGCGGTACGCTTATTCAGAACGTTTATGAGCCTTTATGCATCTTTAATGTGACTGACGCTAATTCGTTCCTTCCAGCTATTGCTGATGACTGGCCTGGTCTTGGTACTGCTCCTGGAAACGCCATTATTCCATCCCCTCCAGATCCAGCTGCGCCTGAGGGCACCGTTGAAACATGGTATTTCCGCATTAGGCCGAATGTCCCATGGCACGATTCAAGCTATGGAAATGTTACTTCAGACGATGTTGAGTATTCCTTTGAACGTGGTATGCTTATGGATCACAGTGCTGGGCCGATGTGGATGCTTTACGAGCCGCTTCTGCTCTGTGACACTTCGTATGAATATGACCTTAATGGAAATGGTACTCTTGAGAAAACGGAATACATCGCTTTGGCCTTGGACATAGATGGCGCCATACAAAGCAACGCTACACATGTCTGGTTCAACCTAAAACAGCCCTATGCGCCCTTCCAGCAAATCCTAAGCCAAACATGGTCAGAGGTTATGTGTAGAAAGTGGTGTGAAGAACAAGGCCTATGGAACAAGACGCTAGTAGAAACTTATGGATGGGCCTCAGATGAAGCCTATGCCGAATTCCTCCGCACATGGGACCCGCCGGAGCCAGGTCCACTAATGGAGCCAAAAGCCCGTGCAATGGGAACAGGCCCATACACGCTTGAAGCTTATGATCCAGACCCCCACACTGGATACTACACCCTCAAAAAGTTTGACGGCTACTGGCGTGGTTGGCCAGCTCCAGGCGAATTCTTCACTGATGGTTCTGGCGCTGGAGGCTTTGCGACATATGCAACTGTTAAAAGCGTTGAGGAGTGGAGCAACAGGAAAGCACAGTTCTTCTCAACAGATCCTGCACTGCAAGCTGACTTCTGCGCCGTTCCAAGAATGAACTGTCCAGAACTCCACGTAAACAAAGACAAGGATGGACCGACATTGCCTGGCTTTAGACTAATGAAGATCGTTGTTCCAATATTGGATGCCTTCTACTTCACATTCACGGTGAATCCAAACACTCCATATCCGCCTAAACTCGGCACAGAAGTTAAACTTGACTTGTTTAGTGACAGGTATCTGCGGTTAGGATTCATCTACTGCTTCAACTTCACCAAGTACATACAAGACGTCTATCTTGGCGAGGCAATACACCCAGGTGTATGTATGCCTCCAGGCACAGCTTACTACAACGAATCTAAACCAGTTTACGACATCAACCTAACTAAGGCAGTCGAATACTTCAATAAAGCTTGGAACGGACGCGTCAAAAGTGAAGGAATAACCGTAACACTCGTCTACAACATCGGCAACGTGTTAAGGCAGACTGCTGCTGAGATGCTTGAATACTACATTGAAAACTATGTAGACCCGCTGGTTGATGGAAAACTTGACATCATTGTGAAGGGTGAACCATGGTCCACATACCTGCCAGGCATGAGAACCCGCATGTATGCCTTCTTCACAGTGGGCTGGTTGGCTGACTTCCCAGACCCACACAACTGGTTCCAACCATTCATGCACCCACTAGGAACATACTGTGGAAGACAGAATGTAACCTACGGCTTAGACCCAACTTCTTTGGCCGAGAACTGGTATGAAGGCGCATCTTATGGTCCACCGCCATACACGAACGCCCTCGGCGAATACGTTCCAGAGATAAACAACACCTATGTTGCTCACCTAATAGACGTGGGTGTAGGCTTATCTCCCGAACTCAGGGAGAAAGTCTACAACGAGCTGATGGACATATACTACGCTGAAGCTACACAACTTCCGCTGGGCGTAACAGTTGGACGCCACTACGAGAGAACATGGATCAACGGCTACGACAAGACATTCAACATGAACCCGATAAGCCCAGGACTCTTCTTCTACACAATATGGAAGGCGGCTGTTGGAACCGTTTACGAAGCAGACATCTCAGCCCTTGACACAATAGTGAACACAACAACAGTCTACCCACTAATACAAGTCTACCTAGGTGAAATGCGCCTCGGCGGCAACCCAGCAAAAATCAACTACAGCTTAAGCGTAAAGTACTTGAGTGGAACCGGGGCGGTGCTCATTTACGTTGGTCTAAAAAGGGACAACAAACTACTTTATCCAACATACCCCAACGAAACTTACATCCCATGGGACCTGCCACCACCAGAAGTGGTTCTAACTCCAGGAGGTACATGGGGCCCAGAGGAGGTCGTGTGGTACGAGGATGGAACAATGTGGGTTGGAGTGTGGAATATCTCCTTAACCACAAGCCCTGTCGCTGGATCAACCGGTGAACTCGTTTCCGACCCCGACACAACCAACAACCAGCAATTCACTCCCCACCTTGTTGAGGCAAAGGAGCTAGTTGGCGACATAGACGGTACAGGCGAAGTTGACATCTTCGACGCAATAACCTTCGCCGGCTCATTCGGAGCTATAGAAGGAGCACCCAACTGGAATGCACTCTGCGATTTGAACGGCGACAAAATCATAGACATTTTCGACGCAATCCTCTTAGCAGGCAACTTCGGCGCTAGCATACCATAAGAAATAATTCCCAACCCCCCCTTTTTTTCAATTTATAATTTTAAAAGCAGCCCTATCTCCATTTATTCAATAAATTA
>JAHAWU010000126.1 GCA_018383815.1 Candidatus Jordarchaeia archaeon | reverse complement strand
TCCAGTTTAGATACCCTTTAACCTCTTTGAGAAACCATTTTCAGCCAAGGATTTTAACAATTTAGCACTTTCAATTTGGAAAATATCCAGCCAAAATATGCTAAAAAAATGTGTTAATGCAAAATTCATTCTGTGAAACTCCTTTGTAAATTAATCCTTTTTTCCCATTTTTAACATAATTATTTGAAAAGTAGGGGTAAAAGGTGTTTGGGAAGGACAGGCCATTGTTGAGTCACAAAGCAGAAACCAGATTCCGATTTGCTACCTAAAAAAATAAGGATTAAGATTGACGCTCCTTCGAAATCAGAGGCCTCCCCTCCAATGATCACTGTAAAAAATTGGAGGACAGTTTTATGTCAGGGTATGTTTAGGATTGATTGCATGTGGAGAAGCGTGAAATTTTAAACTTCCATAAGAGGGAATCGATTATGTTTATTTACCTCAAATTTCAGTTCTCCCTTTTTAATCCCTATAAAAGCGAAAAGAAGCCTAATGCATACTCCTTTCCCCTTCATGCAAAACACCCAAGGAAAAGCGGACAGAAAACCCCATTTAGAAAAGCTATGCATTACCCGTAAGTGCTGCGAGTAATTGTTTTCCTTCTAATTTTATACAAAATATGCCTATTTTCCCTCCCCGTGAAGAAAACATCACACATACATACGCCACAAAATTAGCAAAAAATTACCCATAGTAATTGTGGGTAATGTATAGTTTAGAAAAGAGGGAGTAATAATCTCTTTTCAATTCGAAGCCAAATACACATAATTGAGTTATAAAATGGTTGGTTCGCACACCGCATTGTGATATGTGATTAAATATAAAGTAAAAAATAGGGCGTAAAAAGTTTTTAGTGCAAGCCGCTGGAGGGCGTCTTTGGACTGGGGCTTCGAGTTGTCCTCTGCGTGTGGTTTTGGGTCTCCCCATTTATGTCTCCTTTTGCCAAAAGGAGCCCTAATATAGCTTCTTTCCAATTGGAGCCTAATTCCCCTTTTCAGGGAATCATTGTCTCCAAACATGCTCCAAATACTAAAAATGCACTAAAAACTTTTTATGCCCAAAAAATAGAGGAATTTTTCCACTTATGTTCTGTGGTGCGCTACTTCTACTCCCTGTGTGTGTCCTTTTTACTCAAAGGGTTGTTTTTGTGCCATACTGCTCCTGTTTTTTGGACTACGTCTTTGAGAGGAAGTCGGTTATAACATTGTTGAATTCATTGGGATTATCTAGGCATGTTAAGTGTCCTGCCCCCTTCATGATGTACAGTTGGGAGTTAGGAATAAGGCTGTGTAGTGTTTCAGCCATCCAGGCTGGTGTGGCTTCATCTTTCCCACCAACTATGATTAGGGTTGGTTTATCTATTTTCTTGATTTCACCACATATGTTGAAGCCTGAGGTTGCCACAGCATTTCTCACGTAAACCTCCGGGGTTTGCCCCTTAACCATGTCCACCACGAGGCGTATAGCCTCCTCTCCCACAAGCTTTATGCCTCTCTTACCTATGAGACGTCCTATTTCCTCCATGCTCATCTTCTTAACCCAAGCCACCCTCTCACCCACAGCTTCAGGTATAACGTTGCACATAGTGTCCGCGAGCACCAGCCGCTTAACCACCTCAGGATGCCTCACAGCCAAAACGCAGGCAACCATACCCCCCATGGAATGCCCCACAATGTTGGCCTGTTTAAGCCCCAAGTGTTTTATCAACGCGAAGAGGTCTTCCCCATGCGTCCAGACGCTGTACTGCTTAGACGGCTTACCTGACTCGCCGTGCCCTCTGAGATCGTATAATACAACTTTGAAGTTCTTTGAGAAGTGTTTTTTCTGGTGAAGCCAGCACCGTCGGTCAACCCAAAGGCCATGTACGAAGACAATAGCCTCTCCGGAGCCAGCCTCCTCATACGAAATACTCACACCGTTAACCTCGACAACAGGCAAGGAAAACACCGAAAAAGTATTAATTCACATCTAACATATTAATTTTACTTCTCCTTTATGTCAGCTCCGGGTAGCCCCAGCTCTATTTTTCCCCTCAGCCGGTATTCTGCTCCCAGCGTCTTTTCGAGAAGGGTGGAAATCTACTTGTCAAACTTCAAAAGCGACTTCTGAAATGGGGGTTCACCACTGTTGGGATAGACTCCGGGTACAATTATTCTTTTATAACTATCCCAACAGCCCACATATTTAAGGCGTCTTCTCCCCTTCCAGGCGGAATGTGATATCATTTTTTGGAGGCGAGGTTAGCTAACACATTTTGTCCAAATAGCACAATTTAATAGCGTTACCTCAAGCATCTCCATAATATGGGAGTTATTGCGGGAGTTGCGCCGTTTTACAATTTTCTTTCCTTCTGCACCTTAAATTTGATTTTTTCTTTTCTAATCTAGAAGCCTAATTTGGGACTCGAACCAATTATTCTTTGCAACCATTCACCGCCAGTAACGAGTGATGCTAGGTTAACGGTGCCAATGCAAATTGGCGTAGAGTAACAGGCATAATTCTTGATTTTTTGGGTATGTAAAAAGGTTCCTCCAAAACCCCTTTCAAGGAAGGGAACCCAGAAAATAAGGCTTACAAAACCTCCCCCTAAATAGAGCCACAACAAAAACATATACACCTATATAAAAAATATAATACACATTATAATGAGCAATGCAAATTGAGCGCAAATTTTTTAAGAAAGAAGAAACAATTACACTACAATACCTTGTTTGAAGGGAGGTTATGGAGTGAAGAAAAGATCCTTCTTCGTCACTGTTTCAGCCGTGGCTGTAGTGCTTTTGCTGGCCGCCGCAATTGCTACACCATCCCTCTCAACACCGCTAAGCGGCATGCCCGCAGACATACCCGCAACAGGCGACACCTGGAAATATGATCTATCCGGGCTTACGGGAACAGGTAACGCCACACTAATGGTTGCAGGCGTCGTAGATATAAAAGCAGGATTCAACGAATCGACACAATACCACTGTTATAACTATACTACTATTTTAAATACCACAACACCAAGTGTAAACACGACACTGATACTTCATACTTATTACTCGACGGATGGGAACGTGACAGCAATCCACGTATACCGTGAGGATAATAACGTAAATACGATAAACGGCACCTACTACTTTAATGTTACATGGAAGATGTTTGACTTCCCACTGGCCAGCCCGAAAACTTGGAGTAAGGACATAGCGATCTACTTCATAGGCTACAATTTCTATTATGGGGGTAATTTTGATTGGAGCAATCCCTACAATTACAACATGACTGTTAATGGGTCTGTAGTGAGTTTGACAAATGTTACGGTTGTAAAGGGAACCTTTGAGTGCTGGCTGGTTAACGAAACTGGCATATTTGCTCCTGGTACCTATTCTCTCCTGTATTACAATCCAGACGTCAAGAATGTTGTTTATAGGGAAGACTACAGTGGGGCCATCTGTATAACGGTGTGGAATATGACGGATTATAGTGTTTCTTATCCGATACATGAGCTTATTATGATGATGACAATGTTTACGCTGTTTAACACGTGGCAGCAACAGCAGCAGACCAATTTGAGGATTATGGCGGGTGTGGGGGCTGCAGTAATTATCCTAGCTGTTGGTGGTGTGGCATGGTATCTTAGAAGACGGTAATTTTCCTTCCTCTTTTTTTATTGATTCTCCAAACAAAAGAGGTTTCCACATTCAGTCTACTGTGGATGTTGTCCCTGGCACGTTTTTTATTGTTGTTGCATAGTTTTTCAACTTTTTGGTGTGTTAAAATTTAGTTAACGTTTTTTAGTTGCCAAGGGTTCATTTTCATGAAAACATGTTTTCAGGGTTTCCTTGGAAATATATTTTCAAACTTTGACTGTAATGTGAAGCGTAAAGGTGTTTGTCTAAGAATTGTAGTTCTTATGGTTTTTGGGGGTGTTTTCATGTTTGTTTGGTTGGTGAGTGAGTTCTTTCTTAGGTAAAAATGTTTTTAAAAAGGGATGTGTATTTTTTAGCGTAGGAATATTGTGTTTATTTTTTGATGTGGCATAGTGGGTGGGAAAGATGCTCAGTGTTGAGAGGAATGCTCCAGTGGAGCTTTTGGGTCTTTTGGAGCAGGGAAGATATTCTATCCATATTAAGGGTCCTCCGGGTTCGGGTAAAACTACACTGGCTTTGGAGTTGGTTAAGAGTATTTCTCTTGGGAACAAAGCTGCTATCTACATTTCTACTCGGGTTTCTCCTGATAGACTTTTGGCTCAGTTTCCCTGGATAAGTGAATGCCTGGATGAGCAGAACATTGTGGATGCCAAGCGTTCCTATTTATCCTCAGATCTTCCCAAGAGAGGGGGTCTTGAGTACACTGAGCAGCCTGAGTTTATAAGATTGATAAATGAAAGAATCCGTAGGTCGGAGCAGGGGCCAATAACGGTTATTATTGACAGTTTGGATGCTCTTAAGGCAAACCTGAACATTTCTGATAGGGACACCACGCTTGAAAGTATTCTATTGGAACTTGGAGCAAACACAAACACGAACATGATTTTCGTAACCGAACTCGGCGAGAGCCAGAAGCTTGACTATTTGACGGACGCAGTGGTGAGGCTGGAGAGGGGAATTATGAATGATAGGCTGGTGAGAAAACTATATTTAGAAAAACTGCGTGGAGGGGAGATAAAGCAGCCATTCTATCTTTTCTCCCTCAGAAACGGAAGGTTCACTATTTTCGAGCCGGTGAGGTTTCCCCAAGTGAGGTTCGGTCTTCAAAAACCTGAACCACTAGAAGAGAGGAAGCCTATTCCCACAGGTATTGAGGAGCTGGACAGCATTTTGGGTGGAGGGTTGATTAAGGGTACAATTAACCTCATTGAAGTAGCAAAAGGCATGGTAACAGAACCCGCTTATTTTGGATTTCCAATCTTGCTAAGTTTCATTCAGCGGGGACTGCCCGTTTTTGTAACTTCTCCACAAACCGCTAAAACCCAAATATCCGTGGATATCCTATTACGTTTGTTGGGGTTAGGGAAAGATGAGAAGGCTCTCACCCTGTTTACTAAATATGTGTATTTTTTGGTGCACACAAAAGAAGTAACGAACGAATTTAACGAAATTGGTGTGTCAAAAGAAGGTATGCAGGAGTTCCTTGCAGATTTCCATAATGCGGTGACTGATGTGACTAAGCGGCTAGGTGCTGATACCTTTCTATGGTATCTTGGTGTAGACTCTCTGGAGCGAATATACGGGGAAGAGGCTCTCCGAAGACATTTGGGATCACTGGTTCTTGAATTGGGCCGCTTGAATGGAATATGTTTAGCAGTAGCAAAGCGGGGTATTCAATGTATGGATAATTTGAGGCACCTGTCATCATTCTATTTCGTTATGGATCGCATGGGAACAACGGTAATCTACGGCGAGACTCCCCCAACGGAAATATATGTGTTAGTTGTCGAAAAATTAAACGGAACCAATAAATTATTGCTGAGGAGCATCCAGTAAAAACATCCGTCCTAATTAGAAATCTCTCCCGTCCCACTACTTTTTTGCACTGAACATGGTGAACTTTGCCCCAAAAATATTTTCTGAAAACGCTATGCAAAATGGTTGATGGGGGTCAAAAAAAGTAGAATATTAACATATTTGTCTGCACGGCTAATTGAGGAATCTGCAACCGTACCTGTTCCAGAAAATGGTGGATTTCACGATTTTGGGAGGATTTATGTGGTAATGTCTGGCGGTTGGGGGTTGGATTCTACGCGTCCCGCTATTATCTCTTTGAGTGTTTCTACTACTTTTTCTCTGTATTTTGTGTCGATTGCTACGATTCCATATGTTCTTATTCCCATGTACTTTTCAATCTTTTCTGGGGGGTTTGCATCGGGTAAGTCCTGCTTGTTTGCTATTAGTAGGATGTTTGCGTCTGGCTTTTCTGTCCTAACTAGTTGTAGTATTGCTCTGGTTTCTGCTAGGTTTGCGGTTTGGGAATCGGTGACCAGTATGACAATGTCGGTCCCTTCGAGGAATGGTTGCCACAGTTTTCTGAAGTGGGGTTGGCCTGAGAAGTCCCAAAAAATGAGCTTCATATTTTTGATGTCTAGGTCGAATTCTTTGATGTCTACGCCTATTGTGGGGGTGTAGGTGGGGTCTGGCTTTTCGCCTATGATTAGTTTCATTATTGAAGTTTTTCCAACTCCGCTTGAACCGAGAATGGCTATTTTAAGGAAGGGAAACAAAATTTCGTCGACTGTTTTCTCAAAATTTTTGAGAGTGTTTTCTTCGATTTTCGGCGTGTTTTTCTTTAGGTCATGTTCTTTTACTTCCTCTTTTGAAAGGTTTTCATAAATTTTGGTGAATTGTTCATGTACCTTTATGAGTTTGCCTGTGAGGTACATTTCTTCTTCTTTTTGGTCTGTGGCAATTGCGGAGATAGTGTCTTTAATCATGTAGTAGACCAGTTTCATATTTTCGAGGTTCAGGCACTCCACTCTATCGCTTCGGTCAAAATTTTGTATGAACAATATGAACTCTTTTACGAAGTGGGTTAAGAGTTCCTGGTTCAAGTTAGTTTTTCCATAAAATCTTTGGAGAAGGATTTTTCCAGCCCTGTCAAATATGAATAGTCCATATATCACTTTGCTTGACCTCTGCAACCTTTTTTTAGCGGTGACCTCTTGGAAACATTATGTTTCTGTCTCCTTAAACTGGGTGCTTGTCTAATGAACATCCATGAGGAAGACGGTGTCCTCCTCTCTTCTTATTATTTTCATGGTTTCGAGTTCTTTTAGAAGTGAGTCAAGTTTCTGGGGAGGTATGCCTAGTTCCTCGCCAAGTTTGCTTATTGGTGATTTTCCCACCCGCTTCAAGAGGAACATTATCCTGTATTTGGGATCCTTATTCAGTATGGGAGTGATTCTTCTCATAAATTCCATCAAGCTTCTCATTTGGTTTTGGATGTGTATCACTTCTTCAGAGTTGGGAGACGTGGGATAAATGAAGGGGGAAGAAGCCTGCGTCTCTAAGATTTCTATTGATTTTTGAAGCTTTTCTATTTCCTTCTTTAGCTCCAAAATTTTACTGTCCCTAGCTTTTATTCCCAACATTAATTCGTCTATTCTTTTCTGGTAATCTCTAACTAAACTTTCTACTTTCTCTTCTTCCTCCATACCAATTTGGCTATTCGCGTTTGGTGGAGGGGTTAAGCCTCTCCCAGAGCTCTCCAAAATCTCACTTGTCTTAATCCTAGATTGAGGGGAAAATCCGCCGCTGGGGCCAAAATCTTGAGACCGTTTACTCGTCTCGGAAGACTCCCTTGAAGCATTATTCTTTAATGGCGAACGTTTAAGCTTGGAACCCCAAATGCTCAGAAGAGAGTCAAAGTGCTTCTCTAAGGCACTGTCGAATGCTTGACCGGCAACTATTTCCAGACCCTTAATGGGAAACCTTGCTTTTATCCCTTGAACCACTTCGTCCCTGATTTTAGCCATGCATCCAATTAATTTTGCCTCAAGGGTATCAAGGGACTCGCCACTAGAGGTTTCCTCACCTTTGCCGGCGACTAGCGCATTCATTTTAACCACCTTTTTCCCACCACTGACTGGAAAACCGGTACTCATCAGTTCATCCTCTCTTTTTATCAGAATCACATGAGCTTATTTATGGGGTATCAGATTTGCCTGTGAGGCGAACTTCAAATTATTATGCTCAGAGCCCACAAAAATGAGCATAGTCCCCAAAAAATTGAATCCAGAGAGAAATCTAATCTCTTTTTACCAAAAAACAGAAGTTCTAGGGCACGCAACTAATAATTATTTAACATTAAAACCGCGCATTGAGACCACACTCATAATGGAAAAATGTATCGCAATGAAATATTTTGAGATTTATAAATCTTTTTAAGGGAGTTTGGTTGCAGTTTTCATCTTTTTGCCTTTGCCCACATTCTGACATATTTCGTTTTAAACTCATTTTTCGCACATTTGTGAATTCTATGGTGGTTTTGGTAAGTTTTTTCAGCTGTTGAACGCCCTATTTTGAAAAAAATGTGTTAAGCATCTTTGAGAACCACGCACAGGCACCGCTCTCCACACCGGGAAGGATTCAACGTTGCAGAGAACTTCGCAGAATCCGCGAAAAATGGGTTGCAAATGTTAATTTACAAATTTTCGCCACCCGATAATAGATATTGTTGGGCAAGTTTTGGAGTCGGGACATGAAGGGATTGGGTTAAATTGTTACTTTTAGGTTCTTTTTTTCGAAGTTTGTGACGCTTAGCACCTGTGTTATTTTTGTTTCGGGTAGTGTGGTGATTTTTTGGTTAATGAATTCTTTTAGTGTTTCTCTGTTCTCCAAGATGACCATGAGTAGAGCGTTTTCTTTTCCCGCAGTTTCGCAGAGGAATTTAACCTCAGGCATTTCTTTGAGTTTGGATAAAACTTTTGTTAGTTCTGAGGGTTCAATCTCGAGGATAATGAAGGATATTTCTTCCTTGCCTACTTTTTGTGGGTTCACAATGGCGGTGATTTCCTCAATTACTCCACTTTTCAAAAGCTTGTTAACGCGGTCCCTAATGGTTGCGTCGCTGACTTTCAATTTCCTGCTTATCTCACGAAATGATGCCCGCCCATCTTTTTGTAGAACGTTTATCAAGTGCACGTTTAAAGGGTCTAACTCTATCTTCCTCTTTCGGGAGGGTTTGACCTCGGTTAGCATTGGTCGATAGGCCAATAGATTTATTATGCTGGGGCGAATTCCTTTATTGAACCTGAAGGAGTAGATTTCCTGTCTCTGAGCTTCGTCGATTTTAAATTCGGAGCCACAATTGAAGCAGTGCATCCGCATCACGTGCTGAGAAAAAAGTAACCCACATGAGTTACAAATGTTGGTTACCTTAACGCTATAGTCTTCACCCTCAGATCGTAACCTCTTTTTGCACTTCGAACAAAAAAGCATAGTGTCCTTCCCAAACTTTTCCTTAAGATCAATGAGTCCACACTCGAAATGTTCCACTACAGTTTTGCGGTTAGTGTTCCCGCTCCCACACTTGGGGCAGATGAGCCTTAAATGGATAACGTAACTCTTGCATTCGGGACAAATAAGCATTATGTCCTCCACATTTTTGGAGAGAACGTTCAGAGAGCTGAGGCGATTCAGCATTTCGAAGGCTTCCAAACTATTCATAGCTAGAATTTTTTCCGCTTCAGGATATCTGAATCCCAGAGCAGTTGAATGCGAAAATTGGGGCGAAAACTCCAAATCCGGCTCAGCCAATAATCGCTCAATAAGCAGCCAGACCCGCTGATCCGACAAAAAAGAGACTAACTCTTCCATCAAGCTAACCCTCACACACAATCCAAAGGTTCTTTAACTAAGAATCACATTTAAAACAAATATACCTTTTTATCCAAAATTTTGCTGGATTCTCTAAATACCCCCAACCGGTTAAGATTCCACTTTTGAAACTGAAAGTTATCTACAAGCACACCCCCTAATTTATTAACTTCAAAACACATCAGGCAAACCCACACGTCGCGCAGCCTATTCTGAAAACCGGCGCAGAATGCAGGACAAGATTAAAAAAGAGAACCCATAAGAGAGGACCATAACCCATCGAAAAAATTACCGACAGAGAAGTAGAGAGACGCGTTTGCTCCGCACAGTTTCTTTGGACATAAGGACTGCCGTAAAATTTTACAGGAGAAGAGGTTACTGCGGGGTGCAGAAAGGGTTTCCTAAAAAATTGAGTTAAGGGTTCCAAAATTTTTCGTTATCTGATATTTCATTTGGGTAAGTAGTATCGATTGGAGTTGTGTGCCAATTTCTACGTGTTAATTTCTGCAAGCGAAGTTTTTTGAGACCTTTTTTCTATGAGTTCCAAGATTGCCGCTTTAAGGATTTCCAAAAGCTTTTCCCTCTGGTTTGGGTCGATCGCCACTAGTCCATGTGCGGGCATCCCCATGTATTTTTCGATTGCGTCTGGGGGGAGAGCCTCTGGTAAATCTTGCTTGTTGGCTATTAGTACGACGCACGCCTCTGACTTTTCCGCCTTTATTAGTTGAAGTATAGATTTAGTTTCCACCAAGTTTTCAACCGTTGAATTGCTAACCACTATGACCAGGTCAGCTTCCTCAAGAAATGGTTGCCACAGCTTTCTGAAGTGAGGTTGGCCCGAGAAGTCCCAAAAAACGAGCTTCATACTCTTCACTTCAAAATCAAACTCCTTTATGTCTACGCCTACTGTGGGAATGTAGTTGGCGTCTGGCTCATCCCCTACAACCAGTTTTAACACCGAGCTTTTTCCAACCCCACCTGAACCAAGAATAGCTATTTTAAGGAAGGGAAATAGAATCTCATCTACAACCTGCTCAAAATTACTAAAAGGACTTACCTCAACACTGGAATCCTCTCCCTCTTCCACAGTTTCTGCTTCTACTGTTTCTACTGGTTCCATAGTTCCTTCTTCCCTTATCGTTTCTTCTGTTTCCTCTAACTCTTCTGTTTCTATTTTTTCTCCTGTTTTCGGGGCTGTTGTTTTTTGTTTCCAGATTTTTTGAGCTTCCTCTTGCACTTTGACAAGTTTGTTTATGAGGTACATTTCGTCCTCTTTTTGGTCAGAGCATAATACCAAGGTAATGTCTTGGGAAAGAGAGTAAATAAAGGTGAACTTTTCAAGATTAAAACAGCCGATTCTCCTGCTCTGATCTATGTTTTGTACAAATTTTGCGACTTCCTTGGAGAAACTGAGCAGAGCTTCAGGGTGCAAATTAATTTTTCCGTAGAACCTTTCGAAAACATTGTTTCCAAATGTATCAAATATGTACAATCCATATACCATTTCCTTCACCTTCAAAACCTTTTATTGGATGACTATGGAAATACCAAAAGTTTTAGGGCGTGTTTTCCATTTTCTAAAGGATTTATTCATGATTTTAGCCGTTTATTCCACAAAATTTCCCTGCAGGAATATCGAACTGAGAAACGATTCTGCTTTTGCCATTTCGCCGCGTGTGTACTCGCTTTACCACCCTTAACTGTTTCACGCAGTATGTATTTCCAATAGTGCATCCATCTATATGTAGTCACGTTAGAATTATAAAATTCAACACTACCAATTAACCTTAAAGAAAAATCTACGAAAAAGGAATATTCTACTTATGAAAAAAGGGGTTCCAATCCACGCAATTAGTAATGTAGCCGAAGCCCTAACTGCGCAGTAAAACCAAATCCTCATAAAGAGAACGAAATTAAAAAGAGTTCTAATGAATTTATAAACCTTTTCTAAAAATTGCTGTGTTGCATAATTAATGGTTCTGTATTTTTCGGCGTGTTTTTAGTGGTTCAAGTCACCTAAAAACTTTATCAAAGCACTGCACCCATAGTATGGCTATCCAACACAAGGAAAGAGACGGC
>JAHAWU010000015.1 GCA_018383815.1 Candidatus Jordarchaeia archaeon | reverse complement strand
AGCATCCAACAAAAACAATGGTACTTCACGCAACACGAGACCCTTTCTTCCCATAATCATTACCACAGAAGAATGATTCAAAAACTTTTCGAATTACTATACATCTGGTTTATTTTAAGTGTGGGCGCTGCGGTTGAAAACTTTTTATTGTCTGCGGTTTCAAAGGGGTTGGCGGCCTGCTGGACTGCGGGATTCATGTTTGCCGAGGAAAAGATTAAAAAAATTCTCGAAATTCCCGAGGACGTTAGGCTGGTTTCCATAATTGCTCTCGGTTACCCCGCTAGAACTCCACCCAGAACCCCGCGGAAGAAGTTGGAAGAAATGGTTTATCTAGACAAGTATTCAAGGATATATCCCGCTCCTTAGATTTCTGATTATTCTAGTTAGGGTTATTTTTTTGGTACTCGTAGTATTTTATTAGGGCTTCGTAGGCGGCTGCGCCGTCTTGTGGAGTTTCATAGACGGGGATTCCTCTTTGCTTTAGTTCTTCTACTGCGGGGCTATCTTCTGGAGCGTATATTTTTATTGCTATTATTGGTTTCTGATACTTTTCTAGGAGTTTTTCTAGCTCTTTTGCTAGTTGAATCTCCATTTGAGATGCTAACTCGCCTATTTCGGGGAGATAGTGAATCTTACCGAAGGCTTCTCTCATGCCCGGTCCAATTAGTATTGCGCCGTCTATATTTTCTTTTTTGAGGAGGGTTTCCATGATTTCGCTGAGAACCTTGGAGTCAAAGGCTCCATCAGTGGTGTCTATGGGGTTTCCCCTACTCCAGTGTGGAGGTAAATACTGGTCTAGGTATTGAACTTCTTCTTGGAGGAGGGGAGGAACTTCTATTCCTGCTTCTCCCAGATAGTCGCTGGTGACCACTCCCCAGCCTCCTCCTATTGTGAGTATGCCTACTTTTCTTCCCTTGGGTAGGGGCTGCGTGCTGAAGGCAGCGGCGATCCCCACCATTTGGTCGATGCTTTTGGCTCGAATTATGCCTGTCTGGCGGAAAACTGCTTCACATATCTCATTTGACCCCGCCAGAGCACCTACATGGGCCATTGCTGCCTTTTTGCCCAATTCGCTTGTTCCCGACTTGTAGAGTAGTAGGGGTTTTTTTCTTGTGGCTGTTTTGGCCGAATCCATAAATCTCCGCCCGTCTTTGATGCCCTCCATGTACATCATTATGACCTTAGTTTGGGGATCGTGGGTGTAATATTCAAGTAGTTCAGATATCTTGACATCTGCTTCGTTGCCAGCGTTTGTGTATCTGCTCACTCCAATTCTGTACTTTTTTGTCCAGCCCATCATGGCAACTCCTGGGGAGCCTCCTTGAGTGATTATTCCCACGTTTCCAAAGTTTGGCCTTATGGGGGAGAGGAGGGCGTGCATACTCACCGAAATGCTGCTTACTCCGTTGCAGTTTCCCCCCGTGAAGCGCAGCTTGCCCCTTCTGGCTATTCTCACTATTTCTTCCTCGAGTTTTTTTCCTTCAGGTGTCCTCACTTCCGAGAATCCTGCAGTAATCAGAATACATGTCTTAACATTATTGTCGGCGCAGTCCTGCATTACTTCAGGTACAAATTGTGCGGGTGTCACTATAACAGCTAAATCAACCTCTTCAGGTATATCCCTTAATTTGGGGTAAGTTTTTATATCATGGTAAACTTTTTCCGAGTGGGGATTCACCGCATAAAGTTTTCCGGTGTAGCCCCCATCAATTATGTTTTGGGCGACTATGCTACCAACACTCATAAGTCTTTTCGACAGCCCAATCATGACAGTTGTTCTGGCATGGTAGAGGGGGTGAAGCTGCTCAACTATTGAACTCAAAATCAAGCCTCCGCCAAAAACGAATTTTTAAGAGTAAAAATTTGTGTTTCACGAATGATGAAGTGTTTCTTTTACTTTAAAACTCCATTTAATTTTTTAATGATTTCTGCGGCTTCAAATATAATGTTTTCAATAACCCCACTTACTGTGGGTATATTGTTTATCCTCGATGCTACTTGACCCGCGCTAACTAGCCCGTTGACAACGTCGCCGTCACGTTCTGACGCCCAGAGTCTTTCGTCCTTAAGTTTATTTAACTCCTCCTCTGGTAGACTACCCTCGGTCTCCAGCTTTATGATTTCTTCTGCTCCCTTATTCCTTAGACAGCGGGCGGGTCCATAGACTCCGGGAGCAACCATATCACCCCATTCCCCAGATTCAACAATGAATCTCTTATAATTTATGTGAAAGTCAGACTCTTGGGTTACAAGGAAGCGTGTTCCCATTTGAATTCCCTGAGCCCCTAAAGCTAGAGCCGCTACCAGAGTTTTTGCATCACACATCCCACCAGCCGCAACAACGGGTATCTTGACAGAATCCGTAACAGAGGGAATTAGTACAAATGTGTGAACCGCCCTATTGGGTAGATGTGTATGACCCCCAGCCTCATAACCCGAGGCAATGACACCGTCTAACCCCATTTTTTCCATTTTTTTGGCGTGGTACACGGAGGGAACCACGTGAAAGTGCAACATACCAGAATCCTTTATTTTTTTGTGATACCGAGCTGGAGAACCGGCTGAGGTGATGTACAGCACTAGTCTTCTTTTTAAATCGGGGTCTTTTTCTCTTTCTTCAATCACAGTGTCTATGTAGGCATCTGTGGTTTTGAGCATAATCTCGGGAACATGCTCCCCTACTGGCGTGTTAATAGCGAAATTGTTTTTTGTTTTCCTCTTCACAGTGTGCATATACTCTCGAATTTTCTCTGAGGCAATTTCTGGCCCCACAGTCATTCCAGGTATGCTAATGGTTCCCAGAGCCCCAGCGTTTGAAACAGCCGCAGCCAAGTTAACCGTACAATAGGGGCCCAGCCCAGCTTGGATTATGGGATATTTAACACCCAATAAATCACACAATTCGGTCTTGATTGATACCACCATAGAATATTTACCCTCTAATGTTTCTAAACACAAAAAATGGGTTTTTAGGCCCGCACTTGTTACATAAGGGGCTTAAGCTATATTGAAGCTGAAGCAATAATAAAAGTTAATTAGGTGACTGCCACTTTTTGGGGGTTCCGGGTTAGATGGCTTGTTCCTTTTTTAACTGTTTTATCTCTTCTTCACTGTAGCCTAGTTTAAGGAGGATTTCTTCGTTGTGTTCTCCAAGGTGAGGTGCACGGAACCTGATTTCTCCGGGGGTCTTTGAGAACTTAATAGGGATGCCTACCTGTTTCAGCTTCCCCACTTCGGGATCGTCTAGTTCTATGACCATGTTTCTGGCTTTGACCTGTGGGTCGTTGAAAGTCTCCTCAAAGGTGTAAACAGGCCCTGCGCAGACATCGTTCTCCCAAAAAAGTTTCACCCACTCATCTCTGGTCTTTGTGAGAAAAATTTTTCTAAGCTCCTCTGTGACCTTGTCTAGCTTGTCCAGTCGCATTTCCCGGAAAGATTCGTCGATTTGGGCTAAATCCTCTCTTCCAATGGCTTTAAACATGCTTTTCCAGAACTTATCCTCTAAGGAGCCTATAGAGATGTATTTTCCATCTTTAGTTTCGTAAACATTGTATATGGGC
This sequence comes from Candidatus Jordarchaeia archaeon, assembly GCA_018383815.1. GTDB lineage: Archaea > Asgardarchaeota > Jordiarchaeia > Jordiarchaeales > Jordiarchaeaceae > Jordiarchaeum. Next base: position 38,618 of record JAHAWU010000015.1, on the reverse strand, counting down.
AGCGCTCCTGAGAGAAGCATTTCTCCCCTTTTTGGATTAACTTTTTCCACGAAGTACCTCGCCGCATGGACGGAGAGCCATGACACTACACCATCAAGCATAGCAAAATCAATGTATTGCCCTCTACCAGTTCTTTCCCGGGAAACTAGCCCTGCAAGAACCGAGAAGGCTGCAAACATACCTCCTGAGAGATCAGCAATTTGTACACCGGGTATAACTGGAGGCCCGTTGCGTTCGCCGGTGATTCCCAGTATTCCCGCGATTCCAATATAATTTATGTCGTGACCCGGCAATTCTCTATATGGGCCGTATTGTCCAAATCCAGTCAGCGAGAGATACACTAATCGCGGATTTATGTCTTCCAGTGTTTCGTAATCAATACCCAGTTTTTTGACAACCCCCGGCCTAAAGCTTTCAATAAAAATGTCGTAATCAGCAACTAGTTTATACAGGATTTCCCTGGCTTTTTCTGACTTCAGGTTAAGGGTGATACTCTTCTTGTTTCGATTCAGATAGTGGTGCATGGCGCTTTCCTTTCCTACTAGGGGAGGGTACCAGCGAACATAATCACCCAGGAATGGATCTTCAACTTTGAGTACTTCCGCTCCAAGGTCTGCCAGAAGCAGAGTGCAATAGTCTCCAGGTAAAAGACGAGTGAGGTCCAAAACCTTAATACCATCAAGTGGCCCCATTGCTTGAACTTCCTTATTTTGCATTGGAATATACAACTTGGATTCATTAATTAGAGTATTTAATTCCGAGTAGAGAACGCTCTCATTAAAAGGCATATTAAGTTTTCGCAAACATAAAAACTATGGGATCCAATTAAAAATTTTGAATCTGCCAAAACACCCAAAAACATTTGTAGGTAGCCCTACCTATTGTCTTTTTTATATATAGTTAATTATTTCGGTGACCTGGGATATGTCGGTGCCAATATGGAGAGCTTTTATTCCGGGGCAGGCTTTTATAGCTTTACTAATGTTGGATAGGTGGTCATCTACGAAGAGCACTTCCCCACACTTTATTACTTTGCCCTCATTTTCTCGCAGGAGTTCTATAATTCTTAGAATGTTTTGGCCTTTGTCATCCCAGTTAACTTGGGGATAAATGAAATAGTGGCTTAACCCAAAAAGCTCCAAACACTCAGCGACTCTGTTTGGCTCCCTGTCGTTCATACTAACAAGCGAAATCAAGATGCCTTTATTTTTGAGGGTTTCCAATGTTTGCCTTACACCATCAAAAAGGCGGATGCTTTTCCCCTCAGAATCCCTTATTTCATTATCACTAACCCTCTTTAGAGGAGGCACAAGTAGGCTGGCCCAGTACCCGTAAGACGCCCACAAGGTCTCATCAGCATCAAAGATTACGAGTTTAATCATCACAACCACTCTGTAAGCTACAGAAAAGCAATATCAATAGAGGGACTCATGTTTTTATCTCTTTTTGTAAAGTAAAACAGTTTAAGGAAAGGTCTTTTAATTTGTACATACACGTTGGCGGAACTGGTTCTTGTTAATTTGGGCGGGTCGAGTGGGTGGTTTTAAAGTCTTTTTGGATGCCGTTAGACAGAAAGGAGTATTTGAGGTATTTGCCTCCGGGAAATTATAGATAGAATTTATTGTTTTTGAGGGTTTTTGGGTGGTTTTTAGTGTTTGGGTGTGAGTTCTATGTCGGTGATGCAGTATGCGTTTAGGAATTTTACGGTTATGTTGAATTTGTAGTTTCCGTTGAGGGCGGGGGTTTTTGCTATGCAGCTTTCCCACAGTTCTTTTACCTGTTGCTCGTTTCTTAGCCCCATTTTTTTCAGTTCTTCCTTTAGGGCTATTGCTTGCATTTTTCTGGTTTCGTTTTCTAGTTCCATTTTGTATTGCCACACTTCTGTCGTTGTCATTTTTACCACTAGTAATATGGCGCCAAATTAATATTTTAAACTTTGCTATTCTAATTGTGAAAATCGCAAAAATATATGGAAAAATAGGCATAAAATACATATTTTTTTAGGAAATATACATAATAAAGCCCCTAATCATCGAAACTTCATAAATCACATTCCTGACCATTTAAGAAATGGAACAAATAACGCTTAAATTTATACGAACTATCAATTTTTTTCCTTTAATCCTTAAATGTAATTTTTAATTTCAGTAACATCTGAGATGTCTGAACCTAAATGTAGAACTTTAATTCCGGGGCAGAGGTTTTTCACATTAAAAATGTGTGCTTCGCTGTCATCCACGAAAATGATTTCGTCGTAATTGATTTTTTCTCCGTGATTCTCATAGATGATACTTAAAAGGGTTTTAACGTTCTCGCCCTTGTCCCTATAATTCACCTGGGGATAGACGAAGAAGTCTAGATCCAGTGTTTTTAGACACTCTTCAACCATGTTTGGGTTATACTGGTTTGAACTGGCAATGGAGAGAAGTATACCCTTCTCCCTCAGAGAGTTTAGTAGCTCTCTTACCCCCTCAAAAAGTCGCAACTTTTTACCCTCAGCATCCTCAAGTGAATCTAACCCCGTCCTTTTCAAGGGGGGTTTGAGAAGGCTTGCAAATCCTCTGTCTATCGCCCAAAGAGTGTCATCAGCATCGAAAATTACCAGTTTAATCATGAAACCACATATCAGCCCATTTTGATAAAAACGATTTAAGATTGACTTTTTTTAAACTTTTGGGAAAGGACGCTCAAAAAAAGGTGAAATCAAAAGTTGAAGGAAGATGCTTAGAAGGGAATCTAGGGTACGTTTAATTCTTCTAGAATCTTGATGCATATATGTTAATTTTGTATTAACTGGTAGGTAATACATAGCTTAAACCCTATCGGAAGCGATGGTAGGATTAAAAACGCTTATTAAACAGTTTGAAGAAAATCACGTTCGTGACCTAATATGGAAACGGAAAAACCGAAGGTTGGTAATGTTAAGGCTATTAAGGGCGGAACCCTTATAGATGGTACTGGAAATGAGCCTATTAGGAACTCGCTGGTTATAATTGAAGATTCAAAGATAGTTGAGGTAGGTCAGGTAGGCCAGATTAAGATTCCAAGCGGCGCGGAAGTAATTGATGCAAGTGGCCTTGTGGTGATGCCTGGCCTTATTGATTGTCACACACATATTTCTTTTCCGGTAACGCCCTTCGCCGCTACGGGTTTTGGGGCTTTGGAATACTCTCAAGCAGATCGGACTATTTGGGCTGTTGTCGCAGCTAAGAAGTTGATTGAAGCCGGCATAACAACCATAAGGGATATGGGTTCCACGGGACACATTGACCTAGCAGTTAGAGATGCAATTAAACGCGGCGACATTGTTGGACCCAGAATTTTTGGTAGTGACGCAGGCCTCACAATAACAGGCGGCCACATGGATGTTTTGAAAAACGTTAGATCGCTTGCATTTGACTTGCCTCTGGAGTATACTCAAAATCAACGACCCACAGCCGACGGAGTGGAAGAATGTATAAAGGTTGTGCGTGAACAAATAAGGGTTGGCGCGGATCAGATAAAGATGTGGGCCACAGGGGGAGTTATGGAAACTACCGAACGGGCTCTGATTCGGGAGTATTCTGATGAGGAGATAAAGGCCATAGTTAAAGAGGCGAAAAAATCTGGAAAGTTTGTTGCATCCCATGCGGTAGGTCCTCCAGATGCCATCAAAGTATGTGTGGAGGAAGGTGTCAGAAGCATTGAACATGGAATATTTAACGATGAAGAGTCCATTGGAATGATGAGTGAGAACGGAACGTACCTTGTTCCCACTATGGTTGCTTACCACCTTCTTACTGCTCCCTATATGCCCCAAGTCATTAAGGAGGTGGCCAATAGGGCGGTAATTGCTCATGAAAAAACACTTAAGAGGGCCAAAAAGGCAGGGGTTAAGATAGCTTTAGGAACAGATTCTGGCTCGCCCTTTGGTAGCGTTCATGGTGAGGTTCAACATAAGGAGTTGGAGCTTATGGCAACCAGGGGATTGACAGCGATGGAGAGCATTGTTGCTGCAACCAAAACAGCGGCAGAATGTATAGGCATTGGAGATAAGACGGGCACAATTGAGCCGGGCAAATTCGCGGATCTAATAGTAATAGAGGGTAATCCTCTGGATAACATAAAGTTACTCCAGGAAAAGGGCTGTATAAAGATGGTTATGAAGGAGGGCAAAGTCTACGTAAAAAATCCCTAACCCTTTTTCTTTTTCTCAAGAAATTAGGGAACCCCAAAAGTGTAGGCACTGTTAAGTTTTTACAGTAAAAACTATTAAAAACGAGCAAAAATGCCCCCGAAAAGGCAACTCTAAATTGATTCGAATGATTCTTTTCATTCATAGAGTTCAGGATTAAAGAATCGGATACATGTTTTTCCCAAATGGCACTCTGTTTATATACCGCATTTTTCATTACAATTTATTGCAGATAATTTGTTTTTGGGAGGAATATGTTTTGGGATTTGTAAAGGTCGCGGAAGCTTCTGAGATTCCCTCTGGCAAAGTGAAAAAAGTTGAGCTTGAGGGAAAAGAAATTTTGATTGCTAATGTAGACGGTAAATACTACGCTATTGGAAACAAGTGTACCCATATGGGTGGAGATCTCTCTAAAGGCTCATTATCTGGTAACATAGTCACCTGTCCCAGACACAAGGCAACATTCGATATAACTAGTGGGAAAGTTGTTTCGGGTCCCAAATTCCCTCTCAGCCCCAAGATTAAGGATGAAAAATCTTACAAGGTTAAAGTGGAAGGGAACGACATTCTGGTATCAACTGATTAAAATGGGAGTAATTTCATCCATTTTCCTTTTTTTGTAAACCATTTTTGATAAGTCACACTTAGGGACAGTTTTTGGAATAATTTTTTACAAAATGTTTAAAAAATGGTTGCAATTCCTTAATTTGAAGGAGAGGAATTGCCGTGAAGTTGTCTAAGCGTATGGAGAAGATTTCTGGCTCGGGAACCATTCGAATGCTGGAAATTGCCAAGGAGCTGGAACAGAGAGGACGGAGGGTGATTCATTTAGAGGTTGGTGAGCCGGATTTTGACACCCCTCAGCACATTAAGGAGGCGGCCATAAAGGCAATGAACGAGGGATTTGTAAAATATACCAGCAGCAAGGGGATACCGGAGCTGCGTGAGGCAATAGCCTGGGATATTCAGAGAAGAACCGGAGCGGAGGTCAACCCCAACCAGGTTTTGGTAACTCCAGGAGGAAAACACTCCATTTTCTGCGCAGCTTTGTCTCTTATAAATCCAGGGGATGAGGTTTTGATTCCGGTTCCAGTTTGGCCCAGCTACAAAGACATTGTGGAAATGGCTGAAGGTGTTCCCAAGGAGGTGTTTTTCGGAGAGGATTACTCTATTAATGAGGAGGCAATCAAAGAAGCAATAACAGAAAAGACCAAAGCGATAATCATAAATTCTCCCAACAACCCCACCGGCGGTGCACTAACAAGAGAAGAAGTGAAGGCAATTGTAGACATAGTGGCAGAAAAGGGTCTATACATTTTTTCGGACGAAATTTACGACGCGCTAACCTATGACGGATTCAGAAACACGAGTATTTTAAGCTTCCCAGAGATTCGGGACCAAACTGTGTATTTTCACGGCTTTTCAAAGACTTACTCTATGACTGGTTGGAGACTGGGATATGCTGTGGCACACCCAAAAATAGTTGATGCCATGTCCAAGATACAGCAGAATTCAACCACTTGCGCCACCAGCTTTGTGCAGAAGGCCGCAGTGGAAGCCCTTAGAGGACCGCAGGAATGCGTAGAAGAAATGAGGAAGGAATATGATAAGAGAAGGAAGGTTACTGTTAAAGCACTAAACCGGATTGACGGAGTATCGTGTTCCATGCCTAGGGGAGCATTCTATGTTTTCCCAAATATTTCAGAGTACTCCAAAGACAGTTTTCAAGTGGCAGAAAAACTATTGGAGAGCAAGGGCGTATGCCTCACTCCGGGCAGGATTTTTGGAAGTAATGGTGAGGGACACCTCAGGATAAGCTACGCGACTTCCTTGGAAGACATAAAAGAAGGAATAAAAAGACTAGAAGAGTTCCTAAACTCATTGTAAAAAAACTTTTTGGCAAATGAAGGGAGGGGCGGGAAGCCCAGTTATCCTATTTGTGTCCTGTTTCTTTGAGGTAATCTAGATATAAAACAGCTAGGATAACTCCGGGAATCGCTGCCACGATTACTACTATGGATATTATGGTGAAGGGATGAAGGTAACCAAGTATTTTTAATGCGGCGGCTAAAAGAGAACCCAAGACAGCAAAAGACAGGATCAATATCCAGGCACCTAGAGAACCGTATTTCTCCAATCTCCAGAAAATGCTATCAAGCATTCTCTCCACCACTTTTCTCCTCAACTCTTATTTTGGTTAAAATGAAGGCTGTGACCAGGCTACTGGCTAGCCACATGAGAGCTAGGAATAGAAGCACAAATTTGATATCCGCATACCAAGGTGAAAACATTTGCCAAAATAGGATGAGGGGGTTGAGTAAGCCCCAAGAGTAAAGGACGTAGCCATTTAAAGTGTCAAATATTGCAAGGATTAAGGCAATTATACATATGCTGGGTGCCACCAGTTTAATGATCCATTTGAACCATTTTGGAACCTTTAGTTGGGAGACACTGTTAATGTAGCCTACGGCGTTATCTGCGCCCCAAATCCATCCCACAGCCACCAACTCTACAAGAACCACGGAGGTTAGGCCGAATCCCACTACCCACCAGTAGGAAAACGCTGTTAGATAATAACCACAAGGAAACACAGAAGTCAAACTGAAGGGAATGCTGGCCAGAAAACCTACAGCCACGAAGAAGGCTAAAAATTTTCTTTTACTGAAGCTAAACTTGGTTTCCAAGGTTTCCTTTATAGGTTCCATGATGAAGGATAGCCCTAAAACACCAAAGACGAAAATGAGGGTGTAGAAGAGAAAAGCCAAACCTTTGCTAACTATAGGACCCATCGCGCGCTCCATAACTGCGAAGCCCGCCGACCAACCCAATAAGGGAACAGCGGGAAAGCCGAGAATCCCCATGGGCAAACTTGAACTTAACAAATTAACCAGTCCACCTCCACCATTCATAGTAAAGAATACCATACCTCCAAGAAAGATCAATCCAGCGCCTAGGAGGGGAATAATAATTGAGTAGGAAGGCAAGTGTTTACCGCCCTCGGGAATTTTGCCAGAATAAAAGCTGAGAATGCCAAGCCCCGCTCCCAGATTAAAGAACAGGACAGTAGTCAGGGTACGCCAAGACGATCCGCTGAGAAAAACTGCGGGATTAAAACCCAGATAAAAGTTCAAGCCCGGATTTACTCCACCCGGGAGGGATACAGTTAACGCAAAAAGAATAAACAGGACAATGGCTAGTGCGGGTAAAAGGATTTTAACGGCTATTCTCCTCTCCCTTGAAGCCCAAGAAGTTTTCAAAAGAAGTAGAAAAATGGAAACCCACACTATTGCTAAACCCGCCACAGGCATGAGGGGGGAGGAAAAGAGAAAGAAAAAGTTTACAAAGTCAAAGCTGCCCCCTAAAGGATTAAGCCAATTGGTGAGGGGATAAAACCTGGTTAATGAGTAATAGGCAAAGCCCGCACACCAGCTAAGAATAGCACTCAGCCCAACGAATAGCCAGAAGGCGTTTACTACAGCGAGCCATCCGAAGAATTCAAGCTTAGAATTTATCATCTTCAATGACTTGGGAAGAACCGATTTAGACCACAAGCCAAGAGTTAACTCTACCAGAATTACGGGAACGCCCACTCCAAGGATTAATATGAGGTAAATGAGGAGAGAAGGCCCCCCGCCTATTTCAGCAATTTCAAAGGGCCAAACCCAGAAAATCGCGAAGGCAGCCATCATTCCAAAGACTAAAAACAACAAACCATAAGTTTTACCCTGCATCCTAATGCACATCCAAAAAGTTGAGTCAAAATTACTCCTCAATATTCGTATAAACACTTATAAATAATTATGGTGGCCCTTACACGTTTGCCTATTCAACACAAGAACGAAAAAGAGTTTTTCTTAGTAAAAAAACAACAAATAAAAATTATCAAGGCGAGGAGCAATTGGCGTCAAAAGAAAAAAATAACTCAGATTACCTAGGAATTTGAGTATATTTGAAGAATGGATTGGTGGCAATCTGGCTTATTTCGAGGAACCAAATTAAAAAGACCCTGTGGAGCAATCTGCTACATATGTATAGTCCGCACTTTTCTTGGGTTTCATAAAGATTAAAATTATTGTTAATGCTTAGTAGGAAGAAATATCAGAGGGGACTTCCTAGAAGAAAATGTTAATTTACTTGAAATAATGCATAAAATATTGGAAGGAGTGTTTGAAGATTTGAGGGATAGAAGTCCTGCTGCGATTGGATTTTATCCGGGAAATAAACAAGCCCTGAGTGAAATGATTAGGGAGTGTTATCTTAGCGAGTTTGGACCAAGGAGTCTTCCCAGGGTCAATCCTAGTGGCCCTAGGAGGATTATCGCGTGTGTTTCTCCCCACGCGGGGTACTATTATTCGGGACCAGTTGCGGCGCACCTTTACAAAGCCATCGCCGATGATGGAAAACCAGAATCATTCGTTTTGATAGGCCCAAGCCACATGGGATATCCAGGTGCTTCGATCATGGTTGAGGGTAACTGGATAATGCCTGGAGGGAGGGTTCCCGTGGACACCAAACTAGCCAAAGCAATAATAAGCAACGCTCCTATAATTCTGGACGATGCCAACGCTCACAGGGATGAACATTCTCTCGAGGTGCAACTTCCATTCCTACAAGAACTCTACAAGGATTTGAAAATAGTACCAATAGCCCTGGGAATGTCTGATTGGGAGACCTGCGAAGAAGTCGGAAGAGGAGTGGCCGCAGCAATCAAAGAAGAAAAAGCAAACGCAATAATAATCGCCAGTACAGATTTAACCCACTATGGAGCAATGTACGGCTACGCCCCCGCGGGAACAAAACCAATAGAGAAGATCATAAAGTGGGTTCACGACACCGATGGAGAAATAATTAGTAAAATTGAAGCCCTAGACGCCAAAGGTCTACTCACCCTAGTTCGAACAAAGGATCTCACAATGTGTGGTGCAGCACCCGTAACCAGTGCAATAGTAGCCGCGAAGGAACTGGGCGCCACGAAAGGAATAAAACTCCAATACGCAACAAGCTACGATGTTAGAGGAAGCTCAGACGCCATAGTAGGATACCTCTCAGCCATAATGATAAAATAAAAACGACAACTATGAAACACCCAATTCGAGTACTATAATAATTTTCTTCTCTTAGGGTATTTATTGCCTCCTAAGGTTTTCAAATCCATGTGCGTTTTACTTCTTTTATCTCGTCAAAGTGGGCGTCATCAGAAAGTACCCTTGCTTGGTTAATTATGGCTGTGGCGGCAATTATGCAGTCTCCAATTGGTATGTTTCTGTATCGGCATTTAAGCAATCCTGCTTGCCTAGAAATATTTTGATCGAGAGCTTGAATTCTTAGCCCACTTCTAATGAGGGAAAGGTAACAGGCTTCTGCCTCGTCCCTTCCCACTTTTTCGCACACTATCTGAAAGACCTCGGCAATGACCACAGTGGGAAGTAAACCCTCTTTACGCCTTATGAGTTCTTTAAGTTTCTTCGTTGTTTTATCCCTTATTTCTTCTTGGGAGGAGTAAAAATGTTCAACAAAAAACCGGCTGTCTAATACTTCATTCAAGCTAATATTCCTCTCTCTGTTTTTCTATTTCTTTTTTTATCTCCTCCACATTGCCAAACTTCGAGTATTTACCAGCCATTTCTTCGAGCCTGGGAACAACTCTAAACAGTAAACCCTCTTTGGTAGATTCAACCACTAACTCGTCCCCTTCTTTAATTCCCAGTTTTTCTCTAAACTCTTTGGGAATTGTGGTTTGACCCCTTCTTGTAACCTTCACAGTAGTTCGCATAAGGAGCACCCCACATAATGAAGCACGAGTATCACTTATAAACATTTTCCTATTAAAGATAAAAAATAGGAAAAAAAATAAATTTCAGAAAAAAATAATAATGCCACATTATTCTGAAAATTCCTACCATTAAGACAACTGTCTTAGTTAAACAAATATTAGAGATAGAAATTTACAAAATTCCTGGCAAGAAACATACAAATTTAGTAGAGAAGCGTCAATTCCATTGCCAAACTCTATATATCCAATGCATTTTAATTTTAATGTGAAAATTTAAGTCTAGACATTTATTTGAGGTGAGCACCGTACTTGTAGTAGATTCTGCATGTTCCTTCACTTGAAACCATGCATGGCCCATATGGTTTTTCTGGTCTGCACACCGTTCCGAATAGTTTACATTCTGGTGGATATATTTTACCAATCATAACTAGGTGGCAGTTGCAACCGGGGTGAATGTCTACAGATTTTTTAATATGAAGTCCATACCTTTTTTCTGCATCATGCTCCTCGAATTCTTCTTTGAGCACGTAGCCTGATTCAGGTACCCTCCCTATTCCCCTCCAGTGAGCATTAGTAACATCAAAAACTTCTTCGAGTATCTTTTGAGCTCTGATGTTGCCCTCCTCCTTCACTGTTCGGATGTACTCATTTTCGCATTTGGGCTCCCCGTCCTTTAACTGTTTGAGAAGCATTGCTAGGGAGAGGAGAACATCGTTTGGCTCGAAGCCGGATACAATGGTCGGCATGCGGTAGGCTTCTGAGAACCGCCTGAAGGGTTTCATTCCAATTATGGTTGCCACGTGCCCCGGACAGATGAACCCATCTATTTGAAGGTCGCCCACTCCCATAAGGAGCTCCATTGCCGGTGGAATGAGTCTATGCGCACTTATGATGCTGAAATTTTTGGGAACACCTCTTAGTATCTCAGAAGCTACCCCAGGAGCAGTAGTTTCGAATCCCACCGCGCAGAAGACCACATCCCTGTCAGGGTTCCTCTCAGCGATTTCCACAGCATCATGCGGACCATACACGATCCTCACATCAGCCCCCTCCGCCTTCAAACCATAGAGGGAAGTCTCAGTTGCAGGAACCATCATAAGGTCGCCAAAAGCGGTAATAATCACCCCCCTTCGTGCAAGCTCAATTGCTTCATCAAGAACCATAGATGGTGTAACGCAGACTGGACACCCCGGCCCCGCTATCACCTCCACATTATCTGGAAGAAGGGCTCTCAAACCATGCTTGCTTATAGTTTGTTCATGTTTCAGGGTCCAGAAAAGGTTTCTAGGCTGTCCCGCATATGTGAACAAACTTCACCCTTCTATCTGGAGCCAAACTCTTCATAGTTTCAGATATCTTGCTGGCAAATTTTGGATCCCTAAAAGTTTTAAGAAACTCTTCCATCGCACACACTACCCATACCTGAAAATGGAATTGCGCCAACTTTTTTGAACGATGCGGCTTCAAATAGTCCTATTACCATATGCAACAATTTATACAGCATATATATTGTTTTTCCAAGCCGCCTAGGAATAAGACTTTCCTCCGAGTATAGTTTACCTAGTTGGGCATTCAGGAGCAATTGTCCACAAGAGTAAATAATTTGGCTTGCTCACGTGCCCGTTCCTGTTAGAAAATTTTGACCTACCATTTCCCTTATTATTCCTTTTCGCATCCCACCTGAATACCTCTTTACATACTTTAAGTGGTAATTTAGTAGGGCTAAAAAGAAGATGAGCTATCTTGCTCAGCTCTGGTTAATTACTCAACAATTTTCTTCTTATTGGGGAAAGGGTATTTTTGAACACGGTGGTCTAGTATCGTTAATTTATCAAGGCGATTTGTGCTGAATAAGGTTAGGTGAAGATTGGAAACCAGAACCTGTGTTTACTTGATTCGCAAAATTCTTGAATGGTTTTTTGTGCGGTGTGTTTTTGGTTACTTGATGCGTTTTTTGATTTTTTGTTCTGCTTTCTTTAGGTCGTTGATTGTGTTGACGTTGAAAAATGTTTCCAGCTTGGGATCCAGTTGTTCAATTACCAGGGTGGAGAGGTAAAGTACGCTTCTTAGGTTTTTTATCATGGAGAGCATGTCCAATTGATTTTCTGATAGGGCCTTTTCTGCGGCTTCCAGTGAGGGCTTGGTTCGGTAAACTGCATGTAGTGGTTCAATGTAGCCGTTTGGCCATCTTGGTATTACCGCATTTTCTGTGGTGATTACCTCCCTCATTAGTTTAAGAACCTCAGAATTTACCAGGGGAATATCGCAGGAAAGTAGGTAGAGGTATTTATTATTGCACTCGTTGAAAGCGGTGTAGGCTCCATTAAGGGGGCTGGTGATTTCCAAAAACTTATCAATTAGAATGTGTGCCCTGTCCCCTATTAGTTCTTCGTAGGATTTGTTAAAGTTGGAGCCCAGTACTATGAATATTTCAGAAAAAATCTCCTCGCAGGTTTCAAGAACATATAGGAACATGGGCTTACCGCACAGTTGAACTAGTCCCTTGTCGGTGCCCATCCTCAACGATTTTCCCCCACAAAGAATAGCCACAGAAGAATCGCGAATCATGGCAACGCTCTCCACCAAGGTTTTGGTAGCAATAACATAATTTTAGTACTTATACTAGTATACGTTGAGGGTAGGTATATATGTTCATCCGTCTTCCGCGTGTGAAACCGATGAGAGTGATGTTGGTTGATTCCGCCGCGGAAACCCCTGAACCTGTAGCCGCGGAAATAGATGCAACTATGGGTATACCGGCTCTCGCGGCCTTTATCACCATATCCACAGTTTGCCTACCAGTGCTTACAAGAAACGATTTCTCGAATTGAACACCGGAGAAGAGAGATGCTCCTATCACTTTGTCCACCGCATTATGTCTCCCGACGTCCTCGGATAAATGTATCAACTCTCCTTCCCCAGTGAATAGGGCTGCAGCGTGGGTTCCTCCGGTTTCACGGAAAACCACCGCACTTTTACTCACAGTTCTTACAGCAGAAAATATTGTCTCACTCCTTATCCTGAGCTCCGACGGAACTTTTGGTATTCCAACACCCTGCTTCAATTGAACGAAGTACTCAGGGGGCCCGCAAGATGTGGACACCACTCTGCTACCAGTAATGCAGGAAGCGATTCTATCCTCGACGTCTATTCCTTCTTTAAATTTGAAGTTTGCAGTATTGCCAGAATAGGAGTAATCCTGAATCTCGTGCACGTTTATCATTATGCCAGATGTGAATAAATGTCCGAAGGCCAATTCCTTCTCTTCGCCGGGTAGATAGATTAAACCCACAACCTGTCTCCCGTTTACCCTAATTACCAGAATATTTTCTTTTACCACTTTATCCATAATTTCTGAGGACTGCCCATCCTCCAAGCGTGTAATTTTTATTGACTCTGTCGTCTCCAATTTTAGACACCTACAAAGTGACACCTATAAATGAGGAAATAAATCATTTATTTTAGACATCTTCGAATAAGAGGATCGCCACTATCTACCTTGTTGAACTGCGATTCCTACACCCCTATGAAACGTCTTATGTATTCAAATGATTTCTTTTAGCTTCGCCGAATCTTTATTTATTGGTTTCACCCCTTTTTGGTGGTAGGGAAAACTGTTTCAGTTTATGCGTTCGAGACCAAGAAGCTGCTCAGCTTTTCCCTGTTTGCGCTCAGATGGCCCGCAATGCCTAAGAGGAATCCCACAACTACATTAAATTCACTTTTTCAAATCCTGTGAAAAAATTAAGTATAACGTTCTACTAATATAATTTAAATTTGGTGGAAAAGTGGAATACCATTTAAGGTTCACAAGATTATTTCATAACATTTGGTGGTGTTTTTTGGCTCCCGAGGTGATTGCTGTCGGTGAAGTACTGATAGATTTTGTTGCTTCTGAGCCTGTTCCTTATGAGGAGGTTAAATTTTTTGAGAAGTGTTTCGGCGGCGCACCCATGAATACTGTGGTAGGGGTTTCCCGGCTGGGTGTAAGCAGTGGAGTGATAACGGCGGTAGGCGACGATTCCTTTGGAAATTTTTTGAGAAAGGAGCTTGAAAAAAATGGAGTTGATGTTTCCCACGTTGTAGTTAAGAAGGGAAAGCGAACCACAATTACATTCGTCGCAAATGACCCCGCCACTGGTGAGAGGAGTTTCATGTTTTATAGAAAGCCTTGGATAAGTAGCACAGCGGACACTTCGCTTGAGGTGAAGGACATTGATGAAAGCTACATTTCTGGTGCCAGAATTCTCCACGTGTCAGGATTCAGCCTCTCACAGAACCCCTGCAGGAACGCTGTCTTCAAATGTATAAGTTACGCAAAAAAGGCGGGTTTAAGAGTTTCATTCGATCCCACCCTTAGAATTGATGTTTGGGATTCCCTCAGCGTTTTGAGGAAAACTTATGATAAGGCACTTAAATCGTCGAATATAGCATCCTTTTCCAAGGAGGAGGCGGAGTTCATCTTTCAAATCGAGGACCCCGAAGAAGCCGCTCACAGAGCACTAGAATATGGGATTGAAGTTGTAGGTATCAAATTGGGTGAAGAAGGATCTATGATATTCAGCGATACGGGTGAAAAAGTCGAGTTGCCAGCCTTCAAGGTTAAGCCTGTGGATACAACAGGGGCTGGTGACGGTTGGAATGCTGGTCTCTTAGTGGGGCTGATTAAGAATTGGGATTTGAAAAAATGTATTACCGTCGCAAACGCTATAGGGGCACTTACAGTTACTAGAAGGGGTGCCATAACGGCTTTACCAAATGGAGAGGAGCTTCAAAAATTTTTGAGGGATGAGGCTAAAATCAACATTGAGATTTGACGGTATGTGATTCTCAACCCTATTAATTCGGTTACAGGGAATTTGGGGCCGAAGGACCTCTTATTACTGCTTTACTTTTTTTAATATGTAGTCTATGAGGAGGTCGGCTATTGGCACTTTTGTTGCTTGGTATAAGCCCTTCCATGTGGGGGAAGAGTTGACTTCTATTATTACGGGTCCGCTTGGGCCTTCAAGTATGTCCACTCCAGCATATTCGCATCCAATTACTTTTGCCGCCTTTATGCTGAGTTCTTCCAGTTCTGGTTCAAGTTTGTATGCTACTGGTTTTGCTCCCTGGAAGACGTTTGTTTTCCAGGAATTAGATATTCGGTACATCGCGGCTACCACTTCTTCTCCGATGGTGAAAGCTCTTATGTCGCGGTTTCCGTGGGGTATGAATTCCTGCATGTAAATGACAAGGTTGGAGAAGGCGAGGTTTTCGAAAACTCTGGAGGCTGTTTCAATGTCGGTGACTCTAGTCATTCCCTTCCCTTGGGAGCCAAATAAGGGTTTAACAACCACATCTCTCATTTGTTTAAAAATTTTTAGAGCTTCCAGGGCGTCCTCAGTAACGAAGGTGCGGGGGGTGGGCAACCCGGCTTCCTCCAGCAGTGCTGATGCGTAAAACTTGTCACTGGCCTTTTCTATAGCTGAGGGGGGATTGTAGATTTTCATGCCTAAACGCTGCAATCTGTGGAGCGCATCCATTCTCAGTATTACCTCCTCTAGAGATCCCTGATTGAAGCCTCTGAAAATTAGGGCGTCAAAATCCAGAAGGTTTAGATTTCCAAGTGAGGCCGGAGAGTTGGCTGAAACACCCAGAACCAGTTTTCTCATGGGAATTATCACTGTCTTAACATTTTTTCTTTCCGCAGCTTTGAGCAATTGAGGAACTGCAAAGCCCTTTTCTCCGCCTTCTGTTAGAATACCAATCATGCTCTCACCCTTAAATGGAATAAGTTAGCTTAATCTTTTAAAAATTGATTGTACGGCCTCCACTTTTTGGTGTCTAAAAAATACATTGGAAAATTTTAGACGGTTAGGATTCCTAAAAATGTACAAGTTTGATATCTATACTTCTATTCGTTTGCCTAGAAGGGAGCTGCTTATTATTCTTATTATTGAGTAGCGGTTCTCGTAATTGTTGGTGATGTAGTCTATTTTCAGTTCCAGAAGTTTTTTAATTTCTTCAATTATTTTTAAAAGTTGGTCTCGGCATTCTCTGAATTCTTTTACATAGTGGTGTTGGCTGGCTCCGCTTGGGAAGGGGAATCTGTCACGTTCGATGTAGGAGCAGATTTCGTTGAAAATACTCATAGGAATCATTTTATAGTCGTTTATGTTTTCTGGCTTTTTAATCTTTAGAAGATCTTCAAGTTCGTAGCTGTGTTTTATGTTCAGTATTTTTCCGCTGTAAAAATCGGAACTATAAGAGTCATAAAGTTTGGCTTCAACTAGTTTAAGCTCCTGGTCATCCATTTCTAGATCCTGCTTCCTCTTATTTAGCACATCACGTATAGAGAACCGGAGAATCTTTCCCGCCTCTAAATATAGGTAAAAATATTCTTTAGCCTTTTTGTAAAAATCCTCAATAAGCTGAGCTATGTCCCCGGGAGCTCTCCTCTTAACACTGGGAGGAAGTTTCTCCCAAAAGGTCAGAGGATTCTCTTGGCGCATATCAACCTGACTCGGAATTTGGTACAAATTAATGTTTTCCCAAATTTTTTCAACTTGGTCATACAGGGGCTCATAGACTTCGTACTTATTTTTTATAGCCAGCTGCCCCTCCTTTTCCAGCCCTCGCAGGAATAAATCTAGAAAAAATACGATTAAACCCCCTATGATTGCACCCACAATAACGCTAAGAATTATCAGCGGGTAGTTTGTTCCAAGTTCCATCGTTCTCACGACATGATTTTGGATTTCTCATTACTTTAAATCCCTTAAAATAAGCTAAAAATATTACCATTATAGGTCTACCAATAGGTAAACCAAATCCCTTCTCAACCATAGAAGCCCTTAAATTTTTCATAGAAATCCAAAAATTAGTTTCTGAGTGAAAAAGTTAAAGTGTTTTTGTAGAAAGGTTTTATAATGGGTTTTACTCAAAAAATAGTAGGATCTGGGAGAGATGATTCTCAATTTTTGCGGCGTTACGTGTTTCTTATTTTTAGAGTTGATAGGTGGGTCTCATAGTTGATAGTTGAATCCGTAAGGGTTAGATTGGAGGACGAGCTCACACTAGTTAATCGTCTGATTTCTGACCTCAAGCGGGATTTGAGAGGGGGACAAGATGAAAATCTGAGTTCTATGCTCGTTCGGTTGGAAAAAGCGCGGGAGCATTTGGTAAGAGCACTAATATATGCCAACGAGAATTTTCAGATACTCCCAAAATACCGAGATAATCCAGACTACATTTTCATCCTAAACCTTCTGGTAAAGTATCTGGAGCCTGATGAATTCTTCCGGGATTTCAGCTTTGGAGATTTTAAAGCAGACTTGTTGATTAGGGAAAAAAGCACTTGGGGCTTTCTGTGGATAGTCTATGAGCCGGAAGAGTGCTTTGGTTATATTAAAGGACTACACAAATTTTTGGAAAAGGTAAAAGATTACAGCAAGCCAGACCCAATTATCTACAAAGTCAAAGTTCAAGATAGGGAGGGACTACCATTCAAAGCAATACTATGTTTCACAAAAGACATCCCAATAAATCTCCTAGAAGAGATACAAAAGCTATCCGAAAAGAAAATCGTGGTAAAAGCCTACCTCACAGACTTGGAGAAATTCCCACATATGATTATCGAACCCCTCCTATAAAAGCTCCAAAAAAAGAAAAAAACATTCCACATAGAAAAAGATAAACAGCGCCTGACCCTCTTGTAGGGACTCCTGTTTTGACACAGCCTGTGCCAGGGGCAAACCCAAAATTAAAACCCAATCTAGAGGTCTAAAACATCACAATGTCAAAACGGGGAAAACAAAAAAAGGGAACTAAAAGGTGAGAGGAAAAAATTAGTGACGCTGCCCTCTTTTAAAGGCAAATTGGATTAGCTTTTTTCCCAGGCAGGTCAGAATAAGATTAAATATCAATATTACTTAGCTTTCTTGTTCACTAAGAATGAATTAAATTTAAACACGGGGACAATATTTTGGAAAAAAACTACAACATAGTGCTGGTCGGAGTCGGTGGCCAGGGCATTGTTTTAGCCTCAGACATATTGGCCATGGCGGCTCTGGAGGAGAATCCGGAGAATAAGGTTAGAACCTCGCAGCTTAAAGGCATGAGCCAACGCTCTGCTTCAGTCATAGTCCATCTCAAGTTTGGTCCAAGTGTGGACAGCCCACTGGTAACTAAAGGTTCGGTTGATGCCCTCCTCTCACTTGAGCTATCAGAAGGCTTACGCTATATGGATTACCTGAACGAGGACTCCATAGCAATAATAAACAACGAAATTAATATTCCCCCAGTCATCTTCCGAGCACAAAAGGTAGAAATCGACCCTTCACTATGTTATGGTTGTGGAAACTGCCTTGCAGACTGTAAAGTTAACTATTATTTTAAGGGAAACCACGATTTCTTGGCACTCAATTCTCCAGCTACAAGTGTGATCAATGGGAAGTGCGTGATACAGGACTCCTGCACGGGATGTGCACAATGTTTCCATGCCTGTCCCCGGTCAGCTAAGAGATTACTGGAAAATGCGACCTACCCAGAAATGAATCAAGTTGCCAGCGCAATAAAAAAATTTACGGACAATGTGTTTATAATTCCAGCGACAGATTGGGCGAGAGAGTTGGGTAATGCCAGAGCAGCCAACGTCCTACTTTTAGGAGTACTACTGGGAACCGGTAGGTTGCCCTTGAGTATAAAAACAGTTGAATCATGTATATCAAAACTAATCCCCGAAAAGTTAGTAGATACAAACCTTAAGGCTTTAAGAAAAGGGGTTGAAAAGGGTAAAGAAATCTCAAGAACAGTTTTCGAAAAACCAGTTTTGGAAACAGACTAATCCTCACAAAATCTTGATAAGAAACACTTAGTTGGCCTAATTGGTTTGGCAGTTTCAGCTTCTATGTTAGGCACCACTTTTATGTAGCAACGTTTAAACAACTCCCTTTTTAGAACAACTCGAATATTCGACTGTCGAAGACTAACTTTGGATGTCTTATTTCAAGCATGCATGCTTGGTTTTCGCTTATCTTTGAAAGGGAATTCCAGAAAAAATGTTATATTTCTTGGAGATTCTCGTTTGGGTAAAGATTTGTTGGGATGATGAAATGAGTAGACCCATATTTGCTCAGGATGCGGCGGGTACACGAACCATTTTGTTGGGAAACGAAGCCATTGCACGCGGGGCTCTGGAGGCAGGAGTAGGAGTGGCAGCAGGATACCCAGGAACCCCCGCAACAGAAATAATTGAGACACTTGCCGAGATATCCCGATTTTACCCCGAAATTTATGTGGAGTGGTCTATAAATGAGAAGGTTGGTTTTGAAACTGCCTTCGCCGCTTCCATGTGTGGAGTAAGATCAATGGCCTGTATGAAGCATGTTGGTCTCAATGTCGCCTTGGACAGTTTTGTAACTGCGTGTTATGCGGGAGCCAGAGGCGGCTTTGTCCTGGTTAGTGCTGATGACCCCGACTGCCACTCAAGCCAGAATGAGCAGGATAATCGTCAACTGGCTAAATTGGCTTTTTGCCCTGTGCTCGAACCTGCAAGCGCAAATGAAGCAAAAGAAATGACCAAATATGCATTCGACTTTTCGGAACAGTACAGAACCCTAGTTATGCTACGCACCACCACAAGACTAAGCCACTCCCAACAGGACGTTACACTAGGGGAGATACCGCCAATAAAGAAGAGAGGGAAATTTGACCATGATAAAAGCCGATGGACATTCCTGCCCGTAAACGCGAGAAAACAAAGGAGAATGATGCTTGAACGGATGGAGAAAATAAAAGAAGCAGTTGAAACTAACCCCTTCAACAAAATGGCGATAAATGAAAATTCGGTAGTGGGTATAATAGCCTCGGGCCTTGCTCACACTTATGTGGTTGAATGTCTGGAGAAAAACAACCTAGCAGGGAAGGTTTCATACCTGAAACTGGCCACAACCTTCCCTCCCCCCAAAAAGCTCCTCACCGAATTTATCTCAAACCTGAACCGTGTACTGGTAGTGGAGGAACTTGAACCATTCGTTGAAGAATATGTTAACATTTATGCCAAAGAGGCCAACCCATCTCTACAAATAATTGGCAAGGGACTCATCCCACAATATGGGGAACTTACCCCAGAAACAGTCACAGAAGCAATAAACATTTTTCTTGAGAAAAAGACGCCTAAACCAATATCTGAACAAAAACTCCAGAACAAACAAGAGGTTAAAGCTCCACCCCGCCCCCCAGTACTCTGTCCGGGATGCCCACACCGAGCCTTCTTCTATGCACTAAAGTTAGCGGAGAAAAAAAAGAAAACGAAATTCATATACAGCTCAGACATAGGCTGCTACACCCTGGGGTTTTATCCACCCTTGGAAACCATAGAGACCTGCCTGTGTATGGGTGCAAGTATAGGTATGGCGAACGGTTTTTCCAAGGTCGGCGAGGATAGCCCCATATTCGCCATTTTGGGCGATTCAACATTTTTCCACGCCGGCATTCCCGGACTAGCCAATCTCGTCTACAACAATAGCAGAGTTATCGTTGTTATTCTTGATAATGGCACAACAGCAATGACTGGACATCAACCCCACCCGGGAACTGGTGTCCGAATAGACGGCACACCCTCCACCAAGATTCACATAGAAAAAATCGCGGAAGGATGCGGAGTGAAGTACATTAAAGTGATAGATCCTTACAATCTACAAGACGCGGTAAACACGATTTTGGAAGCCATCTCATTTAATGATGGACCCGCCCTCATTATCTCCCGCAGAGAATGCGGCTTACTGAGTCAGCGTAGAAGGAAGGAAACCAAAGAAAAAATAGTGATTTACAGGATTGATAATAATAAATGTACTAAGTGCCGGCTATGCGTCTCCACACTGGGATGTCCAGCCTTCCTTGTAGAAGGAGACGAAATTCAGATTTTACCAGACCTTTGCAATGGATGTAAAGTGTGCGAAAAAATTTGCCCAGAGGGGGCCATAGTTGAAAAACAGAATAACATTTAATCTCCATAAAAATGGCAGACCCCTATAAGAGGGTTAGTAACGTATAGGGATTGGTTTACAGCTCAACAAATCGCGGAGGGGGGGACTAAAAAAAGGGAGGTAATATTACTTCTGGTTTTGTTTTTTAACATTTTTTTCAAAGTAGTTATAGATGAATTCGACAATCTCTTTTGTAGGGGTTCCTGGGCCGTATATTTCGGCCACACCTAATTTCTTTAGCGCCTCTATGTCCTCCTTTAGAACTATGGTTCCTCCCGCCAGCACCAGTCGATCTGATATTCCTCTTTCCCTCATCACTTCTAAAACGCGGGGTATGAGAGTCATGTGTGCACCGCTAAGGATAGAGAGGCCAATAACATCTGCGTCCTCCTGTATGGCTGCCTCAACTATTTGTTCCGGTGTTTGGTGAAGACCTGTGTATATCACCTCCATTCCTGCATCTCTCAAAGCCATGGAAACTACCTTTGCCCCTCTATCATGACCGTCTAAACCGGGTTTAGCCATGAGAAAGCGGATTTTCTGCTTTTCAGGCATGTAAACCACCATTAGGATTTAATGTTTCCCATCTCTTTTAAATTATCGTTTCCCTAAAAAGAAGAACAAGATTCTTCCGTTCTTTAGCAATTTTTTAATAACTATATAAGTTTAACTACAAGACGTGTGGACGATGTAGTTTAGTTCGATTCTGCCTCCAAAAGGAGCTTTTATAGGCTTCTTTTCCCGTTTAGAACTCCAAAATAAGGGTTAGAATCGTACGAATCTACATCACCCATTTTCTCTGGAAACACCTGTTTACTATAATTCTATTTGGTTTATGGGGGGTAAAACTGCTTCTATTTAGTGTAAAGTTTATTAATTTTCGAAACTTATTTACTTGGCCATGGAGAAGTTCTACACCACGGGGGAAGTGGCAAAGCTGTTCCGAGTGTCCTGTGTCGCCGTGAAGAAGTGGGCCTACGCCGGCAAAATAAAGTTCATAAAGACCCCCGGAGGAAAGTTCCGGTGCCCGGAGAGCGAGGTGGGGAGGCTGCTGGCAATGCTGTTCGAAAGATTTTTTTTAACTGTTCCATCAATATAATGATAACGTGTGCTCGAGAGTACCACAGAGCTGCGGAAGAGGTGGTTTGTGAGGCGAAGGAAGAGGGCGTGGCAGTCATAGTCTTAGAGAAGCTGAAAGGCATCCGGGGGAGAATGAACTACTCCAAGCAGATGAACGGCCGGCTGCCACCGGTGGAGCTTCAGGAGACTGCAGAGTGTGGTTGAGTATAAGGCGAAGCTGAATGGGTTGACCGTGGTGTAAGTTGACGCCCGAGGCACCCCTTGTCCCTATGCCCAGAATGCGGGGTTTGAGCTAAAGAAGAAGCCTTTAGAGGGTAATGGGTTGACTGGGTGCCCAAAGTGGGGAAGGGAGGAGGACCGGGACGTAATCGCCGTGAGAAACCTCCTCCTCAAGTACAAAGTACAGAGAGATGTGCCTGCTTCATCCGTTCCTGGGGCGAACGCCTCCCCATGAAATGGGGGAGGAAGACCCAAGGTTACGGAAGTTAACGCTGGGTCAGAACGGGATAGTGATCCATAAAAGGAAGTATATAAAATATAGGTGGAGGTTTATTCTTCAGCGATTTCTCGGAATATGACTCTTCCTAGTGTTCGCCAGACATCTTTTACCTTACTTTGCAGGGTTCTGGTGGCTTCTTCTACTGTCTTATCTAATTCTTTGTCTCCGAGTTTTTCCAGTCTTTTCTTATCGTATTCTTCTGCGAAGCTCATTGTTAGTTGGTCTGGTTCTCTTACACATTTTAGTTTTCTTTGTTTGATTATGTTTTCCAGCCGGTCTAGGATTTTTCTCGAGTCTTTCTCATAGATCCGGTAACCTTCGGCTAGAACGTGGGCTTGTGATAGTGAGAGTTCTTCAATGTTGGCTTTGATTTCATCTACGTATTCTTGCCATCGTTCCTTTAAGCTCTCGACTGTGACGACTTCCTCCCATTTGAAAAGTAGTTTTGAATCCTTTTCGGACACGGTTATGTGAGCGTCTTTTATTTTATTTTGTATCTTCTCAACTAAGCTCATAATTCCTCATTCCTTTCCAAACATATTTGTATTAATTGAGGTCTAACTAGTTTTACTATTTATTTATTCTATAAAGGTTTCGTCTTAATTATGTCATACAATATACAGAAATCGGAAAAAATTAGCCGAAATAAACAAAAAAACAGAAAAATTTCTGAAAAAAATAAGGTGTTTAAGCCTATTGATTTCCCAAATTCATAAGGGAATAGAGAAAAAAATCCCAAAACAGGAAAAATCAGATATTCTTCTTTGATTCATAGTCCAGAGCTTTGTTCACAAGCCTATCCGCAATTGAATGTTTACCAGTATTTCTTGGAACATATGAGTACTTCACGCTTTCAAATTTCTTCTCTAACATTTTAACTTTCAAAAATAATTTTTGCAAGTCACTGTCTCGTACCTCGTACTCACCATTTAACTGCTTAACAACGAGCTCACTATCAAGAAAACAATTTATTCTACACCTAGAATATGTGAGAGCGTGCTCCAAAGCTTCAATTAACGCTAAATATTCAGATTGATTATTTGTGTGGATTCCTATGTACTTTCCATGTCTAGTTAAAACCTTACCCTTACCATCGCATACAACAAAGCCAATGGCAGAAGGGCCAGGATTTCCCCTAGAACCTCCATCAGAATAGATTAAAAGATCATAACCATTTGACAAGGGAACCACTTGAATTATGAATATATTGTAGCATGTAATCCTTATTGTGGATATCATTCGTACAGTACAATTTCGACAAGTAAAAAAGGTAATTGGAGAGGAAATAAAGTTCAATGTCAAGTTCCAAATTTTAGAAATCTAGCTCTCTCTTCTCACGTTGCATTCTTTTCTGGAGTTCCTCGATTCTTTCCATGCGTCGGGAATTATCCCTTCCCAGCTCGTCAAAAAGCTTAGCCAATTCTAGAGCGTTCCTCTTCTTTGCATCAGCTTCCATTTTCTGGTAAGTTGTCAAACACTTCTTTTCTAGGGCAAGAGCAATCTTTAAATTATCCTTCTTTTTCGATGACACAACCATCACTCTCTTTTTGTTTTTTATGTGCACATTCCTTATTTATTAGTTGACAATGTAATTCGAATCCCATTTTCTGATTGTAATGTTGACATCAGCGCTTAATAAAAAGGGGAAAAATGACGCGTAACGCCAATGTTCAACTTTCACTTATCTAACTCTCTCTTCTCCTTCTCCATTTTTCTTTGGAGTTCCTCAATTTTCTGCACACGCTTCGCCGCTTCCTTCCCGTACTCGTCATAGAATTTGGCCAAGTCTAAAGCGTTCCTTTTCTTTGCTTCAGCTTCCAAGCTCTTGTAAGTTGCTACCACCTTCTTTTCTAAAGCGAGAGCAGTCTTTAATGTATCCTTCTTTTTAGAAGACGTTCCTATCACTTCCCTCATTTTTTATGTGCACATGTGTTTGTTAGTTTAGCGCAACAAAGCCTCATAAACTTTTTTGTTATTACTTACGCAATTGAACTAAATATATGTAGGGGGAGTTAGATAAGTCCGAACTGCCTTTTTGAAGTTTGACGTAGACCCGGAAATTGCAGGAGAGAAGGATAAGTCAACTGCGTGGCTCTTATATTAGATTTCTGTTTTTACCAAGGTAGCTAGTTTAAAGTTGTTTTTAAGAAGTCACCTGGAACAATTCCTCAACGCTTCAGTTCCCCTATAATTTTGACAAGGTTCGGCAAATGCACAGCGACTTTTGATTATTTTAGAAAAAGGCTTATATTCTACTCAATCAATGTTTTTAAAAATTAATCTCGAGTGTTCTTGCTAATTATTTTTTGTATGCTTCAAAAGTCAGCAAATGTGCTTTCGAAGTTGTTTACTTGTGTGAATCGTTAGAACGGCGTTAGCAGGAAGGTGTAAAGTTGATTCAAAACGATAAGGAAGAGAAGTTTGTTTCTAGTAAGGGGTTTAATGAGAGTGGGTCGAGAAGTATAGAGTTTAGAGGTGATTTGGCCCCGTTTTTTGAGCCGAAAAGCATCGCAATAATTGGCGCCGTTAAAAGCCTCTGGTTTGGAGGCTTGGTTACGTTCAGTAATTTGAAAAATTTAGGGTATAAGGGACAAGTCTATCTGGTAAATCCTTCATATCCGGAGATTGAGGGAATAAAGGTTTATCCCAATATAAAGGAAGTCCCGGACGAGGTGGATTTGGCTGTAATAATCACTTCTGCTAGGGCTGTACCGGGAATAGTTAGAGACTGTGTGGAGAAAGGGGTGAAAGGGGCGGTTATTGTGGCTGATGGTTTTGCTGAGAGAGACGAAGAGGGAGCGAAGCTTCAGCAAGAAATCGTTAACATTTCTAAGCATACTGGGATAAGAATATTGGGTCCCAACACTATTGGGGTTGTCAATCCCTATTCAGGCGTTATTACAACGCCTTACCCTCTGGGTTACAAGAGTATTAGGAAAGGACATGTAGCGCTGGCTGCTCAAACGGGAATTATAGGCGCGCAAGCATTTCCCTTCGAAGAGCTGCAGTACGGCGTCAGCAAAATATGTGATTTTAGTAACAAGTGTGACGTTAACGAGACGGATCTTTTGGAATATCTGGAAGATGATCCAGAGACCAAAGTAATTGCATTACACATCGAAGATATTAGGGATGGAACGCGGTTTTTAAAAGTGGCAAAAAGAGTGGTTAAAAAGAAGCCGATACTAATATATAAGCCAGGCAGAACCAGTGAGAGCAAAAAGGCTTTGGCATCTCACACCGGATCCATTGCCGGAGATCAGAGGATATATGAATCAGCCTTCAAGCAGGCTGGACTAATCCAAGTAAACTCCTTCTCAGAATTGTTACAGATTGCTAAAGCCTTTGGATATCAACCTCTTCCCAAAGGAAACAGGCTGGGTATAGTCACCATCACTGGGGGTGCTGGCATTATGGCAATAGACACAGCGGTAGAGTGGGGATTAGTTTTAGGTAAATTGTCGGATGAGAGCAACGAAAAGTTGTTTGGAATTCACGCTACTATGGTTGGTAACCCCTCAGACATAGGGCCAGCAGTGCCCACTCTACAGGACCCCATTACGCCTTATAAAAAAGCGATTGAGGTTTTCTATAAAGACCCCAACGTTGACTGTTTGCTAATTACATTTTACGCCTTTCCAGGAGTCACTCCAGAACTCTACGTAAATATGCTCAAGGAAGTTCGAGGCTCTGTAGAAAAGCCAGCAGCAATCTGGATTTACGGACCTAGTAATGAGAGCATCAACAAGATTTACAAAGCTCTTGAAGCTGCGGATTACCCTGCCTATCTGGATATAGATATGGCTGTCAAAGCATTAGGAGCAATGTACCAATATACCCAGATCAAATCCAAACTGGGCACCTAATAAAATCATTAAAAAATGATTCGTCTAGTTTATGATATTAAATAAGTTTATTTAAAAATGCGAGTTGCACAAAAATTCATACTGATTAGAACATTAAACCGTCGACAACGGTTTGGTCGTTGTTTATTTAGACTTAAAATTTATAAATGGTGGTAGGGGTAAAAGGGATAGGAAACGTCATAATGTGACTCGGTGGAGACCTAATGTCTAAAGAATTTAAAGATGTTTGGGATTATTATTACACCACAAGTATGGGTAAAGAGGGAGAACAAATCATCGTAATTCACGCTACTGCACAAGCGAAAAAACTGGCTAAGTTAGGGTTAAACGATTCAGCCAAAATTAAGAAACTCTGGCTCGACGTTATAAAACAAGTTCCCTTCTTCAGCGATAATGCGGTCAGCACAGATTTTGAAATAAAAATTGAGGGGGATAGTGTCGAAGCAACCATTACAATAACCCAAAAAACATAGAAGAACCTTTGGCAGCTCACCCTCGACACCAAGTGGTGGAGTCTAAAGATTGGCGGATTATTTTTGCTTTTCCCAAAGGACAGTGTAATGTGAGTGCATTTTTGAATAGGGTTACATGCATTTGTTTGTGGGCCGAGTGCATAGGACGCCCCCTGGAGCCCCATTTCCAGATCCAAGTTTTAGAATAGGGGTGCTAGGACACCTTTACATGAAAAACAATAGGAAACACCTCATACATCATGTTTTTCCTAATTATAAAAACTTAAATAAACTCAATTACCTAAATTATATTAAGCGGTATACAATTCCAATTCTGAGATTATCTGTACTGGTGGTGCAATGATACTTGATACATGGAATATACATAATCGA
This sequence comes from Candidatus Jordarchaeia archaeon, assembly GCA_018383815.1. GTDB lineage: Archaea > Asgardarchaeota > Jordiarchaeia > Jordiarchaeales > Jordiarchaeaceae > Jordiarchaeum. The sequence continues at coordinate 11,411 of JAHAWU010000015.1, read as the reverse complement.
GGCTTGTAGCGGCATATGTTTAGTCTCGCGAAAGTATGGAGATGTGGAAATAGATGATGGGCTTATAAGTGGTTTCTTAACAGCATTGCAACAGTTCTCCTCAGAGTTATCTATACGGAAGGATCAACCAGCAATCCTTAGCGGAGTGGAAATGAAGAGTTATAACATAATTTATGAAAAACGGGGAGAAGCCACAATTGTGGCATGTGTTGACAGGGGGGATAGCGAGAAGGTTCTCCGCGAAACTCTGGTTAAAATAGCGGACAGCTTTCTTGAGAGATTTAGCAATTACCTTAAGAACTGGCGGGGCGACACTAAACCCTTTAAAGAGTTTTTGCCCTTGATTGATAAATTGACCTTGGACGGCAAGATTGCTGAGCTTGCAGTTCCGAAACCACTCCTAAAAAAGAAAATTCCTAAGTCCGTTATTAAAATGGGAGTATTTTTGGATGAGGACGCTTTTAAAGTGGCTAATCTCTGTGATGGAACAAAATCTAAAGAGGAAATCGCTGAAGAAGCTGGTTTTACTGTAGAAAAAGTGGGCGAAATATTGGAAAAGCTGGAAAAAATGGGTTTAATTGAAATGTAATCCAGCATCTTCCAGTTGTCATAGAGGTTCATAGTTTTTAAGTTCACTCGATTTCTTCGTAGCGTATCCCATAGTATATAAGGATTAGTGCAACCATAGCAAGTGCAGGCGCTAATACTATTGATAGGAGTGTGGACAAGTATGTTTTGATTAGTGCCGCCTGAAGCACTCTGCCCACGTAATAAATTGTGAAACCGAATCCCAGAAGAAGGGCTCTTTTTCTGATGGTTCCAATTCCCTGCCAAGCCACATAGAAGAATATCAGGGGAATGATTATGGCGTATATTGCTGCTAAAACGTAGTTTAATGATATGTAAATTGTGCCACTAGGCTGGTAGAGAAAACCTGCAATTATGGGAATCTGGGAACTAACACCAAAGTTCAGGAAGGTAATAATCGGATCCTCCAGAAAAATGAATTGTGGCACGAAATAGTTCAATAGCTCAATTTCAAAGGAGAATAATAGGTTTTCCGGAACCAAGAGTATAGCAAATGCAGCAATGAATGGCAATATGGGGATCACCCTTTGTAATATTTTGTTCTCTAGTAGAGTTAGAACCATACCTAATGTGAGCCAGCCTAAAGCTATCCATTCCCAGAATGACCCCAAACGCCAGAACCAAGGATTAATCAGAAAGAAGCCGAAGAGAGGATCTATAGAAAGCAAATATACGCTCGGAACCAGATAGAAGTCATAAATTAAGAAAAATATTCTGCCAATAGTTAGAGAAAGGAAAAATACACCTAGACTTAGCAAGAATACGTTTTTTGTCCGTCTCCACTTAAAGAAGTAAAGATAGATAAACAGCAGGAGATAAAGAGAGATGTTAATAGACCATAAGCCTAAACCAATGGAGTCCAAAACATACCCTGAAGGTATCATTACAAACACCTTAATGGAACATTTTTGGCCTGCAAATATTTATTTTATTAGATTTCAGCTTAAACCAAACACAGAAACGCTAATTAAGTAACTTATAGGAAAATAATTATTTCTTTTAATTTATGAATGTTTTTATATCAACCAAAGTGCAAAACCTGCAGTTAAACAAGTTATCATAGCTGGGCAACGTTAAATTAGGTTGATGCCCCTTTCCTTACAGACTACCATAAGGCAGAGAAAAAGGTACTTCCCACAAACTAAAGGGGGAAAGACCTAGGGAAAAATGGTTAACACAAATTTATATCGCGATGGAATGAATTTTATGTAGGCCGTGAGCAAAATGATACTGGGATACGCGTCGGGATGCTTTTTGGAAAGGCGGGAAGGTTTTGTTATACCGCGTTCTATTCCAGAGGAGTTAAAAACTCATCCAGTTGAACTCCAGGTTGAAAGGGGATACGATTATTCCGATTTTAGTAATATAGTTTCGATTCACCTTCCTTTTACACGTTATAAGGAATCAAGGGTAGAGGACATTAAAGTCTATAAGAAGGTGAGGGAGGTGAACATAGCTTCCCTAAACCAAGAATTGTGGTCCGAAGACCTCACAATTTTTAAAGACCACATCAAAGAGGCGCCTTGTAAAGGAATAAAGTATGCAGTTTTCCACTATGGCAGCTGTAATTGCGGGAGCAGGCTTTGGCGCGACGAAAATCATAGGAAACTCCACTGGAGTAAAGAAAAGGAGTTTTTGGAGGAGCTTTCACAATTGGCTAAAAATAGTGGAATTAGACTGCTGGCCGAAAATCATCCCTATGGTGATGGAATTTTTTTGAACCATATTAAACATATTTCGGAGATAATTAATAGCGGTTATGCGGGGCTCTGTTTAGATTTTCCTCACGCCTTTTATCGTTCAGTAAAATTCGGCGATGCCAGTTTGGATGAGATTATAAACAAATTCCGGAGCAGCATCCAAGAAATACACTTGGCGGACAATAAGGGATCAAGCCATGCCCCCCTGGCACTTGATAAGGGAAACATTGACTGGAGGAAACTGATTCCTCTCCTCAAACATTCCCTTCTAGTCATAATTGAGTTGAGAGAAAACCCTCTAGAATCACTTAAAAAAGCGTTAGAAGTATTATAAAAGTCGGGAAGGGAATACGTATCCTGAGTAATAGTTTTTGAAACAGAACCACCGCTATTTATGTTTTATTTTGACATTCCTATGGCTATTTTTTGGAATGCACGATAAAAAACATCCGCCACAGAGAAAAACACCCTTCCTGCTTTACTAACTGGTGGGCTCTTTTCAGGATAGCCCCAATCATATAGGGGCTTTTTTAGTAGCATTTCTAGTCCAAGCGGTATATCCAGTTTACAGCCTAGCGAAAGTTCAGAAAAATTTTGAATACCTCTCCTCTGCAAATATTCTTCAGGGTCGTAAAAACTGTCTTTTCTGAGGTCTGAAACCTTTTTCAATATTTCATTAACGTATAGTTGGATTTCCCTCATTTTTTGTAGTACTTCGGAACCAAACAACTTTGTTGAATCCGCCCTTTTATACAATATTCTTAATTCGTCAGGAACTTTTTCAATGGGAGTTCTCCAAAGTATTTTTTCAAGCTTAGAGATTAAACGTTTCTGCTCAGAATCTTTACTCTCTCTTTTATGCTTGGTTAAAATAGAATCCAAATGAATTACTCGTTCAAGGTAGCCCTCAAAATCAATGTCCAAGTTATCTTTAAATTCTTGGGGTTTAATTAAATAGAATGTGTAGGGTTCACGGGCTTCCTCCTCTGCCCCCGCCTTTTTGAAAAAGTTTTTGGCCATCTGGTACAAGTTGGTCAATGTTTTGGATTTGCTCAGGAACGAATAAATGGTTTTCTTTAATTCGCTGTATGCTTTGAGCTCCTTATTCTTAATTAAACCTACCGCGTGATCTCCAGGTTTGAAATAGAACGAATAGTTTTCGAGTGCCTCTTCGAGAGAATCATATACTCCCAGATAATCTTTAAATAGTGCCGGGTAACCGTGGGCTGCAGTATTAAAACTGTAATAAGCCCTTTTACCCTTCTGGGAGGGATACGACAAAATAATAATTCTTTCCAAATCTCCAGGGTGATGTACTGATGAGGGAGCAATAACAAAGCCTTTACTATAAGCCATTAAAACGTATATGGTGTACCTCTCTTCGTCCTTTTTCAATCCGGGCAGCTTAAATATGAAACCAATTTTTTCTACCAGGGCTGCCTCCTGTTTCATCCACTCCTGTGATAATAAATAGTAGGCCTTCCTGTCGATTTCCCTGGAGAAGTACTGGAAGATGCCTTTAATGTCTTTACTTTTCGCTAGGGATTCCATTTTTTCAAGTATTGATTCAACTGATTTCGAGAATTTTTTGGAAACATACTCCAGACTCTTTTTCTCGTATATTTCGTCCTTCTTGGACATATAGACTTTAACTATCATACGTCGTAAACCCTTCAATTTAATCAGTGAAAATTATGGGATGACTATTTAGCTATAGGGGGCTTTAATCTAATTGTATAGGATTACTTTGTGGAATTATAAAGATAACTTATCTAAAAACTTATTTGCAATTACTATTAAAAAGTTTTAAATAATATGATATTTCAAACACTCTTTAACAAGAATAGAGGATAAAACAGATACCGAAAATGTGGGAGAAACTAGATGAACTTAAAAATGGAGGCTTATTAATGAAACTGGAAGTAACGTTATTTGAAAAAGCAGGAATGCAAAACACGGAGGAAACACTCAAAATCGCAAAAAAATTTGCCGAAGAAAACAATATCAGGGACATAGTTATTGCCAGCTCCACGGGAGAAACCGCAATTAAAGCTTCACAAATTTTCAACTCAAACAAATTTAACATTGTGGTAGTTACTCATGCTTATGGTTTTGTGAAACCAGGATATCAAGAAATGCCCGACGAGACCAGAAAAAGGCTGATGGATAAGGGTATAAAGGTATTTACAGCGGGCCACGCACTCTCAGGAGCAGAAAGGGCCTTCAGAAAAAGTTTAAACATGTGGCTACCTGTGGAACTAATTGCTCGGTTCTTAAGATCCACTGTTTGCGATGGTTTCAAAGTGTGCATAGAAATCTCAGCTATGGCTGCCGACGCCGGACTTATTCCAGTAGACAAGGACGTAATAGCCATTGGGGGAACTGGCAAAGGTAGCGACACAGCAGTGCTACTCAGACCCGCCTACTCCTCAGACCTCCTCGACACAAAGGTAAGAGCAATACTCTGCAAACCCAGAGACTTCTAATCCCAGAGTCACCATCATTTATGGTTGCTTCTACTCTTTAAAGAACTCTTTTATCGGTCTTCTGCAGCTCGGACACCTTTCATCCTTTTTGAAATGCTCCACTAGCTCTTCTCGGCAAGCGCTCTCGAAACAGTAGGGGCACATAACCTGATCATCGTTCTCGGTGAGGATTTTTCCACAGAGCATACACCTAGTGATTTCTTCCTCAATCTCGCCCTCATAGCTGAAATCGGCTCCCGAAGTTGGAAGATTAGGAGCTCCAATCTCATAAACGCCCTGTTCGATTATCATGTTCCTAATTTGGATTTGAACCTCCTTGGGCGTGTGGCTTGCAATGTCCAAAAGTTTGTCCGCTTCTTCCCTTAGAATCGCCGCATCAGATTTGGAAGCTACAATTCTCCAGACCTCCCTTAAGAGGGGAAGATTTCCAAGTAGGGGGCTGTAGAGCATATTGGCAGACTCATATGTGCGACCATCTTCAAAGTATTTATTTACAGCATCTTTGAACATGCCCATTCTTAGAAACTGTATTATGGGGTTACTATTTGGCCCTCCTTCCTTCTCATACTGTTGAATTATCTTAAACACTTGGCGGGTTCTAAAAATACTATACATCATACTGCCCAATATACAGAATAGGAACACAAAGTCAAAAAGGAGATAGGAATAACTTGGTGTAGGCGGAACATAGGTATTGAAGTAAACGAAGTAAAGCAGGGAAGTAATGTAAAGCATAATTTGCTCCCACGTGCCTGTGGCGAAGTATGAAGCTATCTGCCAAATAAAGTATGCAGATATCACGCAAGTGATTAGGCAGATTATCAACAATCTTCTTTTTAGTTTGTACTTTATTACTTCAGCCAAAGAAGCCACCTACTCACGTAAATATATTCCTTACATCCATTTAAAGAGTTTTAATCTGACAATGAGCTTCACCGTTTTATTTTTTTCTCAAATTTTAACCTAAGCAATAACTTAAAAACCTTTAGCACTGGGACAATAAGGAGCATGGGATTCTCCCAGAGCCCCTAAGGGCGAACCATAGCTGAAGGGGATCTATAAATGCGTTCCGACATTTAAAAGGGGGATAGAGTATATTGAGCAGGTTACATTTGGAATATATTATAATATTTAATAAATATTTAAAGAAAACCCTTTGAATATTGAAATTTTATCTTTGAAACTCTACGTCCTATAATTTCCTCTGAGAAAAAATTACTCGCACTCATAAATAATTTAGAAAAATATATATACTAGTAATTATATCTTAACTATCTCATTCAGCAACTAAAAAACGGTATGTACGAAACAGGAAATAGCCCGGTTAAAAGGGGGTGAACCCCATTACAAACAACGCTACTAAAACATATGAGGAGATAAATGAGAAAATCAAGAAGGGAGACGCAGTAGTAGTAACGGCCGAAGAAATGGTAAAAATAGTAGAAGAACAGGGCGAGAAAAAAGCCGCAAAAGAAATCGACGTAGTAACAACAGGCACATTTGGAGCCATGTGCTCAAGCGGTGCTTTCCTAAATTTTGGACACAGCGATCCTCCCATTAAAATGGAGCAGTTATGGTTAAATGACGTTGAAGCTTACCATGGAAACGCGGCGGTGGACTGTTACATTGGCGTCACAAAAATGAGTTCTATTAAGCCCTTCAAGTATGGGGGCGGGCACGTGATAGAAGATTTGGTTGGTGGAAAAGAGATAACGCTGAGAGCTAGAGCTTACGGAACTGATTGTTATCCTAGGACTAGCCTTGAAACTACCTTTAACATAGGGGATCTTAACCAGGCGATTCTTTGTAATCCCAGAAACGCTTATCAAAGGTATAACGCGGCTACTAATGGGCGTGACGAAACAATTTACACCTATATGGGCAAACTCTTGGCTAACTATGGTAATGTTACATATTCTGGTTCCGGCTGTTTAAGTCCACTTTATAACGATCCGGATTATGAAACAATAGGTATTGGAACTAGAATATTTCTGGGCGGCGGAGTGGGCTACGTGATTGGGGAAGGAACCCAACATAATCCCAGAAAACACTTTGGAACCATAATGGTTAAGGGAGACCTAAAACAGATGAGCCCCGAGTATCTCAAAGGAGCCACCTTCACCAAGTACGGTACAACCATGTATGTGGGGCTAGGCATTCCAATACCCATATTAAATGAAGGGCTAGCCAGAAAAACAGCCATAAGTGATGCGGACATAACCACAGAAGTGGTAGACTACGGGGTTCCCAGGAGGGATAGGCCGTCTCTCAAAAAAGTCACGTATCAAGAACTCAAATCGGGAAGAATCGAACTTAATGGGAAAACAGTTAAGGTCTCCTCGCTTTCCAGTCTAAAAATGGCGAGAAGAGTGGCTCAAACCTTGAAAAAGTGGATAGAAGAAGGAAGATTCCTTTTAAGCAAGCCGGTTGAAACACTCCCAACAACCAGTGAATTTAAGCCTATGAAAATTACGAAGGAAATTCAGTATGTTAGAAGTATAATGATTCCTGCAGTGACAACGACCACGGAGGCCAGCATCCACGAAGTAGCCAAACTAATCGTGGAAAAGAACGTCAACCACATAGTCGTGGTAGACAAAGAAAAAACCCTTAAAGGAATAGTCACCTCATTCGACATCACTCGCGCCGTAGCAAACAATAAGGAAAAACTGGAGGAAATAGTGGTCAGAAGAGTTTACACAGCAAAACCAGACGACCCACTGGACGCGGTGGTAAAAGAACTGGAAACCCATAAAATTTCCGCACTTCCCGTAATAGATGAGAAAAAGAAAGTTTTAGGGATAATCACAAGTGAAGAAATATCCAAACTAGTAGCTAAGTAAGGTGAAAAGAATTGAAGATAATGATAATATTTGGTCCTGATAGAGTAGGTGAACCCATCACTGCAGACGTAATATTAGAAAAAAAGGTGCCCTTCAACATTCTAACCGCCAAAGTCGACAAAAAAGGCGGCGAAATGCTCATAGAGGCACCTGACGACAAGGCAGAAGAACTAATACAAGCATTTAAAAGTAGAGGAATAAGGGTTGAAACCCGAAAATTCGTAGAAATACTCCCCCACAAGTGTACACACTGCGGGCAGTGTTACTCAATCTGCCCTGTAGATGCAATAATATACGAGGATGACAAATCCATAACCCTAAAACAAGAGACTTGTGTCGGCTGTCTTCAATGTATTGATAGTTGCCCCTTTGAAGCTATAGTTAAAATAAGCTGAAAAGAGCCCAGCAAACGCTTCCAATTTTTTCCGACATTCTTTTTTTAGAGTAAAAGTCTAAATATACCCTTTTTAGTATATAGTGTTAAAAACAAATTTTGGGGATAAGATATGGTTTTTGAAGGGGAAGAAGTTATAAACTCTGCGATGGAAGCTACAAAACTGGTGGATAAGAACCTTAACGAGTTAAAGGCGATAATTCAAAGCCTCACCGGCAAACTGGATGAGAAAGACCAAGAAATAAAGGTTAGAGAGGCAAAAATCCAAGAATTAGAAAGCGCTAAGAGAGAGAAGGAGGCGCAAATAGAAAAACTTGTTAGGGAACTGGAAATTTCCAGGGAAAAGGTCTCCAAGAGCGAAGATGAAGTTAGAAGATTGGAAAAGAGCAATATGGAAATGAAACAGGAACTGCAAGGAATTCAGGAACAATTCTCAAAAATAAGTGAAATGTATCGCGAATTGTCCAAAAAGAAGGACGAAGCCATAGGTGTAAGAGAACTATTAACAATATATGTTACTCTTCTGGAACAAGTTTTTGCAGGGATGCCACACGCCAAGATACTCTGGCTGCTTCACGGTGCAAAACACACACTAAAGCGGGAGGAACTAGTAAAAACCTCGGGAGTCCAAGCTGCAGTCATCCTAAAAAGCATATATGACCTGCAAAATGCAAACCTAGTCACATACGATATGAACTCCCAAGACGTAACACTAATCAAAAAATTGTACTAGGCCTAAAAGCGGAAAAATCATAGAGACGGTGAATTAAAGGGAAGACTCCAAACTACTTATCAATAATCATACCCTGGGTAGCGTTAACTTAATCTTACTACTGCCTTTTTCCTCAAATTTTTGTTTTTAATAAGTTGAAGGACATTTAATATTCATGCAGTTGCAGAATCCTTTCAGGCTAATTGAAGTCGTCTTTTAACAGTTATAATTATTGTTTAAATTTTAAAGAGACTGGGAAAAATATTGTGGGGCGTTCTAATCTTTCCGTTTAGTTTAAATTCGGGAATAGAATACCGTAGCCAAGAATGGTTAAAATTTTTTGGTGAGGTGCAAAATATGGAACCGTTTCCTTGGTGGACAGACCAGCAAAAAAAGTTCGCAGAAGAACTATACAGATTCGTGAATGAACATATTCCAGCGGCGGAAAAGGCATTTTGGACAAGAAAATTCCCCATGGACATAGTGAAAAAAGTCCAAGAGAAAGGATACTTTGGAGCAGGAATACCAAAAAAGTATGGCGGAATGGAACTTGGAGCCACGGGGTGCTGCATAGCAGCTGAGCAATTAGGACGCCTCTACGCAGTGGGACACGTATTCGTTGTAAGCATGTTGGGAGGCTACCATCAGCTGCTGCACTTTGGTACAGAGGAGCAGAAGAAAAAGTGGCTTACCAAAATGGCTAAGGGCCAATTGGGAGCCGTGTGTATAACTGAACCATTTGCAGGTAGCGACGCAGCCTCTGTCATGACTACTGCCAGAAAAGAGGGCGATGAATGGGTAATTATGGGCAGAAAGAGGTTCATAACGGGCGCGGGACCAGCAGATAGGTACTTTGTTTATGCTAAAACAAGTGATGATCCCGAAGTTATAAGGAGATATGGTCACCTTACAGCCTTCATAGTAGAGAAGGGAACACCTGGATTCTCACTGGAAAAAATTAATGAACTTATAGGGTTCGAGAATGTTCCTAACGGCTATCTAAACTTTGATGACGTTCGGATCCCCGACGAAAACAGGGTTGGCGACGTGGGTGCTGGCTGGGCAGTGATGACAAGCGGACTAAACTTTGAGAGACTGGTGGGTTCCGCCGTGGTTGGCGGTGGTTTGGAAGATATCATTAAAATGGTGATTTATTACACCAATAGGAGGGTGCAGTTTAAGCAGCAGACAAGTAGATTCGTTAATAATCAATTTAAGATTGCGGACATGATAACTTGGAACAAGCTCGCTAGGCTGATAACCTATTACACTGCGATGCTCCTTGACAGTGGACAAAACGCAGCCGTAGAGTCTTCTATAGCCAAACTTTTGAACACGGACTACGCTATTCAAACCGGGTTAGATGCGGTACAGATTATGGCTGGTGACGGCTTGACAAAGTTTTATCCTGTGGAGCGCCTGGTTAGGGAGGGCAAAATTGGACAGATTGTGGCTGGCACTAATGAGATTCAGAAGCTGATTATTTATAGGATGGGTGCGCTTAGCTATCTTGATATGCCGTTCAGGCTACGTATCGATCCCGAATTGGAAATCCCTGTTTTGAGCCTGGACGATAGTCCCTGGAAGGGTAAGGAAATCACGGAGGAGGTTATGCTTAAGATTCTTGCAGAAGATTACAGGGTCAACCCAGGATTATACATGACAATTGAGGATTTACAAAAAGAAACTGGTTTGGGAAAGGAAAAAGTACTCGAACTGGTATCTGCACTCGAGCAGAAGAAACTAGTAGTCAATTTCAGGGACAGCCGTGGAAACATAATAATGTCAAAGGCCAACTATGAAGGACTCAGAAAAGCATATCCACCTGAACACTACAGATACTTCCCCAACTGGTTTGATCCCGAGGAGCTCGGATTCTTCGGATAGAGAAGATTTACCCTGAAGCCCAGATTAAAAAAATCAACTATATTCTCCATTCTTTTTTTGTCTTTTTTGGGCATAAACTAGTTTAATTAGGTTGTGGAACTTGTTTGCATGGATTTTTTGGCTAATCTGAAGGTTCGTTTTGCTAGTTCCGATATTTGGCTATTGTTATAGCCCAAGATGTAGCTTTCTATTCTGTTGTTTAGTGGTTTAATCCATTTTTTGGGCAAGTTTTTAGCGCCCAGAATAACGCCCAGTATGGAACCTATTGTTGCACCATTGCAATCAGTATCAAAGCCTCCCATAACGCTTGTCGTAATGCTTTTTTCAAAGTCACCTTCACCGCAGAGGAGACCCATTATAACCAGGGCTGCATTGTTTATGGTATGAACCGGGCTGTAACCACCATATTTCTCATTTATCCTGTCCCATACCTTTTTCCAGTCACCGTATTTCCCGCTCCATTTAACAGTATCCTTCACCGCTTCTGCGAGTCTTGAACGCTTGGGAATCTCAGACAGACCTATTTTAACAATTTTTTCAACATCGTTTGTTGCAAAGGCGGCGCTAATCATGGAGCCCACAAACATTTCTCCATACATTCCATTTTTTGTGTGGGAAAGACTGGCATCCCGGTGGGCCAGCTCGGCCGCTAGTTCAATGCTGTTCGAAAGATTTCTTTAGCTTCACCTACGTAAAATAAATAGGATGTTTGATGGTTAAGTTTAATAGAGAAGATGTTAAGGGATTGTTGGAGTGGCTTCGTGGTGTAGCCGCGAGAGTTGCGGAAGAGTTTGGTTTAGA
>JAHAWU010000014.1:17596-42975 GCA_018383815.1 Candidatus Jordarchaeia archaeon | reverse complement strand
AAGTGGTTACGAGGGTCGCCTCTAGCAGCAGGCGCCCGAACACCCACATAGAGGGTTTTTCCGACCACTATCCTCTAAATGGGTAAATCCCTAATATAAACATAGTCAAGTGGAGAGTTACATTCTGAATGGTAGTTTTGTGTTGCGGGGTATGGTGTCTATGTATTTGCTTCTGAATTCGTCGCTCAGCATGGGGCACTCCTTGAATATGCAGGGTTCACTATACATGGGGTGACTCCACATTCTATCCAGAATCACCTTCAGTGGCTCCTCTTTGATGTTTCCGAAGGCAAGTGGCATAAAGCAGCAGGGCTGGACATCTCCATAGGGAGAAATGTAGATGTACTCTTTGTCCGCAATGCCCCTACAGCGGCTTGAGGCTTGATTTTGGAAGTAGAAGTCGCGGCAAACAAAGGGATACTCTACGATTTTCCTAACCTTTTCCTCCTCCTGTGGTGACAATCTTACGTCCACATTGTATAGCCATCTGCCAGCCGGAGTAGGCAATAAGTATCTCACCCCCGTAGCTCCCAGATCTCTTGCCATTTGAATTACCCTCTCAAAATCGCCATTAGCAAGATTCTCCTTTGTAATGTAGGTAGATATCACGACTTTCAACCCCACACTGAGGGCGTTTTTTACTGCTTGGACTGCCTTCTCAAAGCATCCCTTATATCCCCGATACTCATCGTGTTCTTCTGGGTGTGGGCTGTCAATACTGACGTATAGTAGGTCTAGTCCGCTGTCCTTTAACTTTTGGGCATAATCCCTATTCACCTTGATTCCATTAGTATCCAAAAAGACGAACACCGCCCTCTCCGAAGCGTAACTTATAAGCTCCATGAGATCTTTCCTCATGGTGGGTTCTCCGCCGAAAAAGTTCACCGCCAAGGCTTTGTTGGCTTGGTCCAAAACGCTTTTAGCCTGCTCGGTTGTGAGTTCCCTGTGCTTCTCCCTGACATAGTTGCCAACACAACAGTGTCTGCATCTACACTGGCACTCATAGGTTATTCCAAACATCAAATAGGAGACGGGGCCCTTTTCTTTAAGCCACAATCCCAGCTTCTCAAGATTAAACTCTAAGGGGATACCTTTCTCCAACCACAGGGTCCCATCATCCCTATATTTACTAGGATCCATTCCTACACCTCATCTCTCTCCAATTTTGCTCATTATCTTAACCTTAAAATTTAAATAGTTTGTGTTTTTGATATCCTAATTCTATAATCTTAATTTTTTGATATATTTCATTACAATATTATTAATTTAAAAAATTGATACTATAAAATTTTTAAAAAATGAAAATATATTAGCTCAACAATGTTAAATTTATTCGATTGTTGTTTATTTCTCCCAGATTTTTTCTTTTATCGTTCGAGGAAATTGTTGCTGCTTTTAGTAAAGTTGAAGACGAAAATAATCTAATTTAACATTGTCAAGTTAGAAAAACAAATAAAAACTGGGTAAGCCGGGGGGCGAATACTAGATCATTCTTCCACAATTTGCGAGTGGTTGAGAGCTCCATACCATTTCTTTCTACTTTTCTCTTATGGCTGCTAGAAAGTCAATTATGAGTCTTGCGGCAATTTGAGCCGTTACTCCCGCCGGATCATAGAGCGGGTTCACCTCTACTAGGTCGAACCCCACAATGTTTCCTTTCTTTGGCAGAGCGGTGAGCATCTCTCTCATCTGTAGGTATGTAAATCCTCCGGGTTCCGGGGTTCCTGTGCCAGGGGCTACGGAGGGGTCGAGTGCATCTATGTCTATTGAAACGTAGATGTTTTCAGCTTCTGGGATTTGTTCCATCACCCATTTTGTTCCCTCTTTTATGGCTCTTTCAGCTGTGATTATCTTGGAGCCGTATTTTTGAGCTTCGTCTGCTATAATGGTGGGGTTGAGTAGCCCCCTGATGCCTATCTGTGTTATTCCTGCAACCTGTTCTAGCTCTGTAGCTCTTTTGAAGGGATTCGCGTGGCTGAGCCTCACACCCGCAATATCATCTAGGAAGTCAAGGTGGGTGTCAAAGTGAACTATTTCTAGCTTTGTGTCTTTAAATGCTCTTACAATGGGGAAGGTGATGGAGTGGTCTCCTCCCAGAGTGATGGGGAACACCTTATGGCTTATGATTTCCTGAATGTATAATGTTATCAAGTTCAGGTTTAACTCATGTAGTGTGGGTGCTGCTGGCACATCACCGAAGTCGATGATTTTGGTACGTGCAAGCTTGTATCTCCCAAGCTCAATATCATATATTCCCTTATCGGGAAGAAAGAAGGGACCATAAATCTGAGAACCTTCCCTTATGGCTCTCGGCCCATATCTTGCTCCGGGCCGGTTTGTGGTTCCCTGATCTATGGGCGCTCCCAATATCGCTACGTCCACACCCTCTAGATTCCTAGTGTGTGGGAACTTACAGAAGGTTGGAATGCCCATAAAGGGCATCTCTTCACCCAAGTTACTCATCTAAAATCCTCCTTTACTTTATTTCCTCCGCGACGGGGATGTTTAAGGATTTCTCCATAGAATTTGATTTGGGGGTTAATTTCTCCGATACTGTTTTAATGGTGTTTACCTTTTTCTAGTTCAAAAAATCGAAAAATTGGGTGTGTTTATTTTGAGGGCTTTGCTGATTGAGAATGGGCAACTGAGGGTTGTCGAGGATTATCCTAAACCCGAGGTGAAGCCTGGTTGGGTTTTAGTTAAGCCTATTGTCGTGGGAATTTGTAAAACAGATTTGGAGCTCGTTGAGGGGTATATGAGTTTTAGTGGCGTTCCAGGGCACGAATTTGTGGGCATTGTTATGGAGTCTGGGGATGGAAAATTTTTGGGGAAGCGTGTTGTAGGCGAAATAAATTTTGCCTGTGGCTCCTGCGATTATTGTGCAGCTGGTTTGCAAAGGCACTGTCCAAACAGAAGTGTTCTGGGCATACAGAGAGCTGACGGAGCTTTTGCCGAGTTTGTTGCTATACCCCAAAGGAACATTCACATTGTTCCAGATAGTATAAGTGATGAGCAGGCGGTGTTCATAGAACCCCTGGCAGCTTCCCTAGAAATTCTGATGCAGGTCCACATTAAACCCACTTGGAAAGTATTGGTTTTGGGAGACGGTAAACTGGGCTTGCTGGTCGCACAAGTACTCAGATTAACTGGGTGCGACTTGTTGCTGGTGGGCAAACATGAGAACAAGATGGAAATAGTGAGAAAGATGGGAATTAAAACAGCCACTCCCCAGAATCTGACTCAAATGAAAGCGGATCTAGTGGTTGAGTGTACTGGTAATCCCAAAGGCTACCATCTGGCCAGGAGCCTGGTTCGCCCCTCAGGAATAATAGTAGCCAAGAGCACCTATCACCAAGAGCTCAGTTTAAACTGGTCAGAAATAGTGGTGGATGAAATCACCATCATTGGCTCCAGATGCGGGCCCTTCCCCCCAGCAATAAGGCTTCTGGAGCAGGAACTCATTGACACAAAATCCCTAATAACCGCCAAATACCAGTTCAAAGATGTGCTAAAGGCCTTTGAACACGCCAGAAACTCCGAAGCAATAAAAATACTGGTAGAAATGCCATAAAAAATTATAGTGAAGTAAACTTTTTTGGCTCTAAATTACTCCTAGGTTGCGTATCCAGGGCTGGAGCTCTTCTCCCAGTAAGTTTAGGACATTGCTTTTTTCCGTAGTGGGCAAAACGCTGGCTATATAGAATACTTTATCCTCCCATTCTAATGGTTTGCAAACAATGATTTCGTTTGGTCCCAATTCTAGAGTTAGGGTGCTAATGTTTAGATGGTAATTTTTGGCCAAGTTTTCCCTGAGGCATATCATCCCCATGGTGGCGGTTGTGAAAACTTCTTTGCCATCCGACGAGTAATCTGCTATTAGTAGGGCCCTATTATCAAATAGCATCAAATGCGTACTTCCCAGCAGTTCTCCATAGTCCTTCAATATTTCCTCAATCACCGGCACGATGTTGATGCCTTTCCTTAGGGCTGACGAAAAACTCAGGAATAATTTATCGCTTCTAAAAATACTCGTGTTATCTATGTGGTACCGGTTGATGTGGTGCTTCCTAAAAAGCTTGACAATGTCCCTCTTAAGCTGGTCGATTCTCTCCCCCACCTCCTGTGACACAAAGCCCTCCGCGTCAGACTTGTGTAGAAAAACTGTAGTGTAGGGAGCTTCGCCTGCCTTATTGTAAATGCCAAGGATACTCTCAAGGTAGCCTAGAGCCTCATTATACCTTTCATAATCTTGGAGATCAATTACAAAAATTAACAAATCTGTTTGGCCGAAAATCTCTCGGTCTCCTTCAAGATACTTCGTTCTGTGTTGTTCCTTTCCTCCCAAATCGTGTAGTTCCGCCTGCATCCAACCAAATAAAGCGGCTTCCTCTCTACGTGCTCCTTCGGTGGGTCCTGTTTCGGTGAGAATCTGATTTTTGGCGGTGGGCTCACATTTCGTTAGGGTGTGTATGATTGCGGTTTTCCCCGCATTATCCAAGCCGGCAAAAACAATTTTTTTCCGATCCTTAAAGTTTCCCTCACTGACCGCCACAAGAATCTTCGCCGCATATATCCACTTCTCAAGAAGAGACTTTTTAATTCCCATAAGTTGGCTTAGAGTTTTGGGGTCTTGCTGCGAAAGTTTCTTAACATTAACAATTTTGAGGTCTTTTAATCCTTTAACAGTCTCAGAATCTATTCCTACAATGATTTGAGGCGAGGATTTAGGAATCCTCTCGACCTCCATACGCTCCTTGACCAGAAAACCTCTTAATCTCTCAAAACTCATAAAAGGGGCAACCCCCATTTCTAAACAAACATCCATAAAAATTTCCAACTATTAAATATATTTAGAGAAAATCAGTAATTATAACCCTTTTTGTTATTCTCACCGAAACAAAAATGGCATGTCCCAGCCCAAAAACCATCAAAAACATAAAAAACTGAAGTGTGAAAAGCATTTATTAATACCGAATCTAAATAAAACACAGGAAAAACCCTCAACAACGAGAATGCGAGGCAAAAAAATGGAACTCGAAATAGTTAAAGCCGGCGAAACTGAAGGCGCAGCATTCATCAACCCCGAAACCGCAAAATCCGCAGGAATCTACGATGGAAACATAATACTATTCGAAGACCCCACCACAGGAAATTTTGGAGCAGCACCAGTGTACACTGACAAGAAAGTCGAAAAAAACAAAATAAAAATAGACTCAACCCTGGTAGAATCCAGCGGACTTGACGAAGGCTTCACAGTCACAGTCAAAAACTACACAGGAAAACTCCAACCCTTAAGAAAAATAGTGATAGGAGTAGAGCCCCTGAGCGGACAAGCCCCCGAAGAAGTGTTCAAACAAGCCCAAGAAAGAAAAGGCGAACTCAAAAAACTCCTAAATAAAAGAGTAATCTTCAAAAAAATGAAACTCAGATGGAAAGAACTCGAATCCAACATCTCCATAGAATCCACAGAACCCGAACTAAAAGGACAAGAATTCGCCCTAGTCAACTGGCCCGAAATAGAGAGAGCAGAAATCGTACCCATAGGACCCGCCATGCCCTTCAACGCCATACTCCTCATTGATGTATCAGGAAGCATGAGCACCAAAGACATGAAAGTCGTTAACATAGCACCCGCCAGAGAAGGAATAGTCAGCCTCCTAGAATCAGAGCAAATCTCAAACTTCCTCAGCAGATTCGAAGAAGGAGAAGAAGTAAAAAGAAGACACGGAGCAGCATTCGCCGCACTACTATACCTAGCAGAAAAAGTAGGACGAGGATACGGCGAAAAAGTAGCCATAGCCACCTACCACGACGAAGCCAAAATCATAAAATTCGACGGAAACGACTACTACGAAGCCGCCACCGGAAAAATAGACCAAGTAGCAGAAACCATACTAACAGAAGTCGCATACAAAACTGGCGGGTATACTAACATGAGCGACGCCCTCCGAAAAGCGATAAACATCCTCAAGAGGTCGTTTAAGGGTACGGGGCAAAACATGATCATATTTATGACTGATGGCTTTCCGCAGGGCACAGACACTGAAGAAGCTGTGATGTCCATTGTGGAGAAGGAGCTGGCTCAGCTTCCCAACGTGGTTCTCTACACTGTGGGTGTTGGTGGAGAGGTTAACGATAGACTAATGGAGAACATTGCCACCGCAACTGGCGGCGTGTACTTTAAGGCTACCGATTTGGGCAAGCTTCTCAACTGGTACAGTGAATTGGCTAGAACATTCACGAAGGCGGTTCACCAGAAGGAGAAAAAGCCAGAGGAAGAAGCCCCCACATCTGAAACTGAAGCCGAATAAACAAGCTCCCCCCTTTATTTTTGTGTGAAATCTCCTTACTGCTAACGACTCTTTGTCTATTTGAAATAAATGGTTGGGTGTTCCCCAAAAAGGGGTTGAAGGATACGGTTCAAGAGAAACCTCTTACAAACACACATATTTTTTATCCTGACAATTTTTTAATTTCTGGTGCTCTTTTTTTGCAGAGGGCAAGAATTTAATAAAAATTAGGAGAAAAGAAAGTGGAAGGGGCTTTTTGTTTTGGTCGCCCTTTTAAACCCCTTTTTTAGTCTCTCTCCGAGAAATAGTTTTGTTACAGGTTTTAGGTTTGCTGTACCTCTTTTGTTTATCTGAGCGTTTTGGAGCTTGTAGTTGCTTTTTGTTTTGTCCCGTTGTTTTATTTTGTTAGTGTTATTGTCATTGCGGATACGTTGCTTTGTCCTCGGTCGTTTTCTATGGTTTCGGTGCCTATTTCGATGCTTTTTACTTTTACGTCTGAGAGGAATCTTTCTCTTGTGATTTCTGCTACGTCTACGGCTCGGCTGATGGCTCTTCCTCGAGCTTTTATTGAGACTTCTTTTGTTCCTTTATTGAATTGGGTTATTACTGCTAAAACATAGTTCATGGTTGGTTTACTATTTCCGACAAATACGGTGTTTTCGTCACTTTCCGGCATTTTCTTCACCACACTTCACTTAATTGTGCTTTTTGCTAGTTTTTCAAAGATTGTTTACATTGTTATGTCTAGATGTTAACATTAGTTTATTATACACATTTATAAAAATTTTCATGCTTTACCCTCTAGAAATAGAGAATTGGCCGCATCTGGTGGAACTTTTGGTTAATTAATTGCTTGTACATGTTTTTTCTAGGTATTTCATTAGCAGTTTAATATTAGTATTTGCTGATTTTTTCAAAATTTTTGTATATATAATCGTAATTCTTTTTTACACTCAGCGAATATTATACTGGGTGCCAACATGCAAAAATCCAAGAAGCAAAAGATCATAAATAGACTCTCCAGCCCCTTCTCATACACCAGCGCCACCATCCCCAAAACAGTACAGATAAATGGTAAGGAGATCAAACTAGAGTCGATAGTAGAAGAGTTCAAAAAACGGGAAAAAACTGGAAATTTGACAAGAGGCGACATTGTCTTCGGCGCAACCCTTTCCAGGCTTTTGGAGAAGGAAATTCTTAAAATTATAAATAAAATAGAGGGAGGCCAGATTTCTGTAGAGGAAGCTGAAGGAAAAATTGATTTGTGGCTGGGCATGTTGAGAGCTTCAAAAATGCTGAGAATAGAGCAATATGAAACGAGTCAAAGAGAAGTGGAAAAACTGGAAAAAGTAGCATATGTGAAATGGGCTAAAAAATTTATGGATCCCGAACTATTCTCCTATCGCTGGTAGCCAACAACAGGCAAAAACGCTTTCAAGAAATAATTAGAAAAAGATTTTTTGGAAAGATTTTTTCGCTTCACTTTTCTGGTGCGCATATGCAGGTCATGGTTTCAACTACTCCCTGCATGGGTCTCAAAACGTCGAAAATAAAAGAATCCAGTTCCTCGGAATTGTTCATCTTTACCTTAACTATTATGTCGTACAGTCCATAAACCAGGTCCGCATGCTCCACGGAGCTGAACTCCTTCAAATTTGCAAGAATTTTCTTCTCGAAACCAGACGCAGTCTTAATAAGAATGTAGGCCGACGTAACCAATTCTAGAAACCCTCCTACGAAACATCATCAAAGCAGGGAATTAGTTTTTGGAAGCCCACTGCTATAAGAAAGGCAACCCACAAATTAAAAAATATTCCCCCCAGAACCATAATGTTTACCCATTTTTTGATGGTAACAGTTAAAAAATGGAAGTCTAAATGGTATTTGCTTGGAGGCTTCAAGTTGGATAAGTGTCCCAGATGCGGCGCAGCAGCAGAGCACGAAAAGATTCTCATAAGGAAAGAAGTCTGCGCCGATTGCCTCACATACGTTGGTCGCCGCTGCGTGAAATGTGGCTACGAATGGGTAATAGAACTTTTAATGGAAGACGAAGGTGGAACCAAAAATAGATGATTAAAAATGATAGAAGGGTCCTTCAGATTTAAACTCTTTTAAAAATTAAAAGTGGGGAAGTGGCTCCCCTAGTGTCTTTTTTCAGGCCTATTTTTTGACTTGGGCATACATTTGTCTGAATCTCTCAAGTATGGCCCTGGGCGTTACTGTAGCCCGAGTGTATCTGGGTAGCTCCTTTTCTATTCCCGCCAGGTATTTCGCGATGCTTTTTAAGGCCTCCAGATCGTATCTGGCCATCATAGTTATAGTTTCCATCTGGGGGCTGCCTCCACCGTGTAGACCTGCTACCTGCATGAGTCCCGCTATTTCTGAGCCTAGCGCTGTTTCTATCATGCGGAAGCATCGGTGCACATTTTCCGCGGGTACCTTGGGGTTCCTCATGATGTATTTGTGTAGTAGTTTCCCCGTCTCTGGGTTGTAGAAGTCTCCCTCGAGAGGTAGGGTAACTGATAAGCCCCCTGAGAGGTCGGCGAGGATCTTATACTCATTATATATTTCTTCTCCCGCCAATCTTCTACCTGCATTTGTTAACACTTCGTCTGGAATGTATGTGCCGCTGGGGGCTCTCTCGGCGCGGTAGGCGCTGGCCTCACCCGCTGCAAATACCAGTTCTGCTGTGCCTATTATGTGAGACAATTTCTCTCTGACGTGTTTTTCTCTTTCAATCCCGTTATACTCTGCTACGAGCGCCGCCATGCTAGCCAGTATTTCAGAAGCTGCAGCTTTACAGCCCGTGTAGGAATGCCTGTGAAAGTGGGCAAAGAGCAGCGCTAGGAATCCTGCAAAGGGCGTGATCCTTGGATCCTCGTTTCCATTCATGAAGACCCGCTCCTTGGGGACGAAAACGTCGTCAAAAACAGTGAATGATTCAACATCGCCCATATTAGCAATGGGGGCATCCAACTTTTTCCTCTTGTGGGGATATGCGGGTCTGCAGAGGAGCTTCACCCCATCGGTGTCCGCGGGAATGGCGAAGGCGACAGCGTAGTCATTATCCTTATCAGTCATGAATCTGGTGGGCAGAGCAATAATCTCATCTGCATAGGGAGCAACCGTGTTGCAGACCTTAGCCCCCCTAACAATTATTCCATCCTTCCTGGTCTCCACCACCCTCAAATAAAGGTCTGGATCTACCTGCTCATGGGGTCTCTTTAACCGGTCACCCTTAGTATCAGTCTGGGCACAGTTCCCGACAAGGTCGTTTTCTTGGAAATATCTGCAGAACTTTTCCCACCTCTTATAGTAGTCTGTGCCCAAAGCCTGATCCATCTCGTAAGTAACCACTGACAGGGCGTTCATAGCATCGATACCCATACAGCGCTGAATACAACCACCCACCCGGTGACAAAGCACCCTGGTCATCTGCTGCTTCTTTAAAAGATCCTCCTTACTCTGATGAATATGCGTGAACCTGTTTATCTTCTCACCAGTCAAATGCGAAATAGCGGTGCACAAGTCTTCATATTCTGGGTCGTTAGCCCGGTCAAAAGTCTCCTTAATAACATTCATCCCGGGACGAATCCTAGGATCACTCCTATCCACCTTCTCACCATCAATGTAAACGTTGGGCTTCATCTTCAGCATACGCTTGTAATAGTCTTCAAAAGTCTTAATACCCATACAAAACATCCTCCAAACCTAAACCAAAATACATACTACATTGAAAGAAACACTGTCGAAACCCGATATAAAAATTCCCCCCAAAAAACACCTAACCCCCAACACAAAAACAAACGCAGAAGTTGTTACACGACATCAAGCCAATTCTCAATAAAAAGGTGAAGAAGGAGGGTTGCAAACAATTTTTATGAACTTTTTTTGGTTAGAGTCATCATTTGGTAAGTGTGGTTTTTACTGCTGTGTTGTACAATTTTCATTTTTTCAATTTCTTTATATATTCTAATGAATTTTTTATAATTTTACATTGTTAATTTGAAAAATTTTCAACAACCTAATAAACCTACTTAAAAAAGTAAAATTATGCAACACAGCAGTTTTTACAAAACGTTTAAAGAGTGCAATTACTAATTGTTAATTTTAAATGGGCTGATGGAGATGGATAGCAGGGCACAGACTGAGCGGGAAAGAATGCGGCCAGTGATTATGAGGATAGTTGAAACCATTGTACGAGAGCTTAACCCACAAAAAATTGTGCTTTTCGGCTCCTTTGCATATGGGGAGCCCAATAAGCAGAGCGACATCGACCTCCTCATCGTGATGGAAACAAAAGACCCCTTTCACAAGAGGTGGGCGAAAGTTTGCCGAATAGTTCGAGAGGTA
Organism: Candidatus Jordarchaeia archaeon; assembly: GCA_018383815.1. Classification (GTDB taxonomy): domain Archaea; phylum Asgardarchaeota; class Jordiarchaeia; order Jordiarchaeales; family Jordiarchaeaceae; genus Jordiarchaeum. The sequence goes on along the minus strand of JAHAWU010000014.1, from coordinate 32,332 downwards.
AGAAAAGGGATACCCTTCTCACCCTTTGTTATAACCCCCGAAGAGCTTAAAGAAAGACTAAGAGTGGGAGACCCCTTCTTCCAAGAAATTGAGCGCAGAGGCGAAGTCCTATATGAAAGGTAGGGAGTCACGTCTGCCGCAAGACTGGTTTAGAAAAGGTGAGGCTGATATTCGAACAGCCGAGATACTCCTAAACCACGGGGGAGACCCTGAGATTGCAGCCTCCCACCTTCAGCAGGCCCTAGAAAAGTACCTGAAAGGTTACCTACTCTCAAAAGGCTGGCAACTCGAACACATACACGACCTAACTGTACTTCTTGACGAAGCCGTGAAACACAAACCAGAATTACAAAAATACCGCGAATTCTTAGAAGAGGTAACAGCCTACTACTTTCAATCACGCTACCCAATCATGATTCAAGGACCCAAAAAAGAAGAAGTAGAAAAAGCTCTAACTCGCACAAAAGAAATCGTTCAAATACTCCTAAAAGAAACAAAGTGACTTTCCCCACATTGCATAATAGTTAAAAGACAAAAAAATGTTGAGAATAAAGTCTTTACCATTTCGTACTGAAGTTTCTCCTTATTTCACATTCATGAGAAATGAGCTTTTAATCCCACTTCGCGCACTCATGGTTTATTTTTTCTATTCTTGCGGAATTTGCAAGACGATACAGAAAATACTGACCCTTACTGAACAAATTTTCGGTTTCCTCCAAATCCCTGCAAGGGAAATAGGCAGAAATTGAAAAAAAGAAAAGGTACCAAAAAATTCACGAAATATGTGGAATGTGGGATTCTTTAGGAAAATTTAAAGTAGATGTGCATTGTAGCAATATACGGGTGAGTGTAGTGATTCTAACCGCGATAATACACAGAGAAGAAGACATGTATGTGGCGGTGTGCCCTGAGGTTGGGACTGTGAGTCAGGGGAAAACCATTGAAGATGCTGTTCTAAATTTAAAGGAGGCCACAGAACTGTATCTTGAGGAGTTTCCACTAGAAGAGGAAATACGCCCAATTCTCACAACCTTTGAGGTGTCTGTAAAAGGGGCAGAAAGTTGCCAAAGCTTAGGAAGATTTCAGGTGAAAAAGTCGTCAAAATTCTATGTAACAATTTTGGATTCAAAGTAACTGGTAGAAAGGGAAGCCACGTTAGATTATCAAAAATAACACAAGAGGGAAAAGTGGGTACAGTCATTCCAATGCATAAAGAACTAAAAAATCTGAAACCTGAGAGGAGTACTAAAATTAGCAAAGGTTGATGTTGACGCGTTTTCGAAGTACATATAGTGTTTAGAGAATTTTTTGAATCATTTGGTTAGAAAGAAAGGCACCCTTTCTACCGAAAAGAAGCCGCAAAATGGGGGATCTCGTAGGTTTGGCTCAAAAATTTTCCAAGATACCCTGTAAGAGATAACTTTGAAAGTGTCTGTATAATCTACAGGGACCCTAAATCGGTTCTTTGGAATCAAATGGTAACACATATCAATATATGCTTCAATTGAAACAATCAAGAAGTATTTGGCACTGGCAATAAGGTGGACATTAGTAAGAAAATCATCCTTGGGTACTTCAGCCAATTCTTTCAACCTTCTTATGCCATTAAAAATTTCTGAGGATAACTTCGTAATCTTTTCCCTGTCAAACTTTAATGCCAAGGGCATCCCTCTGGTACATCTCTCTATAAAATTTGAAGTCGTGATACTCAGCCATAGTTAAAGATTCAAAATTGCTCCTTCGCCCCTCGTCTCTACTAAAAAGTAAAATCCCCTGGCTAATCACCCTGAATTTGAAGGAAAGAGGGGCACTGTTCAAAATCCTAACATCAACCGGAACACCAACACATTCTTCAAGCTCCCCCTTTAGGTTTAAGGCGTATCTTACGTCTCTCTCTGAATCCAAATAAATTGCAACGTCTACATCCCGAAACCGACCCTCCAAAAATGAACCATAGATATACGCAAAGAGTATCTCCTCTCTCCCCTTCAACATCCCCACAATCTCCTTCCGAATAGCACTCTTTACATTCTTGCTAAAACCGTAGACCCTCATTCCCCAACATCCCTTTTTTGCGTTCCCTATTCCCACTCTCTCTTATCATCCACACATTCACCCTATATATGTACTGCTCATTTACCAGTGTTGAATGTCAATCCCTAAATGGTTTGGTTATGTGATAAATGAGAGAAGGCATTTTAACTTTACATACCTTACGTATTTTTTTTAAATAAATTAACTACTGGTGAAGAAATGTGACCGAACGAAAAAACAGGAAAAGTGGAGCTAATCTATGAAAAACTTGCACCAGGCGAGGTGTTCATCATATCTAAAGAGGGCGATTGCATAATATACGCTGCAAATGAGCAGAAGTTGTCTTAAAGAAGGCATGCTTCACTAAAGAGGATTAATTCATGGCGAGTAAATATATTTTCGATGCAGGATTCCTCACATTAGCTATCACCAAACAAGTTACACGAAAAATGGATTCGACCGTGGAAGGAAGTAAGAAAACAAGTAAAATCCGGTTACATAATTGAACCCGTCATCGCCGAAACCTATTATAAGCTAATGGAGGGAGGCGTGGACGGAGAAGAAGCGAAAAACAGCATCATACAGATAAAAGCCATCAAATTTTTGAACGTATCCAAGCTAGGCAACAACGATTCCCTAAAAGCGGGATATTACCACCTGAAGTTTGAAAGCTTCGGTCTCTCACTCGTTGACTGCTTCGTACTAGCTGCCGCAGAAAAAACAAACTCAAAATATACATAAGCGACTCCCATCTAAAAAAAGCCGCAAAGAAAATTAACCTACCATGCGACTATCTACCACCCAAATAAGCTGCTCTGACTCCTTCTCCTACCTGCTCCCTCGAATTTTCCTGCTTATTCCTTATTAAAATTCTAAGAGAATAATAAGAAATCATACAAATAAAAAACCATTCATCTGAAGCGCTTGTAATGAGAAATAAGAAGGATTTTCATTTTCGTTCTTTTTTAAAATCTTCTATCGCTTTCTTGATCCTATTAAGAAATCTATTAGCGTCATCTATCATACTTTTAGCCTCTTCCTCAGAAGCCCTGAAAGATACGTCATAGTCCGCTTTCTCTCTCAGCTGCATATTCTTTGCAAATATCTTGCCGTAAACTTCCTCAATATAGCCTTTGTTCACAAATTCAAGCCCTAAAAGCGCTAACACACCCTTATGCTTCTTTGGATGAAAATCTTTAAAACTTAACAAAGCTTTGGCAGAGTAAAACATACAATAGTACGCCTCGCTCATAGCACTGTTGAACTTTTGGTTTTCAAGAAGTATCTGTGCCGAGGCGAGAGCCTCCTCCGCCCTACTAATATAATCTTCATACTCAGCCATAAATAACTCTACCTTCCTTCTTCACATTCTTAATAAACCCGTAACCCTCTCTCTCCAAGAGGCTGAAATGCTCCCCCGTCATAACGTGAGGCGAAATGTAAACACCATATTTCAGCAAAAGTGGAAAAGAAATCTCTACCAACCCATCAAGAGGCACATCGCCTATAATTAGAACATCAATATCGCTCTCCTCACCATACTCCCCCCTTGCATAACTGCCGAAGAGGAAGATTCTCTCTATCTTACCACTATACCTTTTCTTAACAGCCTCTACAAATTTCTGTAAAACTTTCTCTTCTTCCACCGCTAAACACACTCCAAAAATTCTGTGAATCCAAGAGCATCCATCAACCACTCTACAAATTGATAAGACGCCCTACAAACTTAAGCCTTTTCTACACATTTAGTAACTCTATCAACCGTTATCCGAAACTTACCCCTCTTGGCGTAGGGAGACGGAGCTTATACATACTTTTCTAAGGTGCCCCATCACAAACAGAACTATTGACAAAGAAGCAGAGCCGCAACACAAAACACAGAAAAACCAAAACACTACCAGTCAGAAACCACAACCGCATACCCACCCCTAAAGCACCAAAACCGAATATTCACACTCATAACAAAAACACTAAAAGAAGCCGAAACACAAGGAAAACAAACACTAACACACCAAGAACTAGTGCAGGAAGCACACAAAAAATTTTGAAGACTACCGATCAAACCCAAAATCAATAACACGAACATTAGAACCAGAACTAGCAGAAACACTAATAGAAGACGCACAGGAACTACAAATAATAACAACACACGAGGAAAACGGAGAAACAAAGTACAGGCTAAACCACCAAACACTACAATCAACACAAAAAACAACAAAAAACCAAAAAGCCAAAACAGAAAACCAAAAAATAAAATAAGAAGGGAAGGAAGGAAACTCACTCGGTCTCCATATCCACAACCCAAGTCATAGCCTTCCGATCCGAAGTAGCAAGCTCATACTCCGTAGTCATCACAATAGCATCGCGAGGACAGCTCTCCTCACACTGGGAACAGAATAGACATTTGCCGATGTCCACCACAGGCACTTTCCCGGCCTTATTTTTCAACTCTTCTGGGTACTCTTTAGGCCACTCGACCATCTCTATTGCGTTTGAGGGGCAGTCTTTGGCGCATGTTCCGCATCCGACGCAGCGTTTGAGATATAGTGTGTGTCTTCCTCTTAGTTTTTCGAATGGTGGTAGTTTTTGGAAGGGGTAGAATATGGTGAATGGTTTTTTGGGTAGGTTTTTTAGTAGTTCGGGTTCCATTGCTCCTGGTCTGGGCATTTTTTCACGCTCCTCCTATAGTAGTAGTGTTATCCATATTAGTAGGTTGTAGGTTGCTTGCCATTTGAATAGGTCAAGGTAGAATATTGCTTGGACTATTAGTATGTTTAGGAATGCTAGAGGGATTAAGTATTTCCATGAGCCTCGGACTACTTGGTCTATTCTGAATCTTGCGAAGAGTGTCCTTAGGTTAGCTATTAGGAATATGATTGCGAATACTTTTATTAGGAACCATATGGTGCCGATTACGTATCCCAGTGGGAATACGCCCATTATTCGTTCTATTGTGGTTAGTCCTATGTCGCTTCCTGGTCCCCAGGGTCCTCCTAGGAATAGGGCTGTTGCTAGTCCTGCCGCCCATAGGTATTCTAGGTCGTTTGCTAGTCGGAATAGGGCTAGTTTTCTTCCGGATATTTCTGTTTGCCATCCGGCTACTATCTCTGTGTGAGCTTCTGGGATGTCGAAGGGTACCTTTTCTAGCTCTGCCATTTGGGAGATTATGAATACTGCGAAGGATATTGGCGCTACTAGTATGAAGGGTATTCCTATGGTTTGTTGGGTTTGGGTTATGTTTGCTATTGTTAGGACTGAGAATATTGTGGGTGTGCCTATCGGTGCGGTTGTTCCGAGGATTGTGTTTAGGAGGGTGTTGATTTGTACTGGTACTGAGTAGTAGTAGGCTACGATTATTGCTGGTGTTAGGGTTGATAGTACTAGAGGGATTTCGTAGGCTATGAGTTGCATTCCTGCTCTGGCTGTTCCTACTTCGCTGAATCTGTCTATTGAGAACCAGCCGGTTAGTATGATGGTTAGGACGTAGATTGTGGAGAGGAACAGTAGTACTATGAGGTCTCCTTCGAAGCTTATTATGCCTGCGTTTCTGTATACGGGTATGAACATGAGCATTACTAGGGATAGTGTTAGGGCTAGGATGGGGGTTGCTGCTAGGCTGCGGGCTTCTGCTCCCTTGTGTACTATGTCTTCTTTGGCTAGGAGTTTTATTATGTCTGCTAGTGGTTGCAGTATTCCGTGGTATCCGGTGTGGAATGGTCCTACCCGGTTTTGCAGTCGGGCGTATATTTTTCTGTCATACCATTCTGCGAAGAGTGAAACGATACTTACGAATAGTATGCCTGGGAATATGAGTATCTTGAATAGATCTAGTGGAAGGTTTACTTGTTGCTGGAGTAGGTATTGGACTAATGTGATGAGGCTGCTGTACTGTGGGTATAAGTACAGTATTATGTACCAGAATAGGTCGACTGCCATTTTTTACCACCCTTCCTTTTTTATCTTTTGTTCTTTTCGTAGAATTCTATGCCGTATCTTCGTAGGCTTTCTAGGTCCATTGTCCAGGTTTTTTCTTTTTGGGTGTCTACGAATGTGATTCTGTCGGTGCAGCTTAGGCAGGGGTCTATGGATGCGATGGTTATTGGTACGTCTGCGATGTATTCCCCTTTGAGCATATATTCTACTGAGGGCCAGTTTGCGAGTGTGGGGGTTCGGATTTTTACTCTTTCTGGTTTGTCGGTTCCGTTGGCTTTGATGTAGTGTATGAGTTCTCCTCTGGGTGCTTCGTATCTGCTTAGTACTTCTCCTTCTGGTACTCTTCTTTTGAGTTTGAGTCTTATTTCGTCTTTTGGTAGGTGGTCTAGTAGCCATTGTATCATGTTGCAGGATTGAACCATTTCTAGGACGCGGACTGCTACCCTTCCGAAGACGTCGCAGGTGTCCCAGGTGACTACTTCGAAGGGTACTTCGCCGTAGGCGGCGTTGGGATCGTCTTTGCGGCAGTCCATGTTGATTCCTGAGGCTCTTAGGGTTGGTCCGACTGCTCCCAGTTTGCGGGCGATGTCTGGTGGGAGTACTCCTACGCCTTGGGTTCTTTTTAGGACGGTGGGTTCATTTATGCAGAGTTTCAGGTAATAGTTTACTCGTTCTCTGAAGATGTCCATGCCCTTTTTTATTTTGGAGATGTTTTCTTTGCTTATGTCTCTTCGGACTCCTCCTATGGTGTTCATGGCGTAGTTTACTCTGTTTCCGGAAATCATTTCGAGGAAGTCCATGACTAGTTCTCGGTCTCTCCAAGTGTAGTGGAGGAGGGTGTCGAATCCTATTTCGTGTCCTGCTACTCCGAGCCATAGCATGTGGGAGTGGAGTCTTTCCAGTTCGCATACTATGGTTCTTATGTAGAGTCCTCTTCGGGGGACTTCTTCGTCGAGTAGTTCTTCGACTCCTTGGGTGAATGTTGTGGTGTGTGAGTGGGAGCAGATTCCGCATACTCTTTCAAGTAGGTATATGTCTCGGACGTATGTTCTTAGTTCAGCTGCTTTTTCTATTCCTCGGTGGTTGTATCCTATTCTGACTTTGGCGTCTACGACTTGTTCTCCGTCAACTTCGACTGTGAAGTTTACGGGTTCTTTTAGTGCTGGGTGTTGGGGTCCTATTGGTATTTTTACGGTTGACATTTTTATTCAACTCCTTCAGGTAGCCAATCTTTTCGGAGGGGATATACTCCCTCGGGCCAGTCTTCTGGCAGTATTAGGCGTGTCAGGTTGGGGTGGTTTTCAAAAACTATTCCGAGGAGGTCGTGTACTTCCCTCTCGTAAAAGTTGGCTGCTGGTAATATATCAACTATGGTTTCAATTTTGGGGTTGTTTTTGGGGATTTCTGTTTTGATGTTGGGGTATGTGCGATATCCCTGGTACTTGTAGAGGTGATAGACTATTTCGAAGGCCTCTCCCCTGTCAAGTCCAGTTATGGTGGTTACGTGTTGTACGTCCCAGTTGTCTTTCATCCATTGGATGACTTTGCGGTGGTCTCCGGGCTTTACTTTGATGAATATTCTTTTTGCTCTGGGAATCCATACTTCAACGATGTCTCCGAGTGCTTTTTCTAGTTCTGCTTTTAGTTTTTCGTCCTCTTTTGCGGGGGGTTTGGGTTTGGGCTTTGCTTTTTCCGCTTCTGGTTCAGACATGGTGTTATCCTCCTTGCAGTTTTCCTATGAGTTTTGCGACCGCGTCGATTATGGCTTCTGGTTTGGGTGGGCATCCGGGAACGTACATGTCAACTGGAACTATTTTGTCGTATCCTCCCTCGATGTTGTAGCATCCTTTGAAGACGCCTCCGGATATGGCGCAGTTTCCTACTGCGATTACGAATTTTGGTTCCGGCATTTGTTCGTATAGGCGTTTGAATCTGGGGGTCATTTGTTTGGTTATGGAGCCTGTGCCTATCATGACGTCTGCGTGTCTGGGGGAGCCTACTAGTATTATTCCGAAGCGTTCAATGTCGTATCTGGGCATTAGGGCTGCTATGACTTCTATGTCGCAGGCGTTGCATGCTCCGGTGTTCATGTGGAAAACCCAGGGGGATTTTACTCTCGCCCAGGTTACAAGTTTATCTTTAAGTCCCAATTATTACACCACCTTCTCCTATCTCCGATATAACACTAATACTGCAGCTATTGTGGCGAATATTACGAATATTCCGCCGTAGAGTGGATTTGCAAAGGCAGAGGTGAATATTATGAAGCCTGCTGTTTCGAGTATGGTGAAGAAGACAGCGTAGTAGAAGAGTTGTAGTCTGAACTGGAATTTCTCGGCGGGATAGTTTTCTCCACAAGCATATACCATGAGTTTTTCTTTGCTCTTCTTTCCTTTTGGCGCTAGAAATCTAGCGGAAACGTATAATCCGCAGGCGCTGAGTAAGCTGATTAAAATTGCTAGTCCAAAAGTCAGTATTCCCGACAAAGTACTTTTGCACCTCCAACTCTGAAAATAATAGCGTCTAGATACATTCTCCTATTTAAGGTTTCACAATAACAGAGATTTGCATCGAATTAAAAGTTTTTCCATTGACGATTTTCATATTTTTCTCAGATTTTATTTCCCAAATCAACAATACTATCTAGTGTTGTGGAAAAATTTGGTAACTCTCAACTCCATTAAATAAGATTTTTGTGGCTGGCTTTCGGAGAAGGGGATTTATTTGATTTTCCCCTGAATCACTGATTCCAGCCTGGAAAAGAAGCCCTAATAGGAACACTCTTCCAAAAATAAGTCAAACAACTCCCCACAGGTCCACCCAAAAAATGGGACAGCCACAAAAATCTTAGTTATGAGCGACTTTCAAAAGCTACATTCACTATAACCCTAGAAACACATGGTTCCCTGTTTATTCTATTTAAAATCATATTTGTTAATTCATATAGACTAAAAATGGATAACTTCACGTAAAAATAAAAGAATTGGGCTTCAGGTTTCTACGTATACTCGGTAAATATCCCAAAGAAGGTTGTAGGCTTCTCGTAAAGGAGCTATATAGGGAGTCAAGGGGGGTGGTGTGGGCTAAGCCTACCAATAGATATCTTATGATTTCGTTTGATTCTCAAGCACATTTTATATGACTGTTTCCACAGTTTGGGTATGTTTTTGTAAAATTTCCTCTCCTTTTCCGGCTCAATACCGATATTTTTACTCCACTCAAAAGCTGATTTGCGCCCTTGAAAACTTTTTGAAATTTTTCCAAAACAGAATAAGCTGGGTTAAAAATGGCAATCTGCGGGGGGTTTGGGACAATTTATATCTCCTTTCTCACAATTTTAAAAAAGGCCAAAAAGGAGACTCCTGCTAAGTTATTTTATCTTTTAATGATATGAGAAAAGCTTAGTTTAAAAATTGGAATCATACATAATTCGTAACCAAAACTGTTAATAAAATGGTTAGACTATGCTATATTATATCTAGTGAGGTGTGAAATATGGAAGTAACATTTGATTTGGAAGGTGAGAAGGTAACTGTTAAACTTCCCGAAGACCTATACTATCACAACGATCACTGCTGGGTCAAAGTGGAGGATGAAAAAGCCAGGATTGGATTCGACGACTTCGGTCAAGCAACAGCGGGGAAAATACTGTTTGTGAGGCTCAAACCTGAGGGAAAAACCATAGAATTTGATAAAAGTTTTGGCTCCATAGAAACGGGAAAGTGGGTGGGACCACTTAAGGCCCCCATTAGTGGCACCATTTTGGAGGTCAACCCCGAACTTAAAAAGAAACCCACCATTATCAATGAGGATCCCTACGGAAAAGGATGGCTACTTGTGGTTAAACCCACAGATAACCTAAAGGCGGAATTATCTAAACTCATCACTGGAAGTGCAATAAAGGACTGGATAAATAAAGAGATACAAGAGCGCCTAAAATAAATAGAAAATATAGGCCTTCCTTTTTTAATTCCAGAGGTGCTTGGACGTGGAGGAGTGGAGGCTCTTAGATTTAGATGCTCTTCCCCCAGTTGACACTCAAATTATTTACGAAGCCGTGGCAGTGGCCAGAAGCAAGGATTTGGTTCCTGACACTTTGATACTGTGCTATCCGGAAAGTCCACTGGTTTGCATTGGATACCACCAGGAGCTGGAAAAAGAAGTGGATTATGCCTATTGCAAGTCTCAAGGTATACCTGTGGTTCGAAGAATCCTGGGTGGAGGAGCAGTTTACTTAGACCAAGGGCAGCTCTTCTACCAGGTGATTGTGGATAAAAAAAGCCCCAAGGTTCCGGTTTCCATAAAAGACTTTTTCAGGGTTCTTTTGGAGGCGCCCACAAAAACCTATCAGGATTTGGGCATACCTGCCCAGTACAGGCCTATAAACGACATTGAGGTAAATGGCAGAAAAATTAGTGGAAACGGAGCGGGAACCGTGGACAATGTTGTGAACATTTTGACTGGAAACATTATATTGGACTTCAACTTTGAAATGATGGTGAACATTCTAAAGGTTCCCAGCGAAAAGTTCCGAGACAAAGTAGCCAAAAGTCTCGAGGAGAGAATGACCACCATAAAAAGAGAACTGGGACACGAAGTCCCCCTAGAAAAAATAAAGTCCCTACTCATAAAAAACTATGAAGAAACCCTAAACATAAAATTTAGAAGAGGTACACTAACCAGCAACGAAAAGGAAATCATGAAGGAACTAAGGAAGAAATATGAATCCCAGGAATGGCTGAACCTCTCATATACACGCCACCCCGACTTGGTTAGGCGGGTCAAAATTTCGGGTGCCACCTCTGTCTCCGAGTCCTCCTATAAGGCACCGGGAGGACTAATAAGAGTCACCATGATAATCGAGGAAAACCGCATAAAAGAAGTAATGTTTAGCGGAGACTTCTGGATATACCCCCAAGACAAGCTAGGTGAATTGGAGAAAAGCCTCGCAGGAGCCCCAACAAACAGGGAGGAAATAACCAGAATAATTTGCTCCTTCTACGAAAAAGAAGGAATAGAAACCCCAGGAGTAACCCCAGAAGACTTTGCAACGGTAATAAGCCAAGCACTAGAATAAACCTCCTTCCCCTCCAAGTTTCTGACACAAACTCCACTATGATACCACATCTCCACTCCACTGTATCCTTAGACATGTACTGTTTTTTTCTGAGCTGCAAACTGGCAAAAGCTACAGCTTCCTCTTCCAAAAAAGGTGAGAAGCAAGAGGATAACAAGGGCAAAGAAGCCGAACCTTTTCCAAGGTTTTTCCAAAATTGTTTTTTCTGCTTTTCAATATTTTTTTAAGTTATGGGAACGTTTCCTTAACTAGCGTAGCTTACTACGCCAATATAGGATTGGAGGTGTAAAAGCCTGGAGGACTACAGGTTAACCAAGGCAGTAACTCTTCACGGATGATCCTGTAAATTGCCTCAAGCCAAGCTTCTGAATCTCTTGGAAAAAGTGGGCGTTAAAAAGGATCCCTCAGGCAGAGTTGTAGGAGGAATCGGAGAGGACGCAGCGGTTATAAAAATTCGAAACGATTTGGTGCTCATAGAAACTGTGGACTTCATAACTCCCAACGTTGACGATCCCTACATTCAGGGCAAAATTGCTGCAGTAAATGTTACCAATGATGTGTACAATGTAAATCATCATGATTTACATGCATAAGCCATAGGTGGAACCGACGTGGTGAGCTTTCTTGCAATACTGGGAATCCCTGAGAACATGCCCCTCAAGATGGCTGAGGAAATGCTACGGGGAATAAACGACCTGATAAGTGAGCTGGGCACCACAACCATTACTGGGGGACACACCATAATAAATCCCTGGCCCCTAGTAGGAGGCGTAGCCTCAGGAATAGCCCACCCCGACCAGATATTAACCCACAAAGACGCCCAACCCGGCGACATAATTATAATCACCAAACCCTTAGGCACACAACCCGCAATGGCTGTCTACAGAGGATTACGAGAAGCCGCCGTGGCAGAACAAATCCTGGAGTTGGTTTCTCGAAAGGAGGCGGAAGAAATGGTTGAAAAAGGAATTAAATTGATGACTACCTCAAATAAACCCGTTGCTGAGGCCATGAGGGTGGTTAAGCCCCACGCTTCCACCGATGTCACAGGCTTCGGCTTACTCGGCCACACCCAGGGAATAGCGGAAAGCAGCAAAGTAAACATCACCATTCATACCCTCCCCATCATTAAAGGTACCTTACAAATTTCAGATCTCTTCGGCTACGGCCTGCAATCTGGCGAATCAGCGGAGACCGCTGGCGGCATGATTCTCTTTGTCCCAAGTGATTTAAAGGAAAATTTGGAACACGAACTTGACAGGAGATCTGTAACCCATTACGAGATAGGAAAAACTAGTAAAGGGTCTGGAAAAGTAGACTTCAGCAAGGCAGAAATACTTGAAGTTTAAAGCGGCAGTAATGACCTGCAGACAAAACCCTTCAGGGAGGTCTGCGGGGAACATTCCACCTCGCAAGGTTGGTGCCGCCTCTACAAACTAATTAGTTTCCACACGGGCAGAGGCTTAAAGGAGTAGTCCCCTTTATGGGTGCTGTTTTCAAATTTTTCTACTCCTTTTCCGGCTCCAAACAGGCATTTTTCTGTGCTTCAAAAGCCGATTTGCGGCTTAAAACAACATTTTTTTCCCGCTTCCCGAAAATTTTCCAAAACAGTTAGCTAGGCTGGCAGTGTCACAATGTTTTTGGGGTTTAACTTTAAAATTTTTGTTATAATAATATGCGTTTCCTGAATTTTAACGATTTTTTCAGTCACTAATCCTTTTCTGGGACCATTTTCGGCGGTCTTGGGCACGTAAGAGTTAAATATAACATTAAATCCAAACTAAAACGTTTTAAAAACAACAAATTACGTGAGTGACGGATAATTCGATTTGAGAGGCGACTTGAATGGTTGACCCTACAATTATTCACGTGGCTCTCATAGCTCTAGCAATACTTTTTGGAATAATCGCTGTGGAACTAAAAAGACTCGACCATGCAGTAATTTCATTCGCCGCGATGAACGTAGTATTAGGGGCCCTATTCTACCTACTCTACGCTCCCTGGGTGGCAGTGTTCCAGTGGCTAATCTACGCCGGAGCCATAGTAGTCCTCTTACTAGTCACCGTAAGCCTCACCAAAGAAGCACGTGAGAGTGAGTAAAAATGGTTAGTGAAACCATAATAAAAGTCACAAGAATTCTGGCAAGCGTAATCCTAGCAGCATTCGTCGTGGCAACAGTAGTAAAAGTGTTCTGCCTAACCCCCGGAGTCTTCTACCCCTTCTACCTAGCACTATTCCCACCAATGGCAAACGCCACAACGCCAACCGCCGCAGTGTGGCAAATAGCCTTTTTTGAAGGACAATACCTCTGGTCAAACAGAATTATCGACACCATGACACTAGCCATAGTGCTAGTCGCCACAGGAATCGGGGCAGCAATCATGCTCCGAGAGGAAACCGAAGAAGAGAAGGGAGTTGAAAAATAATGGCACTACCCGTATCACCCACAGTCTATTTGGTAGGCGCAGCCATACTCTACGGAGTTGGACTATACTGCGTCACAACCAAAAGAAACGTCATAAAACTGGTAATCGGCATCGAAATACTAGTCGCAGCAGCCCACCTAAACTTTATAGCCTTCTCAGCATACCGCTGGTTCACCCAATGGGCCCTAGACATATTCTCAGTCTTCAGCACCATGGGAATAACAGACAACCTTACCCTAACCCTACTGGGATCCTACTTCATCACCGCCAACCTCTATACGCCGCTCTACGTTGACCCCCTTGCACATGTCATAGTGATAATATCCATTGTTCTGGGAGGCTGCGTAGTAGCAATTGCCCTATCCTTCATAATGAACCTCTACAAGCACTATGGAACTCTAGACTCAGAAAAAATGAGAAAACTAAAATGGTAGGGATGAAAAATGATGATACCATATGCACCCTGGCTTGTTTGGATAATTCCCATGTTAGGAGCAGTCCTAACACCCCTATTTAGCAAAATCCACCACAAACTCAGAGACCTATGCGCCATACTATTCGCAGGCGCAGCAGCAGTAATAGCAGTAAGCATGATACCAGACATATGGGCCGGATACATAACCCTACCCCAACCACAAATACTACTCGGACTAACAGCATTCCCCACATACCCCTGGGACATAACAATACCCTTGACTACAGACTGGCACATAATCGTCAAATGGATGGCACTCATACCCTACGACTGGACCCAACTCTGGATACCCAACATCCCCATAAACCCACCAGCACAAATAGGAGCCTACCTACCCCAAGGACTATACGCAGGAGTACTAATAGACCCCCTAAGCATATTCATGGCCAACGTAACAGCATGCATAGGATTCCTAATAATGGTCTTCTCCCTAGGCTACATGCACGGAGAACCAGACTTAACACGCTACTGGTTCTTCATGAACTTCTTCATCGGAGGCATGATATTCCTAGTAATATCCGACAACCTCATCCAAATGTTCATAGGCTGGGAAATAGTCGGACTCTGCAGCTGGGGCCTAATAGGCTTCTGGCACAAAGCCCGAGAACCAAGCCCAGTACCCGACTACGTAACAGAGGGAGAGTACAACGCCTACTGCGGCATGAAGGCATTCATAACCACAAAAGTCGGTGACATAGCCCTACTAATCGCAATAGTAATCATATTCTTCGCCTCCGGAACCTTCAACTACGTCCAACTACAACAAAACGCAGCCATACAACTACTCAACC
>JAHAWU010000014.1:0-17563 GCA_018383815.1 Candidatus Jordarchaeia archaeon | reverse complement strand
GGGTAAGCAGCCTAGCCATAAGAGGACTACTCCCCGCAGTCGCCATACTATTCTTCGGCGGCCCAGTAGCAAAATCTGCACAGTTCCCACTAGACGTATGGTTACCAGAAGCCATGGCTGGTCCCACCACAGTCTCAGCACTAATACACGCTGCCACCATGGTTAAGGCAGGTGTATACCTAGTAGCCAGAATGCTACCCATATTCTTCGGAGTACCCTACCTACTAGAAACCCTAATAGCCGACCCCACACTATACACACTCTACGGCCTAACCCTCAACGCCCAACAATGGCTCCTACTCTACATAAACGTCCAAACAGGAATACAAACCTTCTTCACAACCGTGGCCATTATAGGCGGCTTCACAGCCTTCCTCACAGCCAGCATGGGCCTAGTAGCAAGCGAAATCAAAAAAGTACTAGCCTACTCCACCATGTCACAAATAGGATACATGATGCTTGCCCTGGGAATCGCTGGAATCTCCGGAGTCACAGCCATGGGCTTTCTCGCTGGCACATTCCACCTTATGGCCCACGCCATATTCAAAGCTCTATTGTTCCTTAGCGCCGGAGCGGTTCTCCACGCCGTGGAAACTAAGAACATGTTTGAAATGGGTGGCCTAAAAACAAGGATGCCCATCACATACGCCTGCTTCCTTGTGGGAGCCCTCTCCCTAGCGGGCTTTCCAGGATTTGCTGGGTTCTTCAGCAAGGAAGCAATACTTGGCGCAACACTACAAGCAAACCAACTGATTCTCTTCGCATTGGCAGGAATTGTGGTAGCAATGACCACCTTCTACACATTCCGCATGGTGGGATTAACCTTCCACGGACCAGAAAGCAAACACGTCAAAAACTACGAGAAGGAAAAAGGGCCAGTCCACGAGGCCCCACCAGTGATGTGGACACCTCTAGTAATACTGGCGGGCGGCACACTGCTAGCTGGATGGTTTGAGCCTGTTTTCAGAAAATACTTCCTAGGACCATTTACAAACTATCTGCACAGTTTCCAAGAGCTTTTCCACGTACAGCCATATGTTCTGGGCGGCCTAATTTTCAGCGAAGTTCCCCACGGCCTGTCTGAAGAGATAACTCTACTCTTAGAGTACTGGCACTACTCCGAGATGACCAGTTACAGCGGCTGGCTGGCAGAACTGGCAAGCGCCTGGCCATCGATTCTACTCTCACTGGGACTATTCGTCTTGGGCTTCGTACCTGCCTGGTACTACTACATATCTCGGAGAGGCTCTGCAGAGAGAATAACCAGCAGCCGTTTGGGTGGAGCTATCTGGAAATTCCTGGTAAACAGGTGGTATATCAACCAGCTCTACCACATAGTGTTTGTCAAAGGATTCTTGGCGGGAATTGCCTGGCTCTACAGAAACTTGGAAGTCAAGGTTCTTGACGGATTCAACTACGCTACTGCAAAGTTGACCATAGTGGTAAGCGACAAATTCAGGAGGACACAGACTGGAATAGCCTTCATCAATGCGCTGATGATAGTTTTGGGAGTGACGATACTGGCAATAATATTTGTACTATGGTAGGAGGAATGAGAAATGATAAACAACATTTTAGCAAGCTACGAGCTACTTGCATCAATAACGGTACTACTAATAATGGGACCCATAGTTTACCTCATAGGAAAAAAGTCCGGCAAAGCTGCAAGATGGCTAGCCTTCCTAACCGCAGCCACCTCAGCAGCACTCCTTATACACGTGGGAATAATTTTACTCGACCCCTACGCAGTATCCATAACAGTAACACTTGACCCCACAACATGGACTTACAGCTTCATATACTCAAGCCAAATAGTGCCAACTGCCGCATTACAATTCAATGTGCAACTTTACCCCTTCGCCACTTCCCTCAACCAAATCCCATGGATATGGAACAACTTCGACCGAGCAATAGCAGTTCCTATGTACCAAGCATACAATGTAATACCCGACTACCCATACCTTGTACTGCTTTCCATGGATCCCTTAGGAAGCATTCTAAGACTCCCCTCCCTTACTGCGGGACTACTTGCCGACGGGTTAAGCTACCCCATAGCCATACTCATTTCGGGTCTGGGCGCCGCTGTAATGTTCTTCTCCGCCTTCTACATGAAGGACGTAGAGAGTCCCGGAAGCTTCTTTGGAAACATGTTGTTCTTCATCGGCGGAATGATTGGAGTAGTACTGTCAACCACGGTGATAGAGTTCTTCATCTTCTGGGAAGTAATGCTGATACCCTCATACATACTGGTGAACCAGTTCGGACTTACGGAGAATAAGGGCAGAACCGCCCTTAAATACTTCTTGTGGACTACTTTCGGCAGCGTAGTCATGTTTGTAGGAATATTCATGATGGGCGTAACCCTAAACACCTTCGACTTCCAACAAATGACCCTCAATCTAGCAGCAGCACAAACCGCATACGCAACCTATCTTGGCACAATCATACCCTTTGGAGCAACATTCAACCAGTGGCTAAGCCTATTCCTAACTGGGCTGTTCCTCGTAATACCTGCAATACTAATCTTTGTTGGCTTCGCAGTCAAAATGGCAATATTTCCACTCCACACTTGGCTACCAGACACATATATGGAAGCACCAATGCCCGTTGTCCTACTACTCAGCGCAGCCATGACCAAAACCGCAGCCTACGGTATCGCCAGATTCCTAGTAATCTACATGGGACCATCACTACAAATGCTCCAAGTAAGCCTAGCCATAATCGGACTAGTAACCGCAGCCTACGGTGGAATTATGGCACTAACACAAAACAACCTAAAGAAAATGCTAGCCTACTCCTCTATGAGCCAGATGGGATATATTTTGTTCGGTTTTGCTATGGTTTCGGTGCTGGGTGTGAACGGTTCTCTTCTGCATATTTTGAACCATGGTATCTGTATGGGTGTGTGGTTCATGGTTGCAGCAATTGTACTGAAGGCTACTGGTACTTTGGACTTTGATAAGCTGGGCGGCTTGTCTGAGAAGATGCCTGCAGTGGCTGCAATTGCGGTTATTGCTGGCTTGTCTGTGGCTGGTGTTCCGCCCCTGTTGGGTTTCTCCAGTGAGTGGATGATTTTTGCAGGTGGCATAATGGCTACTCAGTACTTGCTTACGGCGCTTTTGATAGTGGCTACAGCGATCACTTTGGGCTACTACCTGTGGGCTGTTCGCAGGATTTTCTTCGGCCCGTTAAAGGAGGGACTTGAGAAGGTACAGGTTCCTCGAAGCCTAGTGGCTCCCATTGTGGTTTTAGCGGCTTTCATAATTGTGTTGGGCATAGCGCCAGCCATTGCTACGCAGTACTTTACGCCGATAATCAACCAGATACTCTTGCCATGGTACGGATATCAACAAATAGTGTATCTATTAGGAGGCTTGTAAAATGATAAGCGACATTAACTTGTTGTATCCCATAATTATCCCAATTGGAACCGCTTTACTGGTGCTGGGGGCTGGCTCCCTATTTGAACGTGTGGCGGGAGGCAAGCTCCAGAGAATTAGAGAGGTATTGGCCACGCTGGGATTCGCAGCAACAGCAGTGGTAGTTTACCAGTTGTATTGGGATCTCAATGTTCTAAAACTGGTGTCTGACTATTCATTTCTGGCTTGGGGCGTTTATATTGCTCCTACGTTCTACTTTGAGTATTTGCCCGGCGGCTTTGCACTAACCATGTACATAAACTTGCTCTTAGGCGGGGCGGGTCCACTTTCGCTGGTCACAGCACCGCCTACAGGCTCAGTGTTTGCAGTGGACTTTTTGAGCATTCTCATGGCGGCGGCCTTCACCGGTCTAGGATTGCTGGTGTGCATTTACTCCATAAACTACATGGAGCACGACACTGGGAAGACCAAGTATTATGCGGCGCTGCTGGTGCTGGTAGGCTCTCTTAACGGAATAGTTTTTGCTGGTGACCTTTTCACATTGTTCGTGTTCTTTGAGATGATGAGTATCACAGCTTTCGTCCTGGTGGGATTCAGGAAGGAGAAGTGGGAACCTGTGGAGGCGGGCTTCAAATACTTGGTGATGGTGGCTGTTGGAAGCACTTTGATTCTTTACGCCAGTTCATTCATATACGGCTACACCGGCACGCTGAACTTTGCCTACGTTGGAACTCTGATGAATGCTTTGGATCAGCTTCAGTTGTTTACTGGTAGGCCTTTGTTCTACTTGATTGTTGCGTTTCTGATAGCGGGCTTTGGTGTTGAGTCTGCTATTGTACCGTTCCACTTCTGGCTTCCCGACGCGCACCCAGCGGCTCCGAGTGGCATGAGTGCTATGCTGTCGGGTGTGGTTATCGCTTCTGGTGTCTATGCTTTGATTCGGAGCTTGACTGTGATGTTTCCCATTCAATCTACACCTTTCCCGTACCTGTGGTTCACGTTCTCCACGACGCCCTACAGTTATCCCTATGGCTTCCCATCTTTCCCCTACCCGTTTGACTGGAACTACGCGCTTGTTGTGCTTTCAATAATTACCATGGTTGTAGCCAACATCATGGCTCTCCTCCAAAAGGATATTAAGCGTCTGTTGGCTTACAGTAGTATCCTTAACATCGGCTACATTCTTATTGGTCTGTCGACTGGGACTATTCTGGGGTTCACGGCGTCTTGGTTCCACGTGATTAACCACGCTATGATGAAGGGGCTCCTGTTCTTGTGTGCGGGAGCTTACCTGCATGCTACGGGTTCTCGGATGCTGGACGATCTTTCTGGTATTGGGCGTAAGATGCCTGTTACCAGCATTGCCTTGGCTATCGGTTCTTTGGGACTGATTGGTTTGCCACCGTTCAATGGTTTCTGGTCCAAGCTGTTGTTGATTCTTGCTCCGGTTCAGCTTGCGCCCTTCACTCTGAATGGCTGGGTCTGGATCACTCTGGCTTTGGTGGCGGTGTTGTGCAGTGGCTTCTCAGCTGTGTATTACTTGAGGTTGATTCAGATTGTCTGGTTTAGCAAGGAGTCTGCGAAGGTTAGGGAGCTGGAGAAGTCGAGGGCTCCTGTGTGGATGCTTGTGGCTATTGTGTTGCTGGCTGTGGGCTGCGTGGCTTTCGGTTTGTTCCCTGGTGTGCTTTACGCTGTGTCGAATAGGGCTGCTGAGGCTCTGTTCTACTTGCCAGCGTACTTTGGTGGAATTCTCTAAATTCAATTCTCATCTTTTTTATTTTTTTGTGGGAAAATTTGGGATTCATCTTTCTCTAATATGTTTTTGTGCTTGGTTTTGTGTTTTTTGTCTTGTTGTTTTTTAGGGGCTGGCTTTTTGATTTGTGTGGCTTTTTTTGGAAAAGGTTTAATTGTTTGCTTCTGCATAGAGGTTTTGAGGGCTGATGTATGAGCCTTGGAAGAGATAAGAAAGATTCTAGAAGGTATAGTGTTGGGAATATTGGCAAGTGGTTGGCTATTGGTTCCGAGCTTCCTATTATGATTCTGGCAGGTGTCTTTATTGGATATTATGTTGGGGAAGAGTTTGGTCCTCCTTTTTCTACTTTTTCGCTTATACTTGGTGCTGCTTTTGGTTTTCTGGTTGGGACTTACAATATAATTAAGATTGTTAAGATTTGGGAGAAAAGGGAGATTTCCGAGCGAGTTGGTGGGGGGAAGCAAATTCGCGCTTCTTCATCTTCGGAGGAATCTTTGGTGATTGGCAAAAGTAGTCCGGAAAAAGGTTCTGAGCTTTCCGACGAAGAAAAATTTGAGAGGGTTTTGAGACTTCTTAAACTTCAAGCTGGCTTGCTGGATGAGGAGTCCTCTCCTTCCAGAAATGATTCGGAATTTGAGGAATAGTTTTTATATAGGTGATTATCATAGTTGAAACAGTTTCGAAAAATACCGTTGGCGGGGTAACTTATGAGTGTGCTAACAGCTTCGCAATACGCACAAATTAACGCAAAGGTAAGGGCTCTTAAATCTAAGATGTTAACTATAGGCGACTACGAAAAACTGGTGCAAGCCAGTAACATTGATGATGTTTTGCGTTTTTTAACCGCGACAGCCTATGGGGAGAAAATTGCCCAAGTTGATCTGCGGCCTCCTTTCGACCTAGAAGCTCTGGATAAAGTTCTCAATGAGGATCTGATTAAGAGTTTTGACTTGATAATAGGGAGTTCCTCAGGTGCCGCAAAAAATTACTTGAAGCTTTATAGAGAAAAATTCTACTTCGACAATCTCAAAGTGGTGCTTAACGCGGTACACAATAAAACACCTAAACAAAAAGCTATGCAGTACATTCTCTCTCTGTCTCCTGAGGAGGATGAAGAGTTTAGATCTCTTCTGGATTCACAGAATCTATATCAGGTAGTCGACCAGGTAAGGAACCGTAAAGCTAAAGAGGCCTTAACTGCTGCTCTTCCCCAGTTCGAGAACATTAAAATGCCCATAGTTCTAGAAAACGCTTTAGACGCCAAGATATTTGGTGAGCTGTGGAGAAATATTGGAAGACTGTCGCAATCAGATAAAAATAACGTAAAGCCAATAATAGGGACGAAAATCGATGTCATAAATATTTTAACCATTATGAGAGGTAAATCGCTAAACCTCCGTCCAGAAATAATAGACCAACTAATTTTGCCAGTTTTTTACAAGGCTGAACAGGCAATCAGAGAATCGGTTGGGGCGCAAAACTTGGAGGCTGTACTAAACATATTATCCCTATCTGACTACCGATATTTAGCCTACAGAGCAAAAGACGCGTATGAACATGAGAAATCAATTTTTAGTATTGAACATGCTCTCAACGAGTACTATATTCAAATTGTCTATTCTACATTAATTGGGTTCCCATTCCACATAGGTGTACCCATATCTTATCTTGAGCTTAAGGGGCAAGAAATCCGAAACATTAAAATAATAATTGTTGGGAAAGTAGAGGCGGTTGAACCAAGCAAGATACGCGACCTACTAATAATCTTCTGAAATGAGGTGAAAAAATGAACAAAAAGATTCTACTCCTCCAATTAGCAATAGCGCTAGTCCTCATAACTGCAGTCTACACAACGTTCGTGGTTGCACAGACCTTTGACTTCACCCCCTTTGCTAAATCCACAGTAGGTGCCGGAGCAGGTATGGCTGTAGGTTTAGCGGGCCTCGGAGCAGGTGTGGGCATGGGCACCGCTTCGGCGGCGGCGATTGGCGCCATAAGTGAAAAGCCAGAGATGTTCGGTAGAACTATTATTTACATTGTTTTGATTGAAGCTATTGCAATTTACGGGCTTGTTATTAGTTTCTTGTTGTTGGGATACCTGTAAAAACTTCAAAAGCATTATCACATTTTTTTAACCTTTTTCCGACTTTTCATAACGTGGCGATCCCCTTCTGCCCCTTCGAGCAGCTTTTCTATTTCTCTCCCCTTTGCTATGAAAACATGTTTTCATTCTTTGCCGTGAAAAACTTTTTCATACTTTATCTGAAACACCTTCAGCGTATGTCGGTTTGTCTAAGAAGCGCGGCTTATGTAGGTTTTTTTAAAAAGAGAAAGATTTCGTGGGGCTAAGTAGAATGTTGTAAAATGGACTGGTTGAGAAGGAGCGCAAAATACTCATACAGACAACGATAACATCGGAGAAAAAGCGAACCAATAAAAAGACGGCACCAGAATTTTAGAAGATAGTCCTTGCCGCCTTTATTCTTAACTCTTTCATGTTCCGCTCCATTATTGACTCGAAGGTATTATCGATATAAATACTTCCATCTTTTCTTCTTACTAGGCATCCACCGACAGCTTCTATTGTTTCTTTCGATATTGTTATATGTGTTGGATTTTTGGTTTCTGATTGCACTTTTTCTGCTATGGAGGAGATGTCCGATATGTGCTTTTCATGTCCTTTTGGTACTAGTATCTCTAATTCTCCACCTCCCACTCCTATTGCTGCTTTCTGGATTAGCGCTTCTAGGACGCTTTTGTATTTTGGAGTGGCGGTTAATTCCTTCAATTTTTCGTTGGCTTTTTGGAATGTTTGCTCTATTAATTGTTCCCGTGCTTTTGTTATCCTTTGTTTTGCTTTGAGCTTCGCTTCTGCTAATCTTCTTCGTTTGTATCTTTCAGCCTCTTCCATTCCCCTTCTGATTATTTCCTCCGCTCTTTTTTCAGCTTTAGATATGGCTTCTTCCTCGATTTCTTTTGCCCTAATTTTTGCTTTCTCTATTATCTGACTTGCTCTTTCTTCTGCGTCTTTTTCAATTTTATCTTTTATTTTCTTTAGTCTTTCTGACTCTGGTTCTTCTTCGCCCTCAACTACACTTTCTTCCATCACTTCTTCACCTGCTACCTTCATTTTGGTTATCCCCCAATTATTGATTCTATGATTACCTTAACTGCTTCATCGATTTTTTTCGAACCTTGGGAAAGTATTTTTTCTATTTCCTTTTCTGATTCGCTCTCAATCTTTTTAATTTCTTCTTCGATTTCCTTTTCTACCCGCTTCATTACTTCTTGGACTTTCTTTTCAGCTGCGCTAACCTTTTCTTCCATTATCCTATCTCTTTTCGACAATGCATTGTTCTCAATTGTTTTGGCCTCGCTTTCTGCTAAGGATAATCTTTTTTCGGCTTGCTCTTCAGCGATTCTGATGGCCTTCAGGATATCCGAGACCAAGGCGTTCACCTCAAACTCACTGTTTAATTTTGAAGTATTAACTTTTACTATTTAACAATAACGCTTATATTTTGTATTTAAATAGTTAATTTCTCATTATCAGAACAATTTGAAAATGCTTCTTCTACGAGCTGGAAATGCGAATCCAAAAAATCATCTTAACTATATATAAAGGAGAGGGAGTACATAACTCTACTTATGATTGGTGAACCCGGTAACTGCGCCGCCAGCACCTGCAAAAATTATATATATTCGAAGCCTTAAACGTAAGAGTACTCTTCTGGTCAGTAAATCAGTAACCAATTCTCAAAGTGAACTGCGATGAGATTCACCCCAGCTGAAATGGGCATTATAAAAGTTATCTGCCATAAGGATTACGAACGAGAATTAATACGTTGCTTGCACGAGATAGGAGAAGTAGAACTCATAGATGTGATGGAACAGGGAGGAACAGTAGCCGCCGCAGAAACCTCTGAAGTAGAACGAACTGTTTTCAGCCTTTTAAACGAGATTCAGAGGCATGTTGATTACTTAGGATTGGAAAAGTATGTTCCCTATCTCGCTAACAAAATACCTAAAAAGAAACGTTGGATGGTAGATGACCGAAAAATAGAAAAGGTATTGGAACTTGCTCAAAAAACACTGGCCAAAGTTGATCCAAAAATTCAGTCTTTAAGCCAGGAATTGCTTCAAGTCCAACAAGAGCTAGATAAACAAAAAACAGTGCAGAAAATTGCAGAAACCTTAGAGCCTCTAGACATTAGTTTAGATCAGCTGGGCGCTGGAAAATACGTCTATGCAGTTGCGGGAACGGTGCTCACAATAAAATCTGGTACACTTAGATGGCGTATAAAGGAAGTGACAGAGGGTAACTACATTTTCCGCTCGACTAGCATAGGGGAAGGAAGAGATGTTGTCTTCATTTCGTTTTTAAATCAGTATCGTGGCGTAGTAGAGCGTGTACTCACAGCTTTCGGATTTGAACAGTTCAAGCTTCCTCCAGATGTTAAAGGTACCACGAAGGAAATTATACACAAAACAGCTTCAAATATTAAGAAATTAGAGGAATCCTTAAACAAACTGGAAGAGCAGCGCATGGACATCATAAAAAACTGGGGATACCAATTACTGGTCTGTAAAGAATTGCTTACCATCGAAAAAAATCGTATAGATGCCAAAAAATATTTCCGCATAACCAAATCAACTGTGGAGGTCTGGGGGTGGTTCCCGCTCAATAAGTCCAAAATACTAAGTGCTGCAATTGATAGTGCCACGGACAGAACAGCTATAATTGAGATTACAAAAAGCATTCCCCCCGAGGAAGAACGTCCAACAAAGATGGAAAATCCAAGAATTATAGGAGCTTACCAAAAACTAGTAAAGGCTTTTGGTATACCCAACTATCACGAAATAGACCCCACAAAATTCTTCATTTTAACTTTTCCAGTTTTCTTCGGATTAATGTTTCCAGACATTGCCCATGGAGCCATACTTGCTTTCATAGCCCTCATGATTCTCGTTTGGAAATCAAGGAAACCTGTGGTAACTGGAATTGTAGGTTACATAGTCGAAGGAGCAGGTCTACTGTTCATTTGTGGAATCTTCGCGGTGATCTTCGGTTTCATTTTCGGCTCATTCTTCGGTTCACACGCTGTCTATGATCCCCTATGGTATAACCCGTTTACACAGAGTGGAAACTTTAGATTCCTCAGACTGTCCGTAATAATTGGTGTAGCAGAAATAACCTTCGGGTTTTCTCTACGTTTTAATAATCTATGGAGAAATGGTAAAAGAAAAATGGCAGTTTTCCAACCCCTATGCCTCATTTGGTTCTACCTAGGCGCTTTTCTAATAATATACAGCGACGAGTACAGTGTTAACTTCATGAATTGGTTCTCGCCCTATGGAGCAATAAGTGATAACCTGACAACTCTAATAACCAAGTACTATACTGTAGGATTAACTGCGAGCGACCTACCTGCAGTATGGCAGATAATGACACCCTTCTGGTATACCACTTTAAGACCCCTAAAGGCTCTAGAACCCTTAGGACTCGGAAATTACATAATGGACACACAATTATGGCATATACTAGAAGCTGTAGCCGAAATTCAATACTTCTTCGGAGAAAAACTACTTCTCGAAACCCTGCACACAGTGGAGGAAGTAGTTATAATCAATACTACTGCTTGGGGTCCAGTCATACATCTACCACCTGTCCAGATACTAACTATTTTCGGCGTTTTGCTCCCTGTATTTTTAACACTCTTCGGCACCATAGCTGTATCTCACGACAGGACAGAGGCATTCTCAGAGCAACTAGACTACCTAATCTCCTGTCTATCCCACACCGTGTCCTTCTCGCGAATATTCGCCCTAGCAGCGGTACACGTTATTCTCTCAGTAATCTTTCTAGAACTGCCAGGGCCCCCAGCATTGGCAAACGTGGTCAAGGTTTCAACCTTAACGGGGCTGCTCACAACATTAAATCCCGCACTAAGTGGATTTCCAGTACCCAGTGTAGTTACAGAGTCACTCCTATGGGCTGCTGTAGGAACCATAGTGATACTCGGATTGGAAGGACTAATCGCTTTTATGAACACATTGCGACTTCACTGGGTGGAATTCTTCTCCAAGTTCTACCACGGCGATGGAAGAGAGTTTACACCCTTCACTTCAGCGCGCCAACTCACCCAACTAGAGAAACCCTACGATGAAAAAACCCTCGAGAAGGAAATCGCAATAAAAACCAGTAGCTCTAAAGGTAGATTCAGACACAAAGATTCAATCAGATAAACTAATCCCTCCTCATTCTTTATTTATATCTCCCTCCACCTCAAAAAGAAAAATATGCAAAAGTCCCCTATATTTATTGAGTCTAATTTGCCTCGCTAGAATTTGAATTGTTTCCTTCTGTTTTTTGGGGAATGCTGAGGGAACAATACTTCAGACAACTCTTTATGACAGTTGCCAATATTGAAATCTAGTTGATCCCCCTATTCTCGAAAGGGATTTTTGGAACCCTCAAGCTTAAGCCACTCAAAGGCAGATTAGCCAAGACCCCTAAGAGTGTAAACTTTTGCATAATGAGGTGGGGTTCCAGTCTTGGTCTTCGAAGAGAAGGGAGCACCAGGCACCGGGTGGCTTCCATCATTAATGTGTAGATGGGAAAAAGTAGCTCGCGTAAAAATTGCTGGAGGATTATCTTCAGGGGGCTTTGAGTCGACTTCATATGTGATTTTAATCTTCTCATTTTTTTCCCATTTGCCAAAAGGAGCCTTCATAGGACTTTTCCAGTCGAATTCTAATGTCCCTTTTTTTTAAGGGAACTTAGCTTCCAATAGCGCTTCAGAATCCAAAAATGCACTAAAAACCTTTTATGCCCAAAATTTTTTAGTCTGATTTGTATAAAATGTTTCAAGATTAATGGGTGTGCTTCATGTCTAATCTTGAAAATGAGGTTAAAAAGGCGAAGAAGCTTTCTAATCTTCAGATGATACTAGCCTACGTTATTTACTTCGTGATTTTTGCACTTATAATCATTAACATGCTTTATATAATGGGTAGTTGGGAGGCTGCCTTAAATCTTTCCCCTCCTCCAATTCCTTATCCTTTACTCGTAGGCCTAGGATTGGTGCTTTTAGTCTCCATAATTATTCTCCAAACAGGATTCATATATCTCCTTCACAGAATAAAGAAGCAAGCTATCAAAGAAAAGGAAAGAAAAACCAGAAATGAATAGCTCATAGCTTCCTTTTTAACATTCCCTTGTCGATTTTTAGATTTCTCCATGCGCAGTTTTGGGATTTATTGCTGGAAGCACTTTTGGAGCAATCTCAGTTTACTGCAACGCTAACTCTGCTTGTATGCACTTAATTATTTTATTTGCCATGAAAAACATTTTTCATATTTCTGTCTAAAACGCTCTTAGCGTATGTTGGTTTGCTATGAAAGCATGTTTTCATTCTTTGCCATGAAAAGCTTTTTCATACTTTATCTGAAACGCTTTCAGCGTATGATTGTTGCCATGAAAAGCTTTTTCATACTTTATCTGAAACGCTTTCAGCGTATGATTGTTTGTCTAAGAAGCGTAGCTTATGTAGGTTTTAATAACATCGTTAAAAACAAAAAATAAGTAATATTTAAAAAACATTTCAAAAATGGAGAGGCCGCCAAAAAGTTTCTACAGTCAAAGTAGCTTGTTTCCAAACACTCTTCCCAAAAAATTAATTCAGTAAATCTCCGGGAAATCAAGCTCCTCTTATTTTTCAAAAATTAGCTAATAAATAATCTCACTATAGCAAGTGTAACGTTACATATTATAGTAAGGCCTTCACTGCATCTTCTATTCCATTAATTGTTAATGGAAACATGGGGAAAATTTTGGAGATTTCCTTAATCGTCCAACCAGAATAACTTGTGGGATTCAGCCAAACCGATTTTCTGAAGTGGTCGCGCAATCTAGTGAGCCAAACGATGCCCGGCGTAGCATCCGGGTCAGAGTAATAATAAATCGCGCCGCCCGGTTCAACGAGTTCAGAGGGATGCATATACGCGTCCCCCACTATTATGAGCTTATAGTCCCTATCATACTTGTACATCAAATCCGCAGTGGGAAACTTGGTGGACTCCCTTAGAAGCATATTTTTGTAAACAAATTGGTATACGCAGTTGTGAAAATAATAGTATTGGAAGTCCTTGAAGAATTTCAGGGAATAAGCCGCCGAAAACAGCTGATTCACCAGGTGAGCATAGGGCTCCATGGAGCCACCTGCATCCATCAAGAGAAGTACCTTCACCCGATTTCTTCTCTCCGGCCGAAAAACGAGTTCAAGCTCCCCAGCATTCTTACACGTCTCGTTAATGGTTTCCTCAAGATCCAATTCCTCTGGTGCCCCCATACGTCTGAGCACCCGTAGCTTTTTTAGAGCTATTTGTATCTGGCGGATATCCAGAGTTACGTCATGTCTATAGTTTTGGTACCGGCGTTCCACAGCATACTTCATGGCCATTCCTCCCCCTCTCCTATCTGCGAGGCTAATTCCCGTGGGGTGAGCGCCTCGAACCCCGAAGGGAGATGTGCCCCCGGTACCAATCCATTTATCCCCGCCGTCATGTCGCTCCTTCTGCTCCCTGAGGCGTTCCTCAAAGAGACGTCGAAGCTCCTCTAAGTCTAAACATTTAAGTAACTCTAACTCTTGGGGCAACAGGTATTTATGGTTGAGGGGGTTCTCCAGCCACTTCAGAAACTGTTCATCTATGGTTAACATTTTATCTATGTCCTTGAAGAACTCCGCGAAACACTGGTCGAAGGCATCAAAGTGGCATTCGTTCTTCACCAGCAGAGCTCTGGTCAAAAAATAAAAGTCGTCAAAGCTGCAGTTGTGGAGTCCCATTGAGAGGGCCCTCATATAGGTGAGCCACTCCGTGATGGTGACGGGAATCTTATGCTGCCTTAAGAGGTAGAAGAAGTCGATTAGCAACTAGTAATATCTCCTACCAAGCATTTCGTATCCCTTGGGGGTGGGTTCACCATAAGCTTTCTGGCGTTCTACTCGGATGACTTCCATAAGATCCTGCTCCTTTTTAACCAAAGTGCCCAAGAAAGGAATGTCCTCGGCTAGTCTCTCCTCTGAGATTCCGAAACGTAGAAGTACACCAATCCAATCAATAAGCTCCGAAGTTGAAGGTTTCTTCTTCAATGTGTTGATGGAACGCAGCTCGTAAAACTTGTCCAAGACCTGATTAATGAACTTCTCCTCCAAGTTGGGATAGTGAACCTCCACTATTCTCCGCATCAACTCCCGGTCTGGAAACTCAATGTAGTGGAAAACACACCGCCGCAGGAACGCGTCTGGCAACTCCTTCTCATTATTACTGGTAATAATCACGATGGGCCTAGTTTTGGCCTTAATCTCCTTGCCAGTCTCAATAATCTTGAAAGACATTTCATCCAGCTCATTTAACAAATCGTTGGGAAACTCGATATCCGCCTTGTCAATTTCGTCAATAAGCAGAACCACCTGCTCATCAGAAGCGAAAGCCTGACCCAGTTCCCCCAACCTTATGTAGTTCTCAATGTTTGAAACGTCTTTATCCCCGAAGCGGGCGTCATTCAACCGCTGAACAGTATCATACACGTAAAGGCCGTCCTTCGCTTTGCTCGTGGATTTTATGTTCCAAACAATCAACTTCTTGTTCAAAGCCTTCGCAATGCTCATCGCCAGAAGAGTTTTACCCGTACCCGGCTCACCGCGAACCAGCAGGGGACGCCCCAACGCGATGGCCGCGTTAACAATATTCGCCAATTCCTCCGACGCAATATAATCGTCGGAACCCTGATACCTTTTAACAGTACCACTCATTTTTCCCGACCAGCAACGAAAATCATAATACTATAATAAGGGACAAAAACTGAAAACTGCTTTAAATCTTTTCGCCAACAAAAAAATATTGCCACAACCTACATGACGTAATCCCCACAATCCAAATTCAGTTCCGTACACATATCACACTAGATAACTAAGAGATAACCTGGGGGTATTTTTTGAGGGGGTTGGCTTATTCGTTTAATCCACTTCTGTTCCCTGGAACAGGTAGGTGCTCACCAGAAGCATTGCCGCGGTGAATCCTATAAGAATCAGAAAATCGATTGTGAGAGGCATCGTTCCTCCAATTCCTACTAGAGTGGTTCTGAGGGCGTCCACTCCATAAGTCAACGGGTCTAGATATGCAATGCTCTGAACCCAACTGGGAAATGAACTCAGAGGGAATAGTGCACCAGACAGGAAGAACAGGGGAAACACTATGAAATTCATTATCAGCATAAAGCCCTGAAAATCGGTCATCTTTGCAGCGAACGCCACGCCAAGCCCCACGAAGCCCGTGGATATAAGCATCATGAATACCACGGACAGACTAAGACCCGCCGGGCCACTAATATTAACTCCCATTGGAATTGAGATTCCCAAAATTAAGAGCCCCTGCATTATGGCAGTAGTCACCCCGCCCAGTGTTCTTCCCATAGCTATCGAAAGCCTGCTCACCGGCGCCACCATGACTTCCTTCAAGAAACCGAACTCCCTGTCAAAAAGAATACTCATCCCAGCAACCATGGAGGCGAAAAGCAGAATCATGCCAATAATGCCCGGACTTAGAAAAGAAAGATAATTCAAACCCAACTTTTGCGCCAATACACCAGCCAAATACTGCGCCTCCCAATATGCAACATACTGGTTAAAACCCCAAAAGGAACGCAAAACTTCCTCTAAGTAATTGGCAATAAACGCAGAAGATGGAATGCCAGGAATCTGAAAACTCTGAAAACCCATCCCCATAAAAGCCAAAAAGAATGCTGGCATAGCAACCATTCCAACCACTCTACTCCAAGACCTAAAGAACTTCTTCATCTCGCGCAACCACATAACATACACGGCCTGCAACTCCAAAGTTCTCTTCACCATTTATCACCTCAAAACATTTTAAACCGAACTTTTCCCAACACTAACTTTTTCTACGCATACTCCTAACCCGCTCTCTCATCAAAGCCCTGTTTCCTCCATCCTCATCCCTAATGCTCCTCCCAGTGTATTGTAGAAAAACATCCTCCAAGGTGGGTTCTCTGAGACTGACCGACCTAATCCGCGTCCCCGCCCTCTGGGCCAAATTAACCAGCTCCGGAATTCTAGTTTCACCCTGGCGTACATTGATATCAATTATCCCATCATGTTCACTTATCTTCTTAACCCACTCCAAACCCTCCAACAGTTCAAAAAACCTTTACCTACCATCGTCCAACTGTAAAGATATCACGTCAGATCCAACAGAATCCTTCAAGTTCTTAGAATTATCCAAAGCAACAATCCTCCCAAAATCCATAATAGCAATCCTACTACAAAGATAATCTGCCTCCTCCAAGTAGTGAGTGGTGAGAATAATGGTAACCTCTTCCTCCCGAGCCATCCTCTTAATATAATCCCAAATCCGACGCCTAGTTTGGACATCTAAACCCAATGTAGGTTCATCAAGGAATAGTACGTGTGGGAAATGCATTAATCCTCGGGCTATTTCTAGTCTCCTTTTCATTCCTCCAGAGTAGTTTATGACTAGAGTTTTGGCGTGTTCGGTTAGTTCTACTAAGTCTAGGACTTCGCTTATTCTTTCTTTTCTTTTCTGTTTGGGAAGTCCATACATTCGGGCGTGGAAGTCTAAGTTTTCTTCTCCTGTGAGTCTTATGTCCAGGCTAGGGTCTTGGAAAACCATTCCAATGTTGCTTCTAACCTCATCTTTTTGGGTCTGTATGTTGTATCCCCAAACCTCAGCTGTTCCGGATGTGGGTTTAATGAGTGTGGATAGCATTTTTAGGGTGGTGGTTTTACCGGCGCCGTTGGGGCCTAGCATCCCAAACAGTTCCCCTTTTTCTATTTCGATGTTTAATTTGTCCACTGCGGTGAGGCCTTTGAATTTTTTAGTTAATTCATGTGTTTTGATTGCGTACATATCGTTCATCCGCCTGTTTTCCTACATGGTACTAATTGGGTTCTTCAAATTTCTTGTTTTCGAGTTTTCTTGTAGGTGCTGGGTTAGCTCTCTTTTTAATGGAAACACTTTTTGTTTTTAACTGTTTTTATTTAATTGCTGTGTTGTATAATTCTGTGAATTTTATGGTTTAGGCTAATTTTTGTGTTCCACATATTTATTTTTGGCTGATGGTTGCCCAGGGTAGCTCCCCTGTGGCATCAAACTTCAGGATGGAGTTGTAGAAGAGGAACTTCATTTTGACCTCCCTGAACATGTTCTCCATCTTGGCTGCACGAACATACTCCCCAGTAAGCCTTTTCACAGCTGAGAGGTTCCCCTCAGCACGCCAGCGGTAGCCGTAGCGGTACTTGTCCCTCCACCTCTCGTAGCCTAACTTCTTGTACTCCTTAACATGCCTCTTTCTTAGGGGACTCCCCCTGGTTCTGGTGCTTGCGTTCTC
>JAHAWU010000013.1 GCA_018383815.1 Candidatus Jordarchaeia archaeon | reverse complement strand
GTTCTCGCGAGTATTTAGCCGACATTGCTGTTAAAGCAGTGAAAATGGTTGCTGAGGAAGTAAACGGTAAGTGGACCGCGGACATTGATAACGTGAAAGTAGACAAGAAAGAAGGGGAAGGTCTAGAGAACACCATTTTGGTTAACGGCATAATTCTTGATAAAGAGATAGTTCATCCAGGTATGCCCAAGAGGGTGGAAAATGCAAAGATTGCGCTATTAGCCGCCCCCTTGGAAATTGAGAAGACGGAATTTGACGCAAAGATAAACATCACAAACCCTGAGCAGATGAAGGCTTTCCTTGATCAGGAGGAACGAATGCTTAAAAGCATGACAGACAGAGTCATCAAATCAGGCGCCAACGTAGTGCTTCTACAGAAAGGCATTGACGATGTTGCCCAGCACTATCTTGCCAAGGCAGGCATTCTTGCAGTCAGACGTATCAAGAAGTCCGATATGGAGAAGCTTGCCCGAGCTACTGGCGGCGAAATAATCACCAACATCGAAGATTTAACACCAGAGGATCTAGGTGAAGCCCAAGTGGTTTACGGAAAGAAAATCGGCGATGATGACATGGTATTCATTGAGGGATGTAAAAATCCCAAGTCGGTCAACATATTGATTCGGGGAGGTACTGAACTCATAGTTGACGAGGCAGAGCGCGCGGTCCATGATGCCTTGTGTGTAGTTCGCGATGTAATCGAAGACGGCAAAGTCGTTCCCGGCGGAGGGGCTACTGAGATTGAGATTTCCAAGAGATTGAAGGAGTATGCGGACACTCTAGGTGGACGTGAACAATTAGCTGTGAAACAGTTTGCTGAGGCCCTAGAAGTGGTTCCAAGGACTCTTGCTGAGAATGCAGGTTTAGACCAATTGGACATCTTGGTTGAGCTGAGAGCAAAACATGTTAAGCCCACAGACTATGTCTACGGGGTCGATGTTTATTCTGGTAAGATTCAGGACATGACAAAGATAAATATCTGGGAGCCGGCAGCGGTTAAGAGGCAAATTATTAAGTCTGCCAGTGAAGCAGCCCAAATGATTCTTAAAATAGACGATGTTATTGCAGCATCTACCAAGAGCTTGGGTAGCAGTCCAGGCGCTCCTCCATCAGGCGGTGAAGAAGGCGAGTCCGTAAGCGAAGATTAAGCGTTTTGCCCCCCCAGAACACGGAAAAGACTTAAAAAGGTAAATGGTAATTCAATGTACACTGTACTCCACTTTCTTTTATTTCACTAACACTTGGGGGCTAACAGAATAGAACAAATAGAAATCAAAATCGGACCGCCTAAGCTCACCAAGTATGAAAAGTCTAGAATAATCAGTACAAGGGCTTTACAGATTATTATGGCAGCGCCGATATTAATTGATTTACCGGAAAAGATAACTGATCCCATAATTATAGCTACCATCGAGTTGGAGTCGGGTGTTTTACCGTTAGTTATTCGTCGCACTCTGCCCAATGGCCAGTTCCAGGATATTCCCGTTAAATATCTCCTTCAAGGAGACTAACTTTTTTTAACTCTTTTTATTTTAATGGCGGGTGTATGGAACGACGAAGGTTTATTCTCTTAAGGATGGTTCAACTGTCAAGATTCGTGATGCCAGTATAAAGGATTTGGCTGGCATCTGGAGAGTGTTTAGTTCGGTAGTTGAGGAGAAAAAATGGATTCCTGTGCTTTTTGCGGAAGAGAATGATTTTGAACGCTTATCTTGGTTCTCCCACCATAAGAATGCGGGGAGCATCATTTTAGTTGCTGAGCTTGAAGGACTGGTAGTGGGGCATTGCCTTGTTGAACGAGATGATTGGGACGCCGCAGCGCATGTAGGTAACCTGGGGATAATGATAATCGCTGAGCACAGGGGGAAGGGTGTGGGGGACGCTTTGATGTCAGAAGCAATAATTAGAGCGCGGGATAAGGGGTTTGAAAAAATTTGTCTAAGCACATTTAGTACTAACCTAGTTGCGATAAAACTTTACAAAAAGCACAATTTTCAGATGGTTGGTGTCAGGAAGCGCCAGTTTAAAATGGAGGGGGAATATAGAGACGAAGTGTTAATGGATCTCATGCTTGACTCTTCAAAATGATTTAGCTATATTTTTCTCAGGGCGCCCCGGTAAAGATTTACTATCTCTTCCTGTAGTTTGTCTGCAAGTTTTTCCCAAAGCTCCTCAGCTTCCTCTCTTCTTCCGGAAGCAAGTGCTTTGGCCACCTTTGCCAGCCATAGGTGGTCATCCTCTAAATTTCCCTCCTTGCAAGCGCCAAGCGCCTCCTCAGCGAAGTATTTTGCTTGAGGTATATCGTCAGCTATTATTGAGGTGAACGAAGCCAAGGAATAATAGTCAGATGCAGAGGCGTAATCTCCAATTTTTAATGCGTCTTCTGCATGCTCTCTATAATATCGCATCCACTGGTCCAATTTTGACATTTAACCATCTCCTAGATTTATTCAGCATACCTCTTATTTTTGCTTTTGATTTTTATTGGGAGTCCATATTTCAGATTCTTTGGAGCTATTTGAATGGTACTCCCAATATATTACACCAACGTTTTCAGTATTTAAAAGGCTTAACACGGATATCCTTTTCTTGAGGGAAAGAAGTGTAGCGATAATGGAGTTACGTATCTCCTATAAATGATTTCTAAATCTGCGAAAAATGGGTTAACATGAACATATAGTATTGTTTAAATACTGGATAATTAAAATTTAGCATTCACAAGCGCTGAACGTAAAAATTCTTTGGGTGTTTAAAGGATGAATTCTATATAACTGGCTTGAAAGGTTGTGTTTACTATGGGTAAATGGCAAAATCTGGATGAAAAACTAAATAGATATCTTAGACTAGCTACTTTTCCAATTGGAGTAAAGCTACTTGAAAATAAGGAGGAGCTAAAAAGAATAAACAAAATAAAAAGGCCGGAAAAGAAAATAGCCCTCTGCCAAATATTCACCTATTCTCGGTATTATGGGTGGACAATGGGACTAACGGAAGAAGATAATGTTTGCCCATTAGCTGAGATTGCTATGGGCTTCGTTGAGCCTTACGACATTTTTTTGGAGGGATACTTTTTCTTAGGAAGATACCACGAAAATCAAGACGCAGCCAAGAAAACTTCAGAAATGATACCTAAAATGCCCCACGGAAAAATTTCCGCTATAGTTTCCGGTGCCTTGGAACGAATCGATTATGACCCCGACCTGATAATCATGTATGGTAATTCAGCTCAGATGTTGAGGATAATTCAGGGCGCCCTTTGGAAGGAGGGTGGTCGGTTAACTATTTCCACATTTGGGGACGCTGTTTGCGCAGATACCGTCACTAATGCTTACCTTACGGGGAAAATTCAAGTCGCTTTGCCGTGTCTTGGTGATCGCCGCTTCGGACTAGCAATGGATGGTGACTTGGTAGCCTCTATACCCTTAGGGATAATTGATTCAGTAATAGAAGGCTTGGAGGGAACACATAAGGCAGGATCCCGCTATCCAATACCGTATGAGATTTGCACACCGGAATTCTTTGTCAAAATGAGACCTCAAATAGAAGAGGCAAGAAAAAGGTAAACCACCACTATTCTTCTTGCTGTATACTTATTAAAATTTCTCTAAGTCTTTGAGCCATTAACTTAAATATTTTTTCTCCCTTCTCTGCAGAAGCTTTTCGAGGATCACCCATAACTCCGGTTTTTAGCCATTCCCTCCCCGAGGGTCTAACAAGAAAAGGTGCTCCGGAGGCGTGTTCATCTACAGCTTTTTCCATTTGGACACTTTCGGGTTTTAGGAACAGCATAAGAGAGGTCTCTAACTCACATGCATGCTGAGGTGTGGTTTCCAGTATTTTTAATAAATCTTCTCCTGCCAGGTCCATGCTTGAAACCAGATATACTTTTACGTTCTTATTTTCCAGCGAAAATTCGAAGGCAGCTTCTTTTAATGTGACGAGGTGTGTGGAGCCAGCGTGGAAACTGAAAAGTACAATCTTTTTGAATCCCTGGCTGGCCAATTCAAACAGGATATCCCTAACCAGTTGCTTAAGGGTATCGAATCGAAGGGAAACAGTTCCCGGGAATTCTCGGGTAGTGCGGCACAAACCATAATTCACTATAGGGGCCACAAGGAAACCTGAGTTTTCTGCCCCTTTTTTCACAATAGCGTAACAGAGGTCGCTGTCGGTTGATATGGGTAGGTGTGGACCGTGTTCTTCAACTGAGCCGAATGGCACTAGGATAGGCTTTTTCTCCTTTAATGCCTTTTCGATTTCAACCCAAGTCATTTCCTCAAGCATATATTTCAAATCTACTCCTCCCCGTCAACCTTTTCTTGGAGAGTTCAGTATTCTAGGTGGAGAATAGGAGGCAGCTTATAACTACTGTTTTCGGAATTTTAGTCTTGGAGTGAGGTAAATAGTGTTAGATTTCCATGGATGAAATATTGTTACAGCTTATTGTAGATTCCTTTCCAATCAACTTCTTTTTCCACTATTTCTTTTAGTTTTTTAATTCTTTGAGTGCTAGTTGGTTTCAGTTTTCCCGTAAGTCCCTCTAATTTGCATATTGTGGTATAGGTATCATATGGTACTAGAATTACTGGAACGTTTTTTTCTTTGGCTACGGATAAAACTCTTACAGTGGGATAGAGGTTGCCCGTGAGAATTAAAACCGAGGTATTCGTTTCAAGAGCGGCTAAAGCTACGTCTTCCCTGTCTCCACCCATTACCACAGCTTTGTTCACTCCCCGTCTAAAATACTTGATAGCGCTTTCAGCAGTCATGGAGCCCACTAGAATGTCCTCTACTAGTATGTCGTCTAGGTTTTCTGGGCCTTCGATTAGTTCCCCCTCAACAAGGTCTTGAATATCAGCAACGGAAGGAGCTGTGAGTTCTCTGTTTTCCTCTATTATTCCCCATACCTTTATGTCGTTTTTTTCAAGAATTGGTTTGACTATGTCTTTTGTTCTCTGCAGGTAGATTCTTGGAATATTGTTTAGTACTGCCCCTATAAAGTTTATGTTGAACGTGTCAAGTATAGTTTTTCTGAAAATTAAGTCGTCGACGGCGAGGTCGCTTCTAATTTGGCTGGTTATGAGGTAAGGAGTATTGAATTTTTTTGCCAGGTGAAAGTTTGATAATTTTCTGCTGTAGAGGAGCTGCATTATGTGTCCTCCCTCAATGATTAGTACATCGACTCCCTCCGAAACTGTTCTGTAGGCTTCCTCAATTTTTCTTTCAAGGTCTTCGTTACCTTCCTTGGCCATCGAAGTTAAGTAATCAAAGGTGGCCAATACTGGAACAATATATTCTAGGGGGTGTTTAAGCTTAAGCACCTCTTTCATCAAGACAGCATCCACATCGTTGAAATATCCTAGTTTTTTCCCTGATGGTGCACGCTCCTTTATAAAGGACTGCCATCCGATTGGTTTAAAGTAACCCACTTCCAAACCCTGTTCCCGCAATATTAGTGCTAGGGCTAAGCAGAGCGCGGTTTTACCGCTGTTTCTAACACCTGAAACCAGCAACTTTTTTGGTTCTCTCATTTTTAAAACCTTACCCATTTTTTCATTTTCCTTTTTCGAGTGTAATTTTTACATCTAGTGCGGAGCATCCCTTTTCATAGGCGAATAAGGGATTTATGTCCATTTCATTTATTATCCTGAAATCTCTTGAGAGTTGTGAAACACGCAAAATCACATCTATTACTGAGTCTATGTCAGAGGGTTTTTCACCACGCATACCCTTCAATAATCTATAAGCTTTAGTTTTGGACAGCATATCGAATGCTTCTTTCCTAGAAAAGGGAGATATTTTGAAAGAAACATCCTCAAAAAGGTTTACATAAATTCCACCAAGTCCTACCCCCACCATTGGCCCCCATGTCAAATCTCGGGTCATTCCTATAATTATTTCTTTTCCTTGGGGAACCATTTGCTGCACTAAAATTCCATAAATCTGTGAGCTCGGAAAGTATCTTAAGACGTTTGAGAGGATTGTATAATAAGCCTCGGATACCTCATCCTTGTTTTCCAAGTTCATAATAACGCCGCCTATGTCTGTTTTGTGAATTATATGTGGGCTTGCCACCTTCATAACCAAAGGGTATCCTATACTTTCAGCTATTTCTACAGCCTCCTCCAAACTTCTCGCAAGTTTAACTTCGGGAGTAGGTATTCCATAAGCCCTCGCGACTGCGGCTGCCTCATCCCCTAGTAAAACCACTCTGTTATCTTTATAAACATTTGTGAAAATCTCATTGACTTTATTCTTATCCACCTGAAATACAGGTATTTCCAAATCTGGTTCCCTTCTCATAAATTCTGCAAATTTAACCAAACCTGCAATAGCTTTCACTCCCCGCTCCGGAAAGTCAAAGCAGGGGAGATTATTGCTCATCAAAGTTTTGGATGCTTCCCGAACACTCTCACCACCTATAAAAGAGGCTACCACCGCTTTTTCTCTATGTCTTCCTGAAACTTCAACGATGGCTTCAGCAATTTTTTGGGGTCTGGTCATAGCTTGCGGAGTTAGTATAATCAAAACGTGGCCGACATTGGAGTCCGATAGAACGGTTTCCAAAGCGAATCTATAGCGGTCTTCCTGTGCGTCACCCAAAATATCCACCGGGTTATATATTGAAGCTTCCTTCGGGAGATTGGATCTGAGTTTTTCTATAGTTTCTGGCTCGAATCTAGCTAACGGCAGGCCTTCCTCCTCACATTTATCTGTAGCAATAATACCCGGTCCGCCGGCATTAGTTATAATTGCCACCGCATTAATCTTTGGAATATTTTGTAAGGAAAACGTTATTCCATAATTAAAGAGCTCCTCTATATTGTGAGCTCTAAGTATCCCTATCTGGTTAAACGCAGTTGAGTAAGCCTTATCGCTACCCGCTAATGCACCCGTATGAGATGAAGCGGCTCTCGCGCCAGCTGAACTAACTCCTGATTTTAAAACAACAATGGGTTTCATGCGGGAAGCCTTCCTAGCAACCTCAAAAAATCTCACACCATCTTCTACACCCTCAAGGTAGAGCAGTATCACCTTTGTATGAGAATCGCTGGCTAATGCTTCAATAGTATCAGCTTCGTTCAAGTCGCTTTTATTCCCCAAACTTATAACTTTACTGAAACCAATACCCTCCTCCAAAGACCATTCAAGGACGCCTGTCAATATGGCACCACTCTGAGAAGCAAAACCAATATTACCCCTCAGAGGCGACCCAGAGGCAAAAGAGGCATTAATAGGAGTAAATGTGTCAATAAAACCTAAACAATTAGGCCCCAATATGCGAAAATTGTACTTTCTAGATTTTTCCACCAAGATCCGCTCCAACTCAGCCCCCCTGCGTCCGGATTCTTTAAACCCCGCGCTAATCACAACCATTCCCTTAACCCTTTTTTGGCCGCATTCCTCTGCCACTCGGAGCACTAATTCCGCGGGCACTGTTACTATTGCTAGATCAATATTATCGTTAACATCTAGTATGCTTTTATACGCTTTGTGACCCAGAATCTCATCCGCTGAGGGATTAATAGGATATACCTTTCCCGGAAAATTGCTAGATATAATGTTCCTAAAAACACTGTAACCAACCTTACCCGCATGCCTTGAGGCGCCAATCACAGCAACCGATGAGGGAGCAAAGAGGAAATCTAGCCCAGCCATTTCTGTCTTCCCATTCCTTCATTTCTTGACTATTATTACTTTGCAAAATATAAATTAACCGCAACTCCTTTGGAACATACTCTTAAAAGGAAAAAAGAATAAATCACATAAGTGTCACGCTTTTTAGACGGAACCAAAATTTTGTTCTAAGCAGAAAATTTTTTGCATCCAAAACCTTTGGTGAGGACGCCCCCGACCCGTGAGGAGCATCAATATTTGCCATGAAAAACATTTTTCATACTTTATCTGAAACGCTTTCAGCGTATGTTGGTTTGCCATGAAAAGCTTTTCCATACTTTATCTGAAACGCTTCTAGCGTATGTGGGTTTGTCTAAAAAGCGAAGCTTATGTAGGTTTTTTAAAACAGTTTTGTGGGGAGGTCTCCCTTAATCACTTCTCCTCTGGAGCCATCTAGCAGTACTTGGTAGTTTTTGCCCTTGTACTTATAGTTTATTATCCAGATTGGGGCGTGAAGGTAATAGGGTTTACCTGTTTTGAACTCTGTTTCTATTTCAATGAGTCTGTCCGCCTCTTGTTTTGCCAGAAACTCGTGGTCATGTCTTATTTGCTGTTTAGCTATCTCGATAACCTCATCTTCTCCGATTTCGCTATTCAACACTTTAGCTCCTTCAGGAATTTTTCGGAAATCATACGGCATTTTTCCCTCTAGAGGAATATCAAATTCCCGGGTTGGAAACTCTGTCTTCCGTTGCGCGAATATTACCCAATTATAACGTTTATTTATTGTGCCCTTTTTCTCTACACGGGGGCCCATACGTTCAAATAGTCCTCTGTAGGTGGAGGTAGCGGTTATCGGCACAATCCAAAATGGTAAAAAGTACAACTGAGCATCAGTGAACTTTGCTCGCCATGCTAAATCTCCGGGAGCTATGAAGCTTGCTCTCATCCAATTTTTGACAATGTTTACCGCCTTTTTACTATCAAAATTGCTAGGAAGAAGTGCGTGCTCCAAGGTGAAAGGTTTTCCCACATCTATAACAACTGTGTATCCACAATAAGGACATGTGACAATAATTTCACCCGAAGAATATTTAAGTGGGGCACCACAGTGACTGCATGATATTTTTTCTGTAGCCATTTAAATCCTCCATATGCTGAAAAACAAACACTACTTTATTTATAAACTAAAGTATAATTTATGGTTTATTAAAAAGGTAAAACTCACCAATTATATTTTGTGGACATACTTTCTTCATGGGAAGATAGTTATTATTATAAAAAGGAATTTCCTCAAAAATGAATCAACCTACTATTGAAGCTTACGACGTCTTTAGCGAGGTAAGGGGTGGGCGCAAAGTAGTAAGTATGTATTTTTGATTTTGTGGGGTATATGTAAAAATTTTCCCCAAAAAAAAACATTTTAGGGCTCAAAAAATGGAGAAGGAGGCTTAGGAAGCCTCCTCAAAAACAGGACCCACAACAAAAATTACATACCCCCAAACAAAAAATACATACACATTACATTGCGCCTAAGGGGGTGTGGGAAAAAGTTTTTAATTCTTTGCTTAAAAGGCGAAGACTATGCGCCTATTATTAACGCCTTTTTTTTGGGTTTCTCAACCTTTTTATATAAATATCATTGTAACTTAGTTTTTTGTTTTGTAGCGTTGACACGAAATCCTTTAATATTAATACTTCCACTTGTTACTAAGAAGAGACCCAAAAACTTTTTTGTGAAGTACTTAAAATAAGCTTCCCCGTTTTATCCAATCTTAGGGGTGTAACAGTTTGCATTGGTTCCGCAAAGCAAAAGATGATAAGTCAATGGTTACTGAAGAATTTGAACTTACCTATAAGAATTTGGGTGAGAGGGCTAAAAATGTTCCCGAAGATAAACCAGCGGAGTTATCAAAAATTTTCAACTGCCCCATTAGTTTCTGCAAGGTTGCTTACCAACTGGAACTCGATGGTGTTATGAAAGCTGAAAAGGCGCTGGAGCTCATTATGTGGGAGTATGATAGGAGAAGACAGATAGGAAGCCCCGTGGTACCCGTGCTCTCCTACGAGTTTGACTTTGCGGTTCAAGAGGGAAGATGGATAGAGTACCTCTATGGGGATCTGTTTAGGAAAATACAAAACACAAGGGAACTTTACAATTTAGAAAAAGTTATTGAGGGGGAGGAAAGTATTCCAGTGGAAAAGGCGATGCACATTCTGCATGAGAGAATTAAGATGGCTGACAGCTACATTGTTCCAGTTATAAACAAGTGGAAAAAAACCCATGAGGCTTCAACTAATAACGACGCCGCCATCACTTTCTGCGCGGCGGTTCTTAAATCCACTCACTCGGAGGCCATTCTTGCTCTACAACAGGCAAAAAGAAGATTGATAAGAGTACTCAGGAAATTCTCAGAAGCTTTTGAACACTCATCGGACAAAAGCCTTTTTGAGGCCGATACTAAAGTTGGTCAAATGTCTGAAGGTAGCGCCACTCCCTTAGATAAAGTTTATGAGCTAATAGACGATTTAGAAAAATCCTTGCAGGCAATGTCTGTACATGCCATAGCCCAGATAATTTTGGAAGTAACTCCTAAACCCATCGCCTTGGAACCAACAGTCGGAGTTTCAGATTACCTAATTGTAACTCCTCCAATAATGCGCAACGGAATGGTGGGGCCGGATCTCAAGGAGCCCTGCGATTTTCTTGAAAGAGACCTCGTCTTTGCCAAAAGGAGGGTAATAGCAGTCAGGGATAACTTTTTGCTGGAGCGGGTAAGAAAAGTGCACAAAGCCCTGTTAAGTAAGGGTCAAGGAATAGAAGAAAGCGCTGCTTGGATAATATACAAAATATCTCAGGATTTCAACCTCCCCCCCATAACTAACCAACAAGCCCTAGAATACTTAAAGAAAAAATTAGCCGGTAAAGAAGGCGACTTATCAGATTTGGTAGAAAAAATAATCACAGAATATCTTTGGGAACGAATAGTTTTACCCATACAGATAGAGGAGAAGGAGTCCTAATTGGAGGAACGTGTACTATTCTGGCTTATGGACGCACAGATCCCCGAATTAAACTTTGAATTTGGAAAAGCCGACTTTAACGGCAACATCCTGATAACCTCGAGACAGCTCTGGTCACTAATAAGGGGTTCCACAGTAAGGTCTTGCCTTATAGGTCCGGGAATTGTTTTGGGTAAAGCAGAAGTTTTAGGAAAACCCGTATTTATAGACGAGAGAATAGGAATTGTCATATTCGATCCCACCGAAATGCGAATAGACGAACCAATTCCCCTAGTTAACATA
Source organism: Candidatus Jordarchaeia archaeon (assembly GCA_018383815.1). Lineage (GTDB taxonomy): Archaea > Asgardarchaeota > Jordiarchaeia > Jordiarchaeales > Jordiarchaeaceae > Jordiarchaeum. Next base: position 32,235 of record JAHAWU010000013.1, on the reverse strand, counting down.
ATTAGCCCAGAAGTATTTGATCCCCTAGAATCTTCAACCACCAAAGAAATAGAGAAAATAATTGAAACCATATCTACTCAAAAAGGCAAAGTACTGATTCCCGAAGAGCTGGCTAGAATTAAGCACCGTGCCGCGCTCCCCATCACTATGGGACGCGAATCGAGTCTAGTTAAAGCCCAAGTACGCCTAGTTTCAGGCTTAGATAGAGCACGATTTGTTCTTGGAGGAAAACACCGAACAATTTATGGACCCTTAGCAAAGGGGCTAAAAGAAGGCAAGTTTCGCGAACCTGCACTCACAAAAATTCTAAAGGCGGATACTAAAAAACTAGAGAGGTTTACCAAGAATAACGTTGAAAGTGACTGGAACATAATTGAACAATACCCAAAAATTACATCAAAAAATGATGCTTATATGCAATTCTTAATGGAATACCAAAAAGTGCTCGACATAATACACAAGAATGAGAAATATTTCATATACTGACTTCCCCAAAGTATCAATAAACCCATTTTTGAACAGCCAAAAGCTTATTTTACCTTCAAATATGGGTAGAAACCTTTTTTATTCTTTGGAACAATTAATCAAAACAAAATTATTGGGGTATATGGAATGAGGGTGTTAATTTACCCCTCCGCATTGTCAAAAATTATTGATTTTTCAGGAATAGACCTAAAAAAAGAATCCGCCGGCTTCCTCGTAGGGAAAATTATTGGAAAAAAAATTGTAATAACTGATAGCACCATGACTAAACACACAAGCACTGCAGGATACGTTGTTGTTGATGACACAGAGATGGCCGAAGTAGCAGAAGAATTAGACGCGAGGGGAGAAGGCGAAACAATAATCGGATGGTGGCACAGTCACCCAGGAATGGGAGCAGGATTCATGTCCGGAACAGACCTAGCCACCCAACAAAAATACCAGAAAATCTTCGCCCAAGCCTTGGCCCTCGTAATAGATCCCACCACATTTTTTAAAACCGGAAAAATCGAGGATTTAGACTATATGCTTTATACAGCAACCCCCGAAGGCTATAAACCTGTAGAAACAGAAATTGCACAAAATAGCAACGAAATCCTGATATCAACCTTCAAATCCATAAAAAGCCTAAGAAAAGACCTTCAAAGGGTAATACAGAAAAGCGAGCAAAACATAACTTCAGAAACCGCCAAAAAGGTCAGAAGCACCACAGAAGCCCACATAATAATACTAACCCTCTGGACAATAACACTATTAATAACAGTAACCCTAATTTTTCTAAGTCTATAAAAAACGGAGTGGAGCATTCAGCCAAGTTGTAAAAAAGGAATTCTCTGAAAATTTCAAACACAAAACAATTCTCCAACTCCCCCTCCTACAAAAACGATTTCATTTCACTTATATTGACCAATCCTATACCACATATCCATTTTCTCCAAAATGGTATTAACTTTTTTAGGTTATTCTCTCGTCGGTTAATGTTCACACAAAAGTTCAAATAACCCCCTAAGTTTTGGAAAACCCTATTTTTATTAGGCGCAACAGCCAAAAATGTATGCATGACCTACTTTTTTAAGATAATCCCTTCATTTAACGTTTAATATTTCTCTAGCGGTATCTATCAGTTTTTCCTTCTTCCTCCTGTGATTCTTTACCCAGGAAGTTATTAAATCAATAACTTCCTGTTTATGCTCTCCGCACAGTAAAGCGCCACTTTTACAGTTCTGATAAGCCTCAACAATTTTTTTGTCATCATCCATAAAGTGGAATACACATAATTCTTGAATCATACACTTATCAGGCTCCCCGCCCAACTTTTTCTGCTCAGCAACTGTTGCTCTCCCACCGGTAAACGCATTCATAACCTTCGACCTTATACTATCCAAATCCTCGCTGAGATCGAAGTAACTCATTGGGTTCCTCTTGCTCATCTTTTCCGACCCATCTAGCCCCCTCATAAGGCGGTGAAAAGTAGCACTGGGGAGAACAAAACCATAATTAGAACTAAGCTTCCTAGCCAAATCCCTAACCAGACGAATATGAGGATCCTGGTCAAGTCCCACCGGAACAACAACCGGCTTCGGACCGCCGAAGTCCGGATGCTGAGGAAGCATAATATCGCCAGACTGAACTAAAGCGCTCATGTAGAGGCCAAAGTTGGTCTGCTCCCCGTAAACCGCATTCATGGTTGCGGTTGTAACATTGGCTCCAAAAATGAAGGCATAGTCTGTCACTCTTTTCTCTTCAGATTGGCGCCATATATGTGCATTTTTGGGATCTAATCCCAAAGCCAACATGTCAGCCAAATTATCCACAGCGGTATCAGTGGCGTCCTCGTAAGTAATTCTGTTGTCTGCGTAGGATTCGATGTCTGCTATGCAGTAGAATGCCTTGGCTCCGAACTCTTTCTGAAAGTATATTATTTCTGAGGCTGTGAGCAAATTTCCGATGTGGAACTTGTTTGAAGGTTTTAGTCCGCTCATAACTGCGAATGGTTGCTTGTTTTCTATGGCTTCCAGTATCCTTTGGAAATCACGGTGTCCGAATATTATGCCTCTTCTCATGTATTTGCTGGGGTTTGGTATGCGTTTTATTATTTTTTCGTCGAAGGGTTCTATTCCAAATTCGTCGAAGAGTTTTGAATAGTCTGCTACGTGGGTTGAACCCCAGGGGTCTATTACCGTTTTGTTTTGCCTGTTCACTTTGGGAGCCTCTCTAAATTTTACAGATGGATTTTCTTTCGACATAATTCCCGTAAAATATTAAATCTTTCGCGAAACACTTTTAGAAAAGTTAACTACAACATCGCGGTTTAACGCTCCATTTCCAAACTTCTAAAATGGGCCTATTTTCCTAATCCAAATATTAATATTATTTGCTCCATTTCACTCTTTCATAATAGGTCTTACGGATAATAACCGGAAAGGGAAGGGATTTCTTAGAACATATTTATATACCTGAATTTTATTTTTGCCTATCATGCTTGAAAAGTTTCATGTTGAAATTGATAGCTGATTCGGAGGCAAAAAATGGCAAAATACAGGATAGCAGTGATTGAAGGAGACGGAACGGGCCCCGAGGTTATTGGCTGCGCTATAAGGGTTCTTAAGTCTACGGCTCTAGATGCTGAATTTATTCCCATTGAGGCGGGTTATTGGGCTTATCAAAAGTTCGGCAAGCAAGTCACCGATTCAGCTTGGGAAATTATTGGTGAGAGCAACTGTATTCTCAAGGGACCTACCACTACGCCTATGGGTGGAGGAGAAACTGGGATGAAGAGTGTCGCAGTTACCCTTCGCCAGAAACTTGACCTCTATGCTAACGTTAGACCCTGCAAGAGCCGACCAGGGGTACCAGTTCCCACAAAGTTTACCAATCTTGATTTTGTTATAGTGCGGGAGAACACTGAGGGTCTATATAAGGGAATAGAGTTCAAAATGAGTGAGGATGAAGTTGTTTCTCTACGAGTGTTTACCCGAAAGGGTTGCGAGCGGATTTCTCGTTTTGGCTTCGAATTGGCGAGGAAGGAAAAGCGTAGAAAGGTCACTCTTGTTACCAAGGCAAACATATTACAGTTAACAGATGGGTTCTTCACCAACATCTTTAACAAGGTTGCCGAAAACTATCCCGACTTGGAACACGAAGACATATACGTGGACCGCGCCAACATGTACATGATAACAAATCCCACATACTTTGATGTTATTGTGACCTCCAATCTTTTCGGGGACGTTTTGAGTGACGCCGCAGCTGGTTTAATAGGCGGACTGGGATTAGCCCCCGGAGCAAATATGGGTGACAACTTTGCAATGTTTGAAGCAGTGCACGGCTCCGCTCCCAAGTACGCTGGGCAAAAAAAGGTTAACCCCACTGCCATGATTTTGTCCTCGGTGATGATGCTAAGATACCTTGGGGAAGACAGTATCGCTGAAAAAGTAGAGAAGGCTGTGGACAGAGTTCTCTTGGAAGGAGCAACAAACAAGGAAATAGTTACCTATGACTTGGGTGGAACAGCTACAAATGTCAAAATGACCGAGGAAATAATAAAAAGAATGGATTAACCTCACAAACACATTTTTTTACTTATCATGGTGATTCTCCTTTTCCCAGGGAAACTTGCGGTACTTTTTATAATACTCTGTCAATCCGCCTACTTCTGCCATTTCTAGTAGAAAGTCTGGAATAGGCGAAGCGGAAATTTCTACCTTCCTAGTGACATTAACTATTTTTCCCCTCCTTAGATCAACCTCTAAAATGTCTCCCTGATCGACTTTCTCATTTATTCCTCTACATATGAGTACAGGCAATCCTACATTGAATGCGTTTCTGTAAAATATTCGGGCGAAATCTTCAGCTATAACCAGTGAGACTCCTGCATATTTTAGTACTAGGGGCGCCTGCTCCCTGCTCGAGCCCATGCCAAAATTTTTTCCCGCTACAATGATATCCCCCCTTTCTACCTTTTTTGCGAAATCGGGATCAATACCCTCCATGGCATGTTTTGCCAACTCATTCATATCCAGCGTTTTGAACTTGTATTTTCCAGGGATAATATAGTCCGTATTAACATCGTTGGGAAATTTCCAAACTCTTCCTCTAATCATAGGCAAGACCTCGGATCTGTTATTTTTCCCCTCACGGCCGCAACCGCCGCCGTGTGGGGAGACGCCAAATAGATCTCAGCTTCATCGCTCCCCATTCTTCCCTTGAAATTGCGATTAGCAGTGGAGACCACCGTATAACCCGGAGACGGAATGCCCTGGTGGGTGCCCACGCAGGGCCCGCATCCCGGGTTGCAAACCACTGCTCCCGCCTTCACAAAAATTTCAATTAAACCTTCTTTTAAGGCTTGAAGGTAGACTTCTCTTGAGGCCGGGGCAATAATTGTTATGGGCTTGGTTTTTTGGTTTTTCAAAATCTTGGCAGCTACTCTTAAATCTTCAATCCTGCCATTAGTACAAGTTCCTATATAGACCTGATCTACGTTTGTTCCCTCTACCTCGCTCACCGGCTTAACATTGTCAACCTCATGTGGACACGCCACAACGGGAACCAAGTCTGCCGCATCAATTTCTAATGTTTTTATGTAGTCGGCGTCTGAATCACTGGAAAATATTTGATACTGGTTCTTGGCCATTCTTTCTCCAACATACTGTATGGTTTTGCTATCCGGAGCCACAATTCCCGTTTTGCCACCCATTTCAACAGCCATGTTGCAGAGTGTCATTCTGGCCTCTACACTAAGATCCCTAACTGTATTTCCCGCATACTCCACCGCCATATAATTCGCTCCAGAAGCAGTAACCTTCCCAATTACCGTCAAAACAATGTCCTTGGCGTAAACTCCCTCAGGAAGTTTCCCATCTACCATAACTAAGAAGGTTTCTGGAACCCTAAACCACAACTTTCCGCTCGCAAAAACTACCGCCATATCCGTAGACCCTATCCCTGTGGCGAAGGCTCCTAAAGCGCCATACGTGCAGGTGTGAGAGTCAGCACCTACAACCACCCCTCCAGGTGGCACGTGTCCCTGCTCTGGAAGTAGCTGGTGGCAAACACCGCTGCCAACATCGTAAAGTATGACTCCCTGCCTTTTACCCCATCCTCGCATCATAGCATGCAGCCTGGAAACACCCTCACTGGGGCTGGGGGCATTATGATCAAAAACAAGAGCTATCCTCTTATTGTTCCAAACTTTATCAACGCCCATTTCTTCTAAGGCCCTTATAGTGAGGGGGGCGGTTCCATCTTGAGCCATAGCAAAATCTATTTCTGCAACCACAATATCCCCTGCATAAGCGTCAGAGTTCGAAGCCTTACTAAGAATTTTCTCTGAAATGGTTTTACCCATAACGAGCACCAACCAAAACCATGAACCTATTTCGGGCACACAATAAAGAAATCGGCACCCAAGATTTTGTTCTGAAGCTAGAAACCAGATTAACGACGCCAAGTACATCTCTTTGAAACAAATTTAAATTTTATCGAAACTTCCACCAACAACTAAACAAGTCGTCAATATTAGATTGGTTTTCTTTTCCCGAAATCACTAAAAAATGTCCTGTGAAAAAAAGAAAATATTAACGAGAGAGCAACTTAACTGAAAATTAGCATAACAAAAAGAGTACAAGTTCCTGGTGTCGTCTGCGTCAAGTGTCTGTAGGATTACCAACCAAACGCGGCGCTATCTCCCCTAGGGTCAGCTCCACCATAAATGGCTTTCCCATTTTTCTTAACCATTATGGCTTGGGCGTGGCCCATCATCTGCGACCATTCTTCAACGTAACTTACCTTGTGCCCCATTGATTCCAGCTTGGATAAGACGTTTTGGGGGAATCTTTTCTCCATCATAAGTATGTCTGCGTAATGTTGGTTAGTTTTGAAGCTTGTACTCACCCATCTGGGGGCTTCGATAGACTCTTGTACATCCATTCCAAAGTCTATAATATTTGATATTACCTGCATGTGCGTCTGGGGTTGTCCGTCACCCCCCATTGTGCCCATAACCAAGAATGGCCTTTGATCTTTGAATACCATTAGGGGGCTTAAAGTGTGAAGCGTTCTCTTATGAGGCTCAAGCCTATTTACATGTTTCTCATCTAATGAGAAGTAAGCCCCACGATTCTGAAGAATTATTCCAGTGTCTCCCACAACCACCCCAGACCCGAAGGGATAGTATATACTCTGTATGAGTGATACTGCATTCCCCTCTTTGTCCACAACAGCTAAATAAACTGTGTCTCCCTCCCCAGCATTCTCATGATGAATATACTGTCCTTTCCTCTCATGGTATATGTTCTCTCTGAGCTGTGAAGCATACTCTTTTGAAAGTAGTTTACTTAGTGGTATTTCTACGAAATCTGGGTCTGTCACATATTGATCTCTCACTTTAAAGGCGCACTTTTTTGCCTCAACCATCAGGTGTATGGTTTCAGGCTTCTGCCATCCATATTGGGATAGTTCGAAGCCCTCAATTATGTTAAGTTCTATGAGTGTGGCAACTCCCTGAGAATTGGGGGGAAACGTATAAACCTCGTAGCCCCTGTACTGTGTTTTGATGGGCTCCACCCAGTCAGACTTGTGATCTTGTAAATCTCTTTTGGTGATTAGGCCACCGTTTTCCTCTGAAAATTTAGCTATGGATTCAGCCAATTCCCCCCTATAGAATTCGTTTCTGCCTCCCTCAGCCAACTTTCTTAATGTTGCTGCTAGTTCCTTCTGTACCAGAACTTCACCAGGTTTAATTATGCGTCCCCCTCTCATGTACATCTCCGCCAACTTCGGGCTGGAAGTCAAAACATCAATGCTTGAATTTATAAACCAGTAAAATTTGTCTGTTATGGGAACACCTCTCTCAGCATATTCTATAGCGGGCTGAATCAATTCACTCAGCGTTTTTGTCCCAAACCTTTCAATTGCCGTGCACCAGCCATCAACAACCCCCGGAACTGTCACAGGAAGCATACCTCTCACGGGGATCGATGAGAAGCCCATAGATCTGAAGAGATCCCTCTTAGCGGCGTAGGGAGCCCTACCGCTTGCATTAAGTCCATAAATTCTATCCTCATCCACATCGTATATGAGAAGGAACGCATCTCCCCCCAAGCCACACATGTGTGGGTAGGCTACTGCCAGAACCATATTTGTCGCTATTGCTGCATCAACGGCGTTACCTTCCCTCTTAAGCACTTTTAATCCTTCAATTGAGGCCAATCTGTGGGGAGAAACAACCATTCCATTACTGGCTCTGGTTACAGGATATATGGAGGGCATTATAATCATCCGTAGATTTACTTTTAATATCCGAACTTATATAATTTAACTTTTATAGATGAGGGAGAGCTTCGTTTAGAAGTAAGTATACAAAAGTGCTCACTATAACTACAAGGGAGTAAATATAGCTCTAAAATGATCCGATTGTGGAACTTATATTATATTGAACGTCTATAACGAGAACTCCCAATTGTTAGGAGAGTTAGTAATGCCGACGGATTTGCGGGGCCTCAATATAAATGTGATATTTATTGGCATTTTATAGGGCAAACAATTCTCACGATGATGATTTTAGCTGATGGTATTTAGAAAAGACATAAATTCCTTAAACCCTTAACACTGATTGTAACAACCTGGTTCTACGTTGGCTAAATTTTGGAGGCGTTTACCTCTTGGCGGAATATCCGAAGCTTAGAGAACTCTACAATGAAATTATGCGCTGTTATCGCTGTGGGCTTTGCAGGGTTTCCTGCCCCGTTTTCAAATATTCGGGAACGGAGTCATGGAATGCTAGGGGCCGATTAATTTTGCTCCGCGCCCTCTCAGACAATAACTTAGATGTCTCGGACTCCCTTATTGACCGTATATACTCCTGTTCCCTGTGTAGAGAATGTGAAGTTTTTTGCCCACCAGGTGTAAATGTGTCCGGCATAATAGAGGTAGCTAGAGAGGAGCTTGTAAAGAATGGTTTAGCTCCCCCTGAAGAGCAGAGAGAAATGCAGAAAAATATTCTCCAAGTGGGAAACATTCTGGGTGAGAGCATCCAACCCTTAAACAACCTTCTAGGATCAACAGTTGATAGCCTCCCTGACTCATCACCCAACTTGGTATACTCTGGTTGTGTATTATTATACTCCTACTCGCAAATTGCTCAGGCAACGCTGGGAAATATTAAAAATGCCAAGTATGATTACACAGTGTTGAAAGAGGGGGAGACGTGTTGTGGTGGCTTTCTCAAAATGATTGGCTACAGGGAGGCTTTCGACTCTTATAGCCGGAAACAATTGGAACTTTTCACTGGGAGAGAAATTGATCAATTAATTACTGTTTGTCCCATGTGCTACTCAACTTTCAAACATGACTATCCCCAAAAGTTGGAAGTTAAGCACACAGTTCTTCTTTACGATGAGCTGCTAGACGAGGGAAAATTGGTTTTTAACAAACCCTTAAATGCTAAAGTTACGTTTCACGACTCCTGTCACCTCGGCCGCTATTCGGGAATATTTGAGGAGCCAAGAAAACTAATTGAAAATGTCCCTGGAATCGAGTTAGTTGAACTATCTAAATCTAAAAAATCGTCAAACTGTTGTGGTGGAACAATAAGAGTTCCCTACGCCCAGATTAGAAGCAAAATGTCTGAATGGATAATAGAAGACGCTTCCCAAGTGGGGGCGGAATACTTGGTAACCGCTTGTCCCTCCTGCTTCCACAACTTATACTCTTCCTCCATAATGATGGATTGCAACGTAAAAATCCTTACCCTTGAGGAATTAGTGGGCTATACCACTGGTCAACTACCCAAAATCCCCCTATACAAATAGCGAAAACAACAAATGATCTTTCGGGCATGGGTGAATTTTCTTAAAATTAGAAACTAATTAATTACGTGATAATCATTAGTTTACGTAAAACTTAATATACCCTCTCGCGTTTCAAAGACATGCTTGTGGAGGACAATGTTATGTCAGAAATCGAACCAAGAGTTATGCATAGTCAAGATAGTAGAAAATTCAGAGCAGGTAGAGGGTTTAGTCTTGGAGAAATAAGCGGCGCTGGACTAAGCGTGCATGAGGCTAGAAGGCTTTCGCTAAGAATAGATCGGCGGAGAAAAACAACACATGAATTCAACATAGATGCTATCAAGACTCATATTAAAGAAATGAAGAAAAAATTGGAAGAGAAAAAAGCAGAAGAAACCAAAAAGTTACCCTTAGAAGAAGCTGAGAAACGGGCCGTCTCCGAATTAACAAAAATAGAGGGTCTAAACAAAAAGTTGGCCCAAAAACTATTCCAGAACAAAATCGACTCACTAGAAGCCCTATCAAATGCGAAGGCTAAAGACTTGGCCAAAAAAGTTGGAGTAAGTGAAACACGAGCACAGCTTTGGATTGAGGACGCCCAAGTGCTAACTGGAAAAATTAAACCCGAACCCAAGCCCGAGGAAGTAAAGGAGGCACCCAAAGAAAAAGTTGTAGAAGAACTTCCAGAGATAGAATCTGCAGACCTAACAAAAATTAAAGGCTTAACAAACCAGGACGCTAAGAAACTAGCAGAAATAGGCATACTCACACTTGAAGACCTAGCTTTAACTGAAGAGGAAGAAATAGAAGAAATAACTCAAATAACTAAGATTCCCCAAGACACAATCAAAGCCTGGATAAAAGAAGCAAAAGAGCTTACCGAAAAACCCAAGGAAACTGCCAAACCCAAAAAGAGAGCCAAGGCAAAAACAAAAAAGAAGGCGTAGAGATTCGTAACGGTTCACATTTTACTCCAAATTCCCCACCCTTCTAGGTGAAAAATCTTTTCACTATCTTTCTTCTCAGCAGATATTTTAGCTGAGTAAACTTTGTAGCTTCACTTAAGAGTTCCACTCCCTCTATTTTAATTATTATTTTTTCTGAGGCATTAATTTTTATTTCATTTTCTCTACCGTGAATATAGTTGACAAGAAGTTCCTTGTGTTCTTCGTCCCAGGTTGAGGGAGCCGAGACAACTTTTGGTTTTTTTGGTAGTGTTAGGGAAATAAGTCCTGGGCTGTTCCTGTAGCCCCAACACTCTATTTCGATGTAGGATTCATTTTTCTCAAACTTGGAAATCTCTGAAGTGAGGTAGTTAATTTTTGAATTTCCTAAATTTAGTCCTGAAGTCCAGATTATGGCGCTTCTCCTTGGAACAAGGTAGTCCTTTACTGATATCTTTTGGTTCAAGTTGTGGGGTGAGCTGAACGTTATGTCACACTTCTTATCTCTCCAATCCAAATTACACACAAGCAAGTATCCAATGTCACTTCCTGCTCTTTCGCATAGTAAAACTTTATCTGAAGAAAAACAGTACCTTGCGGTTAAGCCCACTTTTTCCAGCACAGAAGGTAAACTTTTAGCGTCAGGCAAAAACCCTAATTGCACAACCGAGCCTTTTCCATAATCAATTCGGAAACCACAAATTTTACCCTCAAAGAGGAATAAGGGCTCCACATTTTCAACATCAAAGGTTACAATAATTGGAGACTTGAACTTTAATCCACCACACTGAACATAACTCTGCTTGTATATTTCCTGTTTTTTGACTCTGAGAAGGTTCTTCGTTAGTTCTAAACTTTCAAAGTTCTCATCTAATTCTGGTACACATGGAAGGATTACCAGAAATCCGCCCCTCCTTACATATCCCTCCAGTTTCTCAACTATACTTCTCTCCATAAAGTCAAAGCTAAAAGCAATGAGAGCACGGTTCTGGACAAGTTTCTGAATAGGAAGTTGTCTGAGGTCTAGCAACTCAAAGTTAAATCCCGCTTCCAAAATTATACCCGCAAATTTATCCATTAATGTACTCAGCGTTCTGTAGTCTAGGAAGGTGCCACTTTTTACGTTTACAAGTCTTGCATAGGTGTAGGGGTGGTAGTAACCTAAGCTTAGCTCTGCCAGTTTACTAGTTGCTTTTTTAGAAGAATCTACAAAATCTGCAAACCTTTTAACGACAGGGTATTTACTGGTTTCCTCACCCTTCTCGTCCAAAGGTGCGTCGTGGTAGTAGATTCTACCCGTAGTTCCATAGTTTTGGGGATTAACTCCGCCTGAAAACATGTAGAAGTTAAATCCCTTTAGTCCGTGTATATAGGCTACGCGTTCCAAAAAGTGCACCATATTGTCTGGAACACTTGAATCAAACCATCCCGCCTGCAATTCTAGGGTCAAAGGTGCACAGTTTATCTGCTCCGCCTTCAAACGTTCAACGTTTTTAATAATCTCGGTAAAGGATTCCAAATCAGGTATTAGCTGAGGATACAAATCAATGGTGTCATATACCACTTTACTTTTCTTAGATATGCTTGCGGGTGGCAGAATGGTGTAAGGCTCATTGGTATATAAAGGGACATTAACTCCTTTACTCCTCAGAACATCCGCAATTTCCCCAAGGAAACTGGCAACCATATCCTCCTTGAATTCCATCCAATCGAAAATCCAGGGTAAAGCATGTTTATCCTTAACCATTTTTCTTGGAGGTTCAACCACCAAAAAGGAATCAAAACCTGAACGGTATCTCCTATTCAACTCTTCAATTGACTTGTACTTTTCCCTAAGCCACCTTTGATAAAGACCTTCCCCCTTTTCCCCACCAATTACAATATCGTTGTAGTCCGTGTCAAAAGGCTGGAAATGAAAGCCATAAGAAGCCTCATTATCAATCTGAACAAGAACTACGCTCCCCCCCTCAGTGTACTGGTGCCTTGCAAGAAGGGAACCCACATTCTCAATCCATTCCTTAGCTTGACTCAAGTAGATGGGGTGAAGATATGTTATTACGGGAGCCTTTTTAGAAAACCAGAACGTAGGTTTTCCCCTAGAGTTACGCGCCAAAATTTCAGGATACCCTCTAATCACCCGCTCTGGTATGCCTCCCCACTTCCACTCTGCGCAAATATAGGGTCCAGGCTTCGCTAACACTCCCAATTCTTCCTCACGGGCATATTCCAGAAATGTTTCAAGGTCACGCTCCTCAACTGTTTCGCCTTGAAAGTCGAATACACCGGGACTCACTTCATGCCAATTCCATGGAATATAGGTAGACACCGCATCTAGGTGGGCCTTTTTCAATTTTGAAAGCCTTTTCCGCCACTCCTTTTTAGGAACGCGAAAATAGTGAATTTCTCCACTCAACAAGACTTTTCCTTCATTCACATCAAATATTTTAGATAGTGAAGATGTTTTCATTATGACAACCCATAAATTGAAATTGTTGAGTAAATCTATTATATAAACAATAATATGAATTATGGAGAAATGAGCAATGGCAATTATTGCCTATATAATGCTGCTAACCGCGGTGGGAAAGGAGCACGAAATAGCAGAAACCGTTTCCAAATACGACCATGTCACGGAGGCTAAAGTCGTTTATGGAAGCTGGGATGTGGTGGTTCGCGCCTCCCTAGACGACCTAGCACAGCTGGACGTATTGGTAACAAAAATTAGAAAACTAGAAGGCGTTGAACAAACCTCAACACTAGTATCCTCCTAAATCCCCACATTTTTTTCTACAATACACCAATATTCTTTGAAAAGTCCTTCCCCGCTAAGTGTAATGGTAAAAATAGGCCACCCAGAAACAGTCAGATAGACACATTACTCTGTCTCTTCGTGATAACAGGCTACGCAGCACGGAACACTTCTTAATGATAATCCCAAGTGCGGCATACCTACAATTCTTTAATCGTATGCTAAGCTTTAAAAAAAGAGGCCACTTGCATTTTTCACAATCAATATGTGTTTTAAACGGGTTTATGACCAAAAAAGCTATATCCCCTAATGCTCAATTTAGAGAAAAACAAAAATTGGGTTCGATTCAAATGGGCTACTTACTCTTAGTATTCCTCATCATAGTTGTATTCGTATTTTATGGATTATACATTGGAAAATTTGAACCCCAGAAACCAAAGATACTCCTCCCCCTATTACTGGTAGCTCTAATTATCATAGTCGCAGCTATTCTGACGCAAAGGCCTTGGTGGGCCGAGTTTTTACAATATCTGAATACTCTTATATAATAAGAAGGCTCTTTTTACTAAAAAGCTAAACTCAGCCCCTTCACATCAACATCAAGAAGGGCGTTGCAAGCAAAACATATGCGGAGTGAACTAGTTGGCCGAACAAGAAAACCAAACCACTAAAGTAATAGAAGAAAAAATTAATCCCATGATTGAAAAAATAGTGCAAAAAAAGAAAGTCAAAGAAAAAATGGCCAGTATAAAACATAAAATCATAATTATGTCCGGAAAGGGGGGAGTGGGAAAAAGTATGATAACCGCCAACCTAGCAACAGCCCTAGCCTTAAAAGATCAAAAGGTGGGAATCCTAGACTCCGACATACACGGACCCTCGATACCCAAAATACTGGGAATCAGGGGAGAAAAACCCCAAGCTACAGAAACAGGCATAAAACCAGTAACCACATCCCAGGGAGTAAAAGTCATCTCCATGGACCTCCTAGTAGCCGAAAGCGAAAAGCCCCTCATATGGCGTGGACCGCTAAAAATGAAAGCCATAAGGCAACTACTATCCGAAGTAGACTGGGGAGAACTAGACTACCTCCTCATAGATTTACCGCCAGGCACCGGAGACGAACCCCTAAACATAATGCAACTCATACCCGAAATGGATGGGGCAATAATAATCACCGCCCCCTCAGACCTCTCCCAATACGTGGTCAGAAAAGCAGTCTCAATGGCCCGAAAAATGAATATTCCCATAATAGGAATAATAGAAAACATGAGTGGCTTCATATGCCCCAAATGTGGAGAAAAATACGAAATTCTGGGTGTTGGAGGAGGAGAAAAAATAAGCCAAGAAATGAACCTAAACCTCCTAGGCCAAATCCCCATAGATCCAAAAATCACAGAAAACACCGACCGTGGAACACCCTTCATAGTAGAAAACCCCCAATCACAAACAGCCAAAACATTCAACGAAATAGTACAAAAAATCCAAAAAATAGTAGAAGACAAAAAAGAAACCAAAAACCAGCCCTAAAACAGAATCAGCCAATCAACTTCCTATAATTCTCCTCTATCTCCCTCAAAAGCACCTTGCTCGAAACTTTACCCCCAGTTTTGAGAAAAGCAGCTATTGAGACCCCACCTGCGCCCACACCCTCCTTAACAACCCCCCTCTCATAAGCCCTCAACCCCTCTATCCCCGATTCTGAAAAATTGAGATTAGCAGCTAGTACCGGAACATCACAGATTTGAGAAACTAAACCCCTAATATCCGAACTCTTATCCTGAATTATCCACCTCGTGGTACCAACAGCCACATTCTCAAGAACATCAGCCCTCAAAGCCCTAACCACAGACAAAACTGCAGTCATCTGGGTGCCCCCCGCCATCAAAACCGGAACCCTGGAAGCCGCCCCCAAAACAAGCCCCGAAAAAGCAGCAATCATAGGATCACCCACAGAAGCAATAGCCCCAACTGGGTCACTTTTAAGTTCACCGAACCCCACTCCCGCGGCCTTCAATCCCTCCTCTACAACCCTTATCTTAAGACTGTGAGGGTTTACAGGCATACTACTACTCACCTTCAACTTAGCATTCACCCCCATAGCAAGAAGAACTCCCAACGCAGTGGTAGTTCCCCCAGGAATACTCTCCCCCACCACAAGATAGTCCGCTGTTTTGGAAAAGTTGCTTCCCACCACCTCCGCCCTTCTAATAACCTCCTCCACGTTCTTAACCGCCCTACCAGTTCTAATATTCTCCCCAGGCTCACCCCCAAGATCAATGAAGGGCGCATAAGGCTTAACCCTCAACCCTCCACTAACCACAAAGACAGGTATGTCTGCTAGGGTTAAGGCGGAGCGAGTTATAAGTGCCGGGGTGGGAATTCCGTCCGGTGTAACAGGAACACCATCTATACATTTACATTCCCCATAGAATAGTAGTTCAACGTCCGCTGCAGGTGTATAGTCAGTGACTTCGGGATACTTCCCAGCTGCGGATATTTCAGGTATTTTGGCAGTTTCAGTATTGCCAATTGTGCAGATGAATAAAGGCTCCTGTCTCTCTATTTTACTCAGAAAGTTTTTCGCCTTCACTTCACAGTGGTCTATTAAAATATCTCTGTACCTTTCCATTTTCAGAACCTTCAAAGTGTTCTAGTTTTTTATTGTACCGTCACATTTATATAGGTTAAGTTATCCTCTGTAGGATAAGTTATCCTATAACGCGGTTTAAAAACCTTTCGCCAATGAGAGGTGAAAAACATGGGAACCACTCTGAAAAGCAAAAGAGCCCTAGCAGCAATACTAATAGTGATAGTGGCAATTTCAGTGACGGGACTATCAACCTACGCAGTTATAAACAACCAAAAATCCACCCAGCAAAACTACCTACTCAGCATAGTACTATTCCAACTGGGACAACCCCGAATAGTATCATGCGCACCCAGTATAGACGAAATACTTTACGGTTTGGGCCTTGTAGACTACATAGTTGGCTGCGTGGACCATGATCCCTACGGATATGGCTACTCAATGCAGGACTTTTATCTACCTAGAATTGTCGAACTAATATTAGCAGGAAGAATAAAAAATGAAATAAACTGGTGGTCCCCCAGTCCTGAATCAATAGTGTCTCTTAATCCCACAATAGTTCTCCTAGACTCAGGTGTTCCCGCCCAAGTATCATTGTACTCTTCTCTTGTAAGCCAGGGAATATACTCCTTCTTAGTTCCCCAAGGTACAAGAATTAGCCAGATAGAAGTATCCATTCTACAGATAGGCAGCTTGTTCAAAAGAAGTTCAGTGGCTCAAGCTCTTGTCGATAAAATGGAAACAAAAATAAGCACCATACAAGGTAATGTGTCAAGTCAATCGGTACTAAATGTACTCGTATGTGTGTGGATAGACTTTGACCGAGACCAAATATACACTTGCGGAAATAGCACGTTCCTTAGTGAAATCGTTCAGAAAGCAGGTGGCCTAAACGTTTTCTACGATGATACTCAACCGTGGCCCATAAAAACATTTGTTCAGGCGGCAGCGAAAAATCCCGATAAAATAATTATTTTAGATCATTACGCATACCTGGATCCAAGTACAACATACACCAATATTAAAACAGACCCTAATCTTGGCAACACACCTGCTGCGATGAATGATGAAATATACTTTGTTCAGGGGCAGGCAGAAAACTTGTTTTCAAGGCCTGGGCCGAGAGTTGCAGAGGGCGTTGAGCTTCTAGCCAACATACTGTTTCCAGTTTTATTCAATGAGACCTTCACTGGTCCTCCATATATACTGAATACGGGAAACTATAAATCGTATGTGGAATTACTTATATTGGAGTGAGGTGCAGTGATTTGGTTAAAACTTCCCCTTCCCTTTTTTTTCTCGGCGTTCAGAGTTTAGTTAAACGTAAAATTTTTCTGCTTACTGTATCAGTTGTCGTGGGGTTGGCGATACTGGCAGTGCTTATACTTGCTTCCCTTATTTTTGGAGCGGAGGAGACTACTTTAGGCGATGTTTTTGCGTCTCTTTACAGGATTTGGATTTTTGGTGGTCCCCTTCAAAATTATCGCTTTATATTGCCCAGCTATATTGATTGGAGTTTGGATGCCATACTTTATTATTCGAGGATTCCTAGAACTTTCTCTGCTATTCTTATAGGTGCGGGTCTTGCCGTTTCCGGAGCTATTATGCAGGCTCTTGTTAGGAATCCCCTTGTGGATCCGTATATTAGTGGTGTATCCTCTGGGGGGGCTTTTGGAGCGGTGCTTATTTTGCTCACTTCTACTTTAACTGGATTTCTTGAGACTGTTTCTCTTCCCTTGGCCGCGTTTTTGGGTGGGCTTGGGGCTTTTGGAATAACGTTTATTATATATAGGAGTGCGGGTGAGACTCCCACAAGTTTTGTTTTGGGGGGAGTAATAGTTGGTATAGCTTTTTCTTCTTTGACAACATTTTTCATCGTTACTTCTACCAAGGAGATTCATGGCGCTCTTTTCTGGCTCTTTGGAAGTATAGCGTATGTTACCTGGGATGTTGTGTGGGTTCTTCTGCCAGTGGTGATAGTAATTGTTTTGGTATCCCTATTTTACGCTAGAGAGTTTAATGTTCTTCTATTGGGTGACGAGCAGGCGGCCCAGTTAGGGTTGAGGGTCAAGTGGTTTAAAAGGATCATGTTGATAGTGGCTGCGCTTCTCGCTAGTTTTTGTGTTGCCTATACGGGAATTATTGGATTCGTGGGATTAGTGGTTCCTCACATGATTCGTTTGGCTCTGGGTAGTGATCATAGGCTTCTGCTTCCCTTATCAACGATTTTTGGTGCAAATCTTCTGCTCGTTGCAGATATTGTGGCTAGGGTTGTTATGAGACCTGCAGAGCTTCCCATAGGGATAATAACTTCCTTTATTGGTGTGCCTTTCTTCGCCTATCTACTTATTAGGAGGGGTAAAAGATATGCCGTTTAGTAATGATGCAATTATTAAGGTTAAAGATTTAGTGTATAGTTATGATTCTGTTAGGGCCCTTGACGGGTTGACTTTTGAGATTTATAGTGGGG
This sequence comes from Candidatus Jordarchaeia archaeon, assembly GCA_018383815.1. GTDB lineage: Archaea > Asgardarchaeota > Jordiarchaeia > Jordiarchaeales > Jordiarchaeaceae > Jordiarchaeum. Next base: position 14,207 of record JAHAWU010000013.1, on the reverse strand, counting down.
AGTTTGTTGGTCTCGTTGGTCCTAATGGTTCTGGAAAAACCACTCTTCTTAGGTGCCTGAGTAAGTTGTATACTCCCCAAGAGGGCAGCATAGAGTTGGATGGGCGTGACTTAAGAAAGCTGTCCCCACTGGAGGGCGCCAGAATCTATGCTGTGGTGCCTTCAGAATTTTCCATGGATATGAACATCTCAATTACGGACACTGTACTCTTGGGCAGATACCCCTATCTTGGGGGTATATGGTGGGAAAAGGAGCGAGATGAGGAAATTGCTTTGGAAGCTATGGAAAAATTGAATGTTTTAAATTTTGGTAATAGAAAACTTGGGGAATTAAGCAGCGGAGAGAAGCAGAGGGTTCTGATAGCTAAGGCTATGGCTCAGGAGGCAAAAGTGCTTCTGATAGATGAACCTGTGGCTCATCTGGATTTGGGATACCAGATGGAAATTATGGAGATGTTGAAAAGTTTAGCTAGGGATGGTGTTACGATTATTGCTGCGATGCATGAACTTAATCTTGCAGTCAAGTATTGTGATAAACTTATAGTGCTTGACAAGGGTAGGATTGTGGCTTGCGGTAAACCCAAAGACATAGTTACACAAAAACTTATTGAGGATGTCTACGGAGTAAAGGTGATAGTCCAGGACATTCCAGAAGCGGGACTGGTAATAATTCCTCTATCAAGTTCCAATAATGGTGGTGTGTTTGATAAGAAAAATGGTGAGAAGGGAACTACTGCGCTTAGTAAGACCCCAGCACGGCGGAGAAGTGTGGAAGCATAATCCTACTCTTATAGATTTTAGCTGTAACTTGAACCCATTTGGACCTCCAGAGGAAACCCTCAAAATAATCCAGCAAAACTTGGATTACATTACTAATTATCCTGATGACCACTGCACACATTTGAAGTCAACACTGTCCGACTATCTTGACGTACCTTTGGGGAACATAATTGTGGGTTGTGGATCCACCGAGTTAATCAAAGCGTTTGCTGAAGCTTTCGTTAGGCCTAATGACCATATAATAGTCTGTTCCCCAACCTATGATGAGTACGCTTTCTACTGTCAATTTATGGGGGGAGTCGTTGATAGGGTTCCTCTCAGGGAGGATAAGGAATTTTGCCTAGAGACTGATTCTCTCTTTGAGTTGGTTAATGGGGGTGCAAGAGCGGTTTTTCTATGTAATCCCAATAATCCCACCAGCAGGTTTGAGAACAAAAATAAAATTTTAGAGGTGGTGGAGGAGTGTGAAAGTAGGAATATTCTGGTTTTTATTGATGAGGCATTCATTGATTTTCTGAGGGAGGGGAAGAGTAGCTCTTGTGTTTCTGAGGTGCAAAACCACGATAATCTTTTCGTCTCCCGCTCTTTGACCAAAATTTTCAGTATACCCGGCATTAGAGTGGGGTATGGGGTGGGCGGAGAAGAAATAGTAAAATATATGGATAAGGCGCGGCTGTCATGGAATGTGGGAACACTTGAACAAGCCTTAGCATGTGGGTTGGTTGGTGCCTGTCATTCCTACTTGGAGAGAACCGTGAGATTTGTTGAAACTGAAAAAAGGAGGATTTATGAGAAACTTTCCCGCATCATGGGGTATCAGCCTGTTAGACCGGACGCCAACTTTATTTTTGTTAAAATCAAGGAGTTGGGCGTCAGCAGCACAGATTTCAAGAACATCATGCTGACCTACGGATTTCTCATAAGGGACTGTAGCTCTTTTGGCGAGGCTTTCTCGAACTATATTAGAATAGCCATAAAGAAAAGTGAACAGAATGCGAGCCTCCTAGAAAAGTTAAAAGCGGTTTCCGAGGAGATACTGTCTAGTGGCAGAAAAGAATTTGAAGCGCCAGAAAGGTCAATAAGTAAGTGTTGACTCAATTCTCAAAGGCTCTCAGGGGCTTCTAGATGGAACTAGCGAATCTTGTCTACCCTCTTGGAATCATTGTGATTGCCTTAATTATTGACCTTGTGCTTGGAGAGCCACCCAGAAAAATTCATCCCACAATATGGATGGGGCGTCTCATCTCACTAATTGACAGAAGAATACCCCGGGGAAATCCTACAAGAGAAAAAGTTTTGGGCGTCTTCCTCGCCATTTTTACCACTTCAATTTTTCTGCTTTCCACCCTGCTAGTGTTAACCCTAGCCAAGTTCACGTTGGGCAAAATTGCCTGGATGCTTGTTGCCTCCTTCCTTTTTAAATCAACCTTTGCCATAAAAGATATGGAGAGGCACGCAACACCCATAATTCATGAACTCATGAATGGAAACCTTCCCGGCGCTCGGGAGCAGGTTTCCCGCATAGTAGGACGGGATGTAACCAACCTAGATGAACCACACATCTTATCTGCCACTGTGGAGAGCGTCTCTGAAAGTATTGTGGACGGCTTTTTTTCTCCCTTTCTATTTTTCGCCTTTTTGGGTGTTCCGGGCGCAATTTTTTTCCGCTCAATAAACACCCTAGACTCAATGGTAGGCTATAAAACTGAGAAACATAGGAATGTTGGTTGGTTTTCAGCGCGCCTCGATGACTTTGCAAACTGGCTCCCTGCAAGAGTCTCCCTTCCCTTTATAGCACTAGCTTCGAAGTTGCTGGGAGCAGACTGGAGGAGTTGCCTAAAGGTAGCTTTGAGGGATCACAGAAAAACCAAGAGTCCCAACGGAGGGTGGCCAATGGCAGCTATGGCTGGAGCTCTCCATGTCCGTCTCGAAAAGATAGGTTACCACATATTGGGTGAGGAGTACCCGTTTCCCAGATTTAGAGAAACAGAAAAAGCTGTTAAAATAATGAAAGTCTCCTGTTTGCTCTTTACGCTAACCCTATCACCAGTAGCTATATTTTTGGGAATTTTTGTACAGGGTCTGATTGAGAATTTTCTCATAAAACTCTTAATAAACGCTTTAGGTTGGGGTCTATGTTGCCTGATATAAATGTGGAATTAATTGAGTCAAGTAAAGGCTGCTGCGTACTTGTGAGTTTACCTAAAACTTTTAGGGCTGTGAGCTCAGCTCCACTAGGATTCGGCATCATAAATGTGGATAAGATTCTCATTCTTCAAGTTCCCAGAGATTATGATTCGGAGCGGCCAGAGGACGAACTCCAAGACCTAATTGATGATTTAAACCTTGGAAAAAACACTGTAGGGCTAATGACCGCCGCAGAAGTGAAAAAAGTATTAACGGTAACACATCAATCATTAGACGATTTACATATCACCGTGGTTGCCACCGCGGGTGCTTCCAACGCCCTAATAGCGGGGGAGGATCCCTATAAAAAAGAGGGTGAGAGGAAGCATTCTGGAACTATTAACATAATTGCTTTAGTCAATAAAGCATTGACCGACGGGGCCTTAGTAAATGCGGTTATTACTGCAACGGAGGCGAAGAGTGTGGCTCTGAGGAACCTTGGTTTTGCAGGGAGCGGAACAACCACAGACAGCATAGTAATTGCCTGCCCTCCCGATGGAGGAAAGCTGAGATATGCTGGGACAGCTACTGATGTGGGGATTCTTTTATCCCGAGCAGTTAAACAAGCGGTTATAGAATCGTTGACAAAAGCTGGAGAAGCGAAGAGCAGAAATTTTATGGACAGACTCTGTGAGCATGGCATAAAAATGGAAAATTTGTTGGATGCCGCTATGGAACTCCACATTCCAGATACTGAACACAGCACCGAAGAAATAAGGAAATTTTTTGTGGAGGAGATTAACAGGTTAACAGGTGATGTAAACATTAACTCGCTAGTTTGCTCAGCCATGTTTCTTGAGGACCTCGGTTCAAGCGGGGGAATCCATGGACTCAGCGTAGATGACTTCAAAAAGGATCCAGTTCACATCTTGGCGGATGAAATCCTAGGAATGGCCATCGCGGAGTACATTGCTGGAACAAAGGGCCTTTTAAACTACATCCGATACGACAGGAAGAAGCCGGGCATAATTGCCACCCTAGGACCTTTTCTGGACGATGTTGTAGCTTCGCTGGTGGGAGGAATCATGTCAAGTATCTACTCAAAACTCTAAAAAATGGAGCATGTAGAAATGGGGGCTATAGACGGCTTAAAAATACTAGTAGCTATGTTTACCGTAATCCCCGTTGGGAAGAGCCGCTTCTCTGAAGATATGGCGAAGTATTTGCCCCTAACCATCATTATAGGTGCCCTTTATGGAGTTTTTGCTGGAACAGTCTACTCTGGATTGGCGCTTGTACTTCCCACTTTCGCCTCGGCTTCAATTATGCTCCTAACGGTATATTTACTGAACGGCTTTTTCCATGTAGACGGTCTCATAGATTTTGGAGATGGACTCGCAGCATTTGGAGACAGGCAGAAGAAGCTAAGCGCTATGAAGGATGTCCGAGTGGGAGCCGGAGGACTAATCCTTGCACTCCTAACAATAATAGCAACGGTTTCCCTCTACAGCGTATTACCATACGTTCAACTATTCCTATTCGTCTTTGTGACAGAGGTTTTGTGCAAAAATTCCCTACTGGCATGCGCCACTCTAGGTAAACCCCACGAATCCGGAATAGGCAAACAATTCATAGAGGGAATGAACAAGAAAAGGCTTTTGGCATCCGCCCTACTGACATTAGCATTCTTAATCCTAATAATCTTCTTCTACAATTATTTTCTCCACCTCAGTATCACCTTCGAAGTAAAAATTTTCATCCTATTCTCACCCGTACTATCCATTATTTCTGGAGCCTCCATTGCTGTTCTCTCCAACAGGATCTTTGGCTGTGTCACTGGTGATGTTCTGGGTGCATCACATGAGATTTCCAGACTCATTTTACTAGCATTAATCGTGGCGGTGATTTCACTATATGCTTAGGATTGATGGTCTCATTATGGCTGGGGGAAGAAGCTTAAGAATTAAAGAACTTGGGGAAAAACCAATGATACGCCTAAACGGGCGCCCCCTGATAGATTATGTGTTAAAGGCAATGAGTGACTCAAAACTCATCAAGAGCATCCACGTAGCAGTAAGTTCACACACAAAAAACACCACAGATTACCTAAAAAGGGTTAAGAAATACCATTTTCAAATAGTTCAAACTCCCGGAGCAGGCTACATAGAAGACCTGCGATACGCCATTAACCTTTCTGGAATGTCTGATGTGCTTGTTTGCCCCGCCGACACCCCATTTCTCAGGGGAGAACTATTAGACCTAGTGGTGGAAGAGTTCTTCAGAGTTGGTAAACCCTCACTCGTAACCGTGGTTCCCCTAGAAATGGTAAAAAGTTTGGGCCTAGAACCCACAACCATAATGAAAATAGATGAATTGGACATGGTACCCACAGGGGTCAATGTGGTTAAAGGAGAAAAACTAGTCACTGGAGCAACCCTTGAGGAGGGCTACTTCAAAGTAAACCGCAAAGAATTCGCCATTAACATAAATAGCAGGAGAGACCTAAAAATCGCCGAAAAAATACTCAAAAAACGCCCAAGAAAATTTCAACCCACAAGATTTATGAGTCATGTTAAATCCACTCGTTAAAAAAAGCCCTAAAGCTACAATTTTTAGAGGTGATTAATTGCCTGATTTTTGGGAAGTGCTCTACACCAGAAGAAGTATTCGAGAATTCAAAAAAGGGGCTCCCGTGGAACCCTGGAAAATAGAAAAAATATTGGACGCCGCTAGGTGGGCTCCCAGCCCAGAAAATATGCAGTATTGGAGAATGGTTTTAGTAAGAGACCAAGAAATGAAAGAATACATAGCAGATATGGCCCAGGAACATGGAGCAACGGTTTTTGGAAACTTTCCCTACGAAATAGTTGAAGATAGACTCTGGTACATCCCAGAAAAATCAAGAGCGGCAGTCATTGAGAGAGCATATGATGGTACACTTTTCAGGTATCCAGAAGACGCAGACACCGTAATAGTTCCCTGCGCTAACACTACTGCCTTTGATATAACTCCTGCGTATCCCTCCTCCACCGAAGTAATGGTTGTGTCCACAAGCATGGCCATCCAAAATATGTGGTTGGCCACAAGAGCCCTTAATCTCGGAATGGGCTACGACGCTTTACCCTGCGGTGACCATCGAAGGCGCGAAAAATTGGCTGACAAACTGGGATTACCCCGAGGAGTTTTTCCACTGACCACCCTCGCTGTTGGTGTACCCCTATTCCCAAGAACAGCAACGCCGGCCCGCTACCCCTTGGAAGGCATAGTCTACGAGGAATACTGGGGCAACCCCTACAAAAGATTGGCATTCCGAAAAAAGGATGATTAAAATGGCTTCCATAAATATAAACTTGAGCGAAAAAACCATCAAGTATTTACAGGACTTTTCAAGGGAATCCAATATTGACTTGGAAAAACTTTGCGAAGTAATACTGGACACATTTGTTGATTTTGGAGGACGCCTCTTCACTGGAGACTGGAGGGAAGGAATTCGCCTCGTAATTGATTGGCCTTCCAAACTCCACTTCGCAATAGTAAAAATTAGAAAAGAAGAAATGCAAAAAACTAGGGAGGTTTAAAGTTGGCAGAGTGGTTAGCAAAACCCAAAGCTACAAAAGAAGACCTCACACCCTACTTCAGAAATCTAAAGACACTTGCAGACACCCTGGTTGAGGACAGGCTACCAAGAATAATACTAACCCTAAACCAGGAACTCTCACAAAAATTTTTCCAAGCAGTAAAAAAGAGGTACGGCAACATAACATCCTCAAACGTCGAAAAAGCAGCGATGGAAGCAATCAAAAAATGGACAGAAAGCATCTAGGAGGAAAAGCATTGACGAAGATAAAAGAAAGCATGCAAGCAATGGTTCAAGCCATCAACAAAAGTACAAATGCAAAAAAGGCAATAAAAAAATGGATATCCACGTACGACGGAAAAATAATCTCCTTCCACCTAGGCGAAGAAAAATTTTACATAATATTCTCAGAAGAAGAAACAAGAATAGAAGATGGAGAATACCCCAGCCCCGACGCAACCCTAGTAACCAGTCCCCAAGCCTTCCAAAACCTCATAAAAACCCCCCTAAACATAAAAAACATGCTGAAATCTGGAGAAGTCGAAGTCTGGGGAAACCTACATGAATTCCTAGCCCTACTACAACAAGTCATACTCAGCGACCTAGACATCCTCAACACCATGCAAGAAGCCCTAAAATAGCCACCCAAAAATCCCAATAAAACACTAAAAAGCAAACACACGGAAAAAACTTAATTAAGCAATTTTACAAATGTCCTCATGCTGACAAAGAGGTGTTAAAATCATGACATACCTAATCGGAGAAGCACTGGTCGGCAAGGGACAAGAGGTAGCACACGTCGACCTACTAGTAGGCGAAAAAGAAGGACCGGTAGGCACAGCCTTCGCCCAAGGACTGACAAACTTATCCGCAGGCCACACACCCCTACTGGGAGTCATAAGACCCAACCTCCCACCCAAACCCCACGTACTGGTCGTGCCAAAAGTCACAATTAAAAACATGGAAGAGGCAAACAAGATCTTCGGACCAGCCCAAGCCGCAGTCGCAAAAGCCATAGCAGACGCGGTAGAAGAAGGAATGATCCCCAAAGACAAACTAGACTCCTGGGTAATAATAGCCAGCGTATTCATCCACCCTGAAGCCAAAGACTACCGAAAAATCTACCACTACAACTACTCAGCCACAAAACTAGCCCTCAGCAGAGCCATGTCAAACTACCCACCACTAGAAAAAATCCTTTACGACAAAGATAGAGCCGTTCACCCCGTTGCCGGGCTGAAGGTACCCCGCCTCTGGCGGCCGCCATACCTGCAAATTGCCTTGGATAATCCTTCCATGGAGCAGGCCATAAGGGTGATTAAAGAGCTTCCCAAAAGTGACAGGATAATACTGGAGGCAGGTACGCCCCTGATCAAGAGGTACGGTGTGAGTGCTGTGAGTAAACTGAGAGAGGTTGCCCCAGACATATTCATTATAGCCGACCTTAAAACACTGGACACTGCACAGGTTGAAGTTGATATAGCTTACGAAGAGACTGCAGATGCGGTAGTAGTGTCTGGTCTTGCCAGTAAAGAGTCTATAGACCGTTTCATCTATGAGGCGCGGCGACTGGGCATTTATTCCATAGTTGATATGATGGAAGTACCTGACCCAGTTGAGAAGCTTGGGGAGCTTAAAACTTTGCCGGACGTCGTTATACTCCACAGGGCCATCGACGTGGAGGCCACCGGCGAGAAGCCTCGATGGCATCTCATCAAAGAGATTAAGGAGAAGGTTGTTAAGGAAAACAAAATGCTTTTTGCAGTGGCTGGTGGCATAACGCCCGAAACAGCACCAGAGGCTCTTGCAGCCGGGGCTGATATTCTAATCGTTGGAAGGTACATAACACAAAGCAAGGACATAGAACGCGCAACACGCGAGTTCATCGAAGTATTTGTGAGAGAGGTGCCGAAGGAACCTGGGGATGTGGACTTGTTTAGATATCACGTAGAATAAGCAATTTACATTTTCAACAAATAATATTTTGCCAATTGTGGTGTGGCTGCCTTCTCTCACTTTATCTTATTTTAGATCGTCAAGTTCTTTGGCCCTTCATTATTGCTTTTCAGGCTTGGGAGTTTCGCCCTACCGGTACCAAAAAAAGTGAAAATGTTATGGATTGTATTTTCTTCTGTTTTCCTATTGTTTACTTTATAGTCCGAGTTCTGAGAGTTTCTTTTGGGTTGGAATTCCGTTGTTGTCCCAGCCTCTGGCTTCATAGTATTCGTTGAGCATGGGTTCAAGGTCAACGGTTTGGCCTGCTGTGGGGCCTTTGGTGGGCTTTTCTTGGAGGAATCTTTTAGGGAGGGTGTCGTCCTTTTTTGATATGCCTTCTCTCACGTTGAATAGCCTCTTTAGGTTGAAGATTCGTTCGCCTATTTTTACTAGGTCTGCTACTTCGAACTTGTATCCGGTGGCGGCGGTGCACAATTTTGCCAGTTCATCTGGAAGGTAGGCGTACAGGTCGTAAACGAAGCTGCATAGTACCAGCGAATCGTTGGTGGTTTTGAAGTCTTGTAATCCTTTTATCACGTACCCTTTCCCTTCTACTTCGTATGCTCCAGCTACTTTGTTGAAGCCTAGTTCGGGTCTTGGTGTAGCCATCAGTTCAACTAGTTGGGACGCTGGTCTCAGGTGGCATGCTCCTCTGTTTGAGGTTGCGTAGCCTAAACCTAAGCCCTTGTATCCTTTGGGCTCATGCATCGGGCATTCTAGGCCTTTGACATGCATTGCAAACTGTTCTGATCCCTTTCCAATTTTCTTTGAAGCGTTTCTCACACCTTCTGATAGTATTGCTCCTATTCCCTCTTTTTTACCCATCTTTTCTACTAGTTTGATTATTGCTTCAGGGTTTCCCCAGGTTAAATCCAGTCCGTCGGTGTCCTTTTTTGTCAGTATTCCTTTCTCGTAGCACTCCATGGAGAAGGCTATTATGTTTCCCGCCGAGATGGTGTCCATTCCGAGTTGGTTACAGATTATGCCGGCCTTGACAATTGTTCCCAGGTCGCTGTTCATGCATAGTGAGCCGAATGCGGCGACAGTCTCATATTCGGGTCCTGCTCCAGCTGTTCCCGCGTAGGGTCCAGATTTTACTTCTACGTGTCCTCTGCCGCAGGCCACTGGGCATCCGTAGCAGGCGAATTTTTTGGTGGTTATTTCCATCAGGGCATTTCCATCAATTTTGTCTGCTTGATCAAAAACTCCCTCTCTGTAGTATTGTGTGGGGAGTGTGCCCATCATGTTGAGGGTTCCAAGTGAGCTGTTGGTGCCTTGTTTGCTTACTCCCTCTACTAAAAAGTTGGCTTTTAGGGCTTCACGGAACTTTTTTGCACCTTCGCTTAGGGCTTCCGGATCTTCTATTGGGATTGGTTGTGTTCCACGTACTGCTATGGCCTTCAACTTTTTGGAGCCCATGACTGCTCCTAATCCGCATCTGCCAGCTGCTCTGTCTTTATCGTTGATGATGCATGCTATTTTGACCAGTTTCTCCCCTGCGGGTCCTATTGAGGAAACGACTATTTTTTCGTCTCCCAGGCTTTTTTGTATCATTTCCTCTGTTTGGTAAACGTCCTTACCCCACATTTTGCTGGCGTCTTTTAGTTCCGCCTCCCCATCTTTAATCCAGAGGTATACCGGTTCTTGAGATTTGCCCTCGACTATAATTGCGTCGAAGCCTGCGAATTTTAGTTCTGCTCCCCAAAAGCCTCCTGATGTGGCTTCGCCCCAGATTCCGGTTAAAGGTGATTTAGCGGCAACAAGGTGTCTGCCCGAGGATGGAATTCTCGTTCCCGTTAAAGGACCTGTTGCAAAAACTAGTTTATTTTCAGGCCCCAAGGGGTCGATTCCTGGTTTAAGTTCGTCGTAAAGTATTTTTGCCGCCAGTCCTGATCCGCCTAAATACTTTTTTTGTACGTCTTCTTTAAAATCTTCAGTTTTTATTTTTCCCTTGGAAAGATCTACTCTCAGAATTTTTCCGAGGTATCCACCCATAATCCATCTTCTCCTAAACTTCTGTGTAGTTTGGGCGTATTTTCTAAATCTTAAAATATAGATTAAAAATTATTATGTTTATATTTAAAACTATTTACAAAGCGAAGAATAAATCACCATCGCCTTAAGGGCAGCTCTAAAAATAAAGCCTTCCTTGTGATTTGGTGCTTGGTGAAGTGAACCAAATAAATTTAGATTAAAAAGAGCGCCAGAATATTTATATTTTGGTAATTGTCTGTGTGTCGACTATTTCTGTGATTGTTAGAATCTCCATCCTCGTATTTGTTGGGCTCTTGGCGATTCGAATTCGTGTTTGCATTTGGGGCATTTTATGTAGCCGCAGTCTCCTAGAGCTGCGCTTGGACATGATCCGCAGGCGAATGTTCTTGAGTATGAGAGGTTAAATGTGAATCCGCACTTGGGGCAGGTTACGTTTCCTGAACTCATCTAGATGCCTCCAGTAGAACAGTCTTTTGTCTTATAATAAAGATTTCGAAAAGTAAAGACATTCATGTAGAGTAATAACTATTTCTTTACAAAAAATTTGCATTTTTTGGGATTTGGGATGTGTTTGGAGACGAAGTGAGTTCTATCAGAAAGTGGTTGGGCTTTAAATGGGATAGGCCTCATAAAATTTTTTCTGGCAAAATGAGATTGTATATGGAAAAAGCTGGGTCTGTCTCACTGAGTGAAACTGAAGACGCTTGCATTTTTCACGAAGTTTTCACGTCCAGAAACTTTTGGTCTTCGATTAATCGCATTAATCTTTTCAGCCTTTCTTCGAGGGGCGGGTGCTTTTTAAGTAGGAATTTATATTTTTTGAAAAGGCGCATAACCGCCTTGTTTTTTAGCAGTATCCCGGAGTCATCGGTATTTTCTGCTATTTTGATTAGGGCTGATGCTAGGGCTTCTGGCTTCTTGGTGATGCGAGAGGAAACCATATCTGCGAGAAATTCTCGTTCTCGGTAGATAGCAGACTCTATAAAGTACCCGAGAGGGTTGTAAAACATGATTGCTCTGAGGAATGAGGATGTTTTTCTAACAAAGCCATCTCTATTCCTTATGTGGGCTAACTCGTGTCCCAAGCAAGCTTCCAACTCCTCCTCATCTAGTAGGTCGAGTAAACCGATTGAAATAACTATGAGAGGTTTTTTCTTCCCCTCATCTACGGTAAACACTACTGGTCTCTCAAGCTTGAAAATGAAGAGTTCCGGAACAGGTATTTTCATCAGTTGGGCGAGTTTCCTAGTTATTTTTTTTATCTGGCTATTCGTAAAATTATTATTGTGTGTAGTGACGAGTTGGGATTGAAATAAATGGGTGCGGCTACCAAAAAGTTTTATTCCTTTGAACATGAAAACGAATACAAAACACGCAACAACTAGTTGGAAGCCGCAGTAAATTAAGAAATCAGCACTTAGTCTTTCAATCATTGGGGCAAATAAGTAGTTGTAAAGGAAAAAGTAAACTTGAAAAATTACTGTTCTTATGGGGAAGTAAAGAAGGGGTAGCAAAAGAGCGAAAAACCAAACCTTGGTTTTTATCGAGTAAGCGTCTTGTTTAACAATTTTACAAATAATAAGAGATATAAGGGGCATAGAGAGAACCAAACACGCCAAAAATGATTGAATCATCTCAAGGGGCATGACAAATTGGTTATAGCTGAGCAGGAATTGGATATTGGTTTTTAAAGTTTCTTGTACGAATCTGACAATGAATTCTAACAGTTTAAAAATTTCCTGAAACAGGTTCATTTACTGGGCTCGCCCCTGCTTTTTATCTTTTTTAGTTGTCTTTTTATTTCCTCTATCACTTCGGGGTTATTTATATTTAGGTTTTCGAGCAAAAACATAATTGTTGGTTCCTCAAATGATTCGAAGAGCCCACTGAGAACATTTCTTGCAACCAGCTCCTCAAATTCTTTCCTACTCAGGGCAGGAGAATAAACATAGTATATTCCCCCCTCTCTAACGAGCTCCCTCTCCACAAGCTTTTTCTTATACAACCGGTCCAGAATCGTGGCCACAGTGTTAAAAGCCACAGGTCGCCTAGCCCTTATATCCTCGTGGATAGCTCGAACAGAAGCTTTTTTAAGCCTCCAAACAGTCTTCATCACTTCCGATTCAAGATCACCTAAAACCGTGGACAAATCCTTCTCATGGGGCTTAAATTCGTAAACTTTAGGTTTATCAACCAAATTTACTCTTCCCTCCACTCCTTTAAACAAAAACATGCACAAAAACTTCAGGACAAATCAATTTCATCCACTCTTTCACATCGGCACAGCATAATGGGAGTGTTTTATCCTGGGTAACACCTGTATATTCTTCCAGATTGTTGGGGACGTAGACGAGATACAAGTTCTCATATTCAAATCCAAGGTACGCTAGAAAAGCTGGGTGAAACACTTCCATACCTTCAAACAAAGCTCTTCACCCTTCTACTATTTTTTATTTAGTGACCTATATTCTCAGGATATCGCTGGCTCATTTTGAGGATGCAAATTGGAAAATAGGCTTTGCTACTCTAAGGGGTTCGAGTAAGTTGGCCTTTTTCCATTACCGTAATTTTTATATACTCATGTCAGACATATAAATTTAACTACGAAATGTAGTTTCCACTACGAGCAATAGTTCAACCAAGAAAAAGAAAAAGGAAAGGAGAAACAATGAAAAAACATCCACTAACCCTATTAATACTGGTACTAACCATAAGCCTATCAATATCACTACTAACTGCCCAAACCCAACAGGCCTTCGCCCAACCCGTAAGCCATACATACACATTCACAGAAACTGTACCTGGAGTTCCCACAGACATTGAAGTAAATTTCACCGTGACCACCGACACCGGAATTCTACTAGAAGGCAACATAGCAGCATGGCTCCTTAGAATCAACGCTAACAGCAACAGCACCATACAGAACATAACTATTAACGGTGAGTCCAAAGGAACGAAAATAAGCCGAGGACTACTGATACCACTCTCTAACGCCTTTGCCTCCGACACAAATATGATCCCGCTCTCCCCCTCCTTAAATAACTTTACCTTGGTGAAGTCTGAAAACACGTTATTACTTACGGGTATTGCTGGCCTTCCCACCCAGATTTCATTTAATCTCAGCGTAACCATAAAACCTTTATCTGGAAGTCCGACGACTGTTTATCTGGCTAGTGATGTGCCAACGGTGTCTTTGATACTTCCCAATCCGAGCAGTGCTCCGCCAATTATTAACTATTACCTTATACTATTGTACTCTATGGTTTTTCTGGTGCCGATATCGATGATTCTTTCAAATCGCTGGTTGAGGAATCGCAAAATGAAGAAAGAAGAGGTTGAAGGAGGTGCAGTGTGAGGTGCGGAGCAGAATTTTTGTTTTTCTTGTGGTACTTGCTGTGATTCTAGGCATAACTTCTGTGGTTTATTTCCAGGCAGAGCCTACACCAACTTATCCCAATACCCCATTTGTACTGTACTATCTTAGGTATGACTATACTGTGCAGAGTAACGGTACTGCCACCATAAGTGGGTTAACATCGACGGTGGTTTGGTTTGAGGGTTATGCTGATCCGAACACTGTTGTGGTTGCTGAGAGAAACGGCTTTTCGCCAATTCAATATAGTGAGGTAAATCTTTACACGCGGGAAACAAATAATACTGGAGTGCACTTTCTGTGGTGGATTCCTCCGTTGTTGCCGATTGGGACTCCCGTGGGCATAGGTAATAATACTGGT